>CAXTPY010000156.1:0-4638 GCA_964246195.1 uncultured Acidobacteriaceae bacterium | reverse complement strand
GTCCCACCTCCGCCGTGCCCCCATCCTCCATAGCCGCAACCACGGAGGCTATCCCCGAAGTCATGAAGTACGCGTAAGTAGGCGTGTTCCCAGGTTCGTACAAAGATTCCCTGAGCGGCAGATCCACTTCCACGCACTGTGCCCGGAGCGATTTCCGGCCCTCGGTAGAGAGCGAGGCTAGGAGAAGATTGGTCGGTGGGGAGGGCATGAAGGCTCCTTTGCTTCAGTTCGCAAAGGAGGCTGCAGCCAACAAAATCCGCGGCGATCACGTCTCTGATTAGACCCGGAAAGGTTCTCCCAGTGAAAGTATCCTACTCTTCCTCCTTGACATCTTCTGTCTGCTGCCGTACGAAGCTGCGCCCTCCAACGTGCAGACCCCTCTCCAGCAAACGCCTAGCATCGTTCTTTTGCTCGTCGGCCCGCCACTTCTCAGAAAGGCTCACCTAGGCCCTAGTCCCGTCGATTCTTATCTTTGGCCGCGAACCAAGTCTGCTCAATACCAGGCGTTGGGTTCTGGAAAGGGCCGGCTACTGCGTCCGGATAGTCTCCGCCCTACCCCAAATTGAGATAGTTGCGGCCGGTAACACCATCGATCTGGTTCTTCTCTGCCACACCGTTTCCACCGAAGATTGCGGGCGCGCGCGCACCTCGGCGCATGCCCGTTGGCCGCAGATACAAATCATGTCTCTGGTAGCCGGGCTCTCCACCCACCTTTCGACAGCTTCCAACGTGTACTTCGACGCTTCGCAAGGCAAAGCTTTTACAAGCCGTAAGGAAGCTCGTGAGTCTTGATCGCCAAACACTGTCTTAGCTCTCAAAACACGGCACGGACATGAAAGCTTCTCGATCTCAGTTACACCCAGAAGCCCGCTAAGTGCCCCCAGCCCGCAGTCCGCGCTCGATCCCCGGCCCAAACAAGCCAGAACCATATTTGGTACACGATATCCACGTGTATTCTCCTTCCACGCCCCTTACGCCCTTGATCCCAATGCCGTTCCGCCGGATACTCCAAGATGAACGAGGCTTTTGGAGCGAGACACCTGCCGTGAACCGATACAGTCGTCCCGATGCCCTTCGGATCCTGCACCTGCACGCTCGCCAACTGCTCACCTGGGAGCGGGCCGAGCTGATCACCCCCACTGAAACCTATTCTTTTGAAGACCTAGGCCGCCTGCGAACCCTCCGCGACCTAAGCTCCCGCCGCATCTCCGTAAAAAACATCCAGGCATCCATCCACGCCATGCAGCGCATCGCCGGAATGCGCGAGCCCCTGCGCGAGGCCACCGCCGTACAGAGGGGCTCCCGCCTCAGCTTTCGACATGGCGGCGCCTTGATGGACCCCCTCACCCAGCAGCTCGCCTTCGACTTCGAGCATGAGCCTCCAGGCCAGCTCCGCATAGTCCGGCCCGCAACAGCCCCCCCTTCGTCCAAGCAGGCCCTCGCCCTCCAGGAGAGTCTCCAGGAGATGTTCGTTCTGGCGGTCAAGCAGGAGGAGAATCCCGCCACCGTAGTCGCCGCCATCGAGACCTATCAGGCCATCCTCAAAGCCAAGCCCGCGCACGCGCCCGCTCTCATCAACCTCGGAACCATCCACTACAATTGCCGCGAGTATTCTCAGGCGGAGAAACTCTACCGCGCGGCCACAATCGCCGACCCCGACTACGCCCTCGCCTTCTTCGATCTCGGCAATGTACTAGACGAGCTGCAGCGCCTGCCCGAAGCCACCGCTGCATACCAGCGCGCCGTCCAGCTCGTGCCCAGCTACGCCGACGCGCACTACAATCTAGCCCTGGCGTACGAACGGCAGAACGAGCGCAGAAAAGCCTTGCGCCATTGGCTGCTCTACATCCGCCTGGACGCGTCGGGTCCCTGGTCGTCCCACGCAAGAACGCAGGCAAGGAAGATCCTCGCGGCGGAGAAGATGCGCATCGTCTGCCGCCGCGGATGCGCCGTCGACTCTCCCACATACCCCGGCCCATCGCGTGAACCTGTCCCGGGAGACGCCCAGCTTCTCGGAGCCTAGAGCAACGCAGCAACCGATGTCTCTATCCTTCCCAAAGAGAATCTGCGGCCATCCTGCTGTTGCCTGTTCTTGACACCATCCACAAAAATAGCAAGAGCTCCCAGAGCCCAAAACGTCTCCGCAAACGTGCCCCGTAGACCCATTCTTACGTCCCAGGCGCCGAAGGCACCTTCGCACCAGCCCGCCGCGCCTCGGAGAGACCGATCGCGATAGCTTGTTTCGGATTCGTGACCTTCTTACCGCTCCCCCCGCTCTTCAACTTGCCCTCATGCATCGCCTTCATCTCCCGCTCCACGCTCTTGCCCGCCTCCGGAGAGTACTTGCGCGAACTGGACTTGCTGCTCGACGTCTTCGCCGACGCCTTCTTCGCCCCAGACTTCGCCCCAGAGCTCGTCTTCGTGGAACTCTTCCTCGGAGCATCCTCAGCGGAAGGCCTTCCCGCCGCCGATGCCGTCTTCTGCCCACGGGCCGACTTCGCCGGCGGCATGCCGGACGTCTTCTTCGCCGCCACCTTCTTACTCGTTGTCATCTAATTCCCTCCAGCAGATAGGACTACCCGCATCGCGCCAGCGTTGCATCGAAACTGGTGCAGGTCTCCGACACCTCCTACCCAGCACCCCGCGACCTCGGCAAACCCACCCCGCTGAAAACCCCCGATCACGCCAGCGGACCAAGCGCATCCAGCCTGTTCGCCACCAGTTGGTTCAGCACCCCCGGGTTCGCCTGCCCCTTCGACAGCCGCATCACATTGCCGACGAAGAACGCAGACACCCTCTTCTTACCGCCGCGATACTGCTCGACCTGTTTAGGATTCAACGCGATCACCTCATCGATCATCGCCTCGAGAGCGGCTGTATCGGAGATCTGCTGCGGCCTCTCCCGCTCGTACACAGCCGGAAAATCTTCGTTGCTAGCGAAACAGGTGTCCAGTATCTGCTTCAGTATCTTGCTGGAGATAGCGCCCGCCTCCGCTAGGTCGGCCGCCACAATCACCCCCTCGATCGACACCGGAGACTCGTCGAACTCCAGGTTCGCCGCCTTCAGCCGGCTGGTGAGCTCGCTCGTAAGCAGCGCCGCCACCCGCCTCGGACTCTTCGCCCGCTTTGCCGCCATCTCGAAGCGGTCGGCAAACGTGCGCGTCGCCGTAAGCGTCATCGCATCCTGCTGCGACAAGCCATACGCCTCGATCAACCGCGCCCGGCGTGCCTCCGGAAGCTCCGGCATCGCCCGCAGAATCTCCTCCTGCCACGCCGCGCCCACCCGCAGCGGAGCAAGATCCGGCTCGGGGAAGTAGCGGTAATCGTGAGCATGCTCCTTCGACCGCATCGAGAAGGTGCGGCCCTCCGCGTTGTTCCACAGCCTCGACTCCTGCGCCACGCGCCCCCCCTCTTCAAGCACCCCGATCTGCCGCTCGATCTCATATTCGAGCGCCGCCCGGATATACCGGAAGCTATTCACGTTCTTCACCTCCGCCTTGGTCCCGAATCGCGCCGCGCCCTTCAACATCACGCTCACATTGGCATCGCAACGAAGCGAGCCTTCTTCCATATTGCAGTCGCTCACCCCCGTGTAGAGCAGTATCTCCTTCAAGCGCGTCAGATACTCGTAAGCCTCGTCCGGCGTCCGCAGGTCCGGCTCGGAGACGATCTCGACCAGCGGAGTGCCGCACCGGTTCAAGTCGATGTAGGTCGAGGAAACCGAGTCCGGAAAGCCATCGTGCACGCTCTTTCCCGCGTCCTCCTCCAGATGAAGCCGTGTGATCCCAATGCGCTTCAAGCTGCCCCCGGCGTCCGGAATATCGATATACCCATCTTCCGCGAGGGGCTTGTCGAACTGCGAGATCTGATACCCCTTAGGGTTGTCGGGATAAAAATAGTTCTTGCGCGAGAAGACGCTGGTCTCGCGAATCTCGCAGTGAATCGCGCGCGCCGCAAGCACCGCGAACTCCACCGCGCGCCGGTTCAGCACCGGCAGCGCCCCAGGCAAGCCCAGGCAAGTAGGGCAGACGTGAGTGTTCGGCTCCCCGCCATAGCGGTTCAGACAACTGCAGAACGCCTTTGAGTCGGTGAGCAGCTGGACGTGAACCTCGAGCCCGATGACGGGCTGGTATCTGGCGAGAACATCGGGCGAGAGCGCTAGGGAGGTAGACATGGCTTGCTCCTATTTAACGCTATCCCGGCGCTTTGCGTTTACCCTCTGAGAACGATTGGAGATCTCTACCAACCCCCAGCAAACGACTGAGCGGCGCGTTTCCCTCCCAGCGCCGTTTCCTATAACCTGGCCTGTTCCGTCGAAAGGACATGTGCATGCCCGCTCTTCTCTACTTCACCGGCTTCGGCAACGAATTCGCCACCGAGGCCGTGCCCGGCGCCCTCCCGCAAGGCCAGAACGCCCCGCAGCAGGCCCCCCTCGGCCTCTACACCGAACAGCTTAGCGGCAGCCCCTTCACCGCCCCGCGCCACCTCAACCGCCGCACGTGGACCTACCGCATACGCCCGTCCGTGATGCACAAACCCTACCAGCGAATCTCGAACGGCATGGTTCGCAGCAGCCCCTTCAACGAAGTCGAGACCACCCCAAGCCAGCTCCGCTGGGACCCCCTGCCCCTACCCACC
>CAXTPY010000155.1:0-4665 GCA_964246195.1 uncultured Acidobacteriaceae bacterium | reverse complement strand
CCATCCACTCGTTGGTCATGATGAAGCCGCGGTCGAGCTGGATGTTGGTCTTGTCCAGCCCGGCGTCGTAGGTGCGTGGGGCGCGGCCCACGGCGACCAGGACCTTCTCGGCCTGCTTGGTCTCCGCCTTGCCGTCGGATCGGGTGAAGTGGACGAGCGCACCATCCTTGTTCTTTTCGATCTTATCCACCTTGGCGGAGACGTGGACGTCGATGCCGCGTTTCTTATACTGCCGCAGCAACTCCTTCGAGATCTCCTCGTCCTCCACGTTGACGATGCGGGGCAGAGCTTCGAGGATGGTGACCTCCGCACCGAAGCTCTTGAAGACGGAGGCAAACTCTACGCCCACCGCGCCCGAACCCACCACGACCAGCGACTTGGGCATGTGGTCCGTCTTCAGGATCTCGATGTTCGTCATGATGGTATCGTCCGGCGTATAGCCCGGCAGCATGCGGGCGTCGGAGCCCATGGCCAGCACAACCTGCTTCGCCTTCACGGTCTCGCTGGCGCCATCGGCTCGTTTCACCTCGATCGAATGCACGCCATCCTTCGCGGGACCGGTAAGACGGCCATAGCCTTTGATGGCGTTGATCTTATTCTTCTTCATCAAGAAGTCGAGGCCTTTGGTGTGCCTCATGATCACGTCGTCCTTGCGAGCCAGGATATTCTTCCAGTTCAGCTTGGGCGGGGCTACGTCGATGCCGTAGCGGTCAGCGTGTTTCAGGTGATCCCAGAGTTCGGCGGAGAAGAGCATCGCCTTCGTCGGAATGCAACCCCAGAGCAGGCAGGTACCCCCCAGGCGCTCGTTCGCGTCGATCAGCGCAGCCTTCAGGCCGTATTGCGATGCGCGGATCGCGCAGGTGTATCCCGCCGGCCCCCCTCCGACTACCACTAGATCAAAGATCGTCTCCGCCAAGAAAGTTCTCCATTCCTGCTATCGTCTGCAACTCTCGATTTTACAGTAGGTCTGAGCAGAGTCATATTGGGGCGCATCAGCCGTCTGGACCAGTGGGAGCGGTGCGTTGGTGACGAAGGTCGTGCGACCATAGACCACCAGCATTGCTGCCGGCGAGGTTCCGAGGTTCGATGATGCGTTTACTTCGACTGAGTGTGCTCGTGCTTGCGGTTTCCATCGCTGGCAACGTGGGACGGACCGGCTGGGCGCAGGCTCAGATCGAGAAGCCTGAGACGATCACAGAAAAGGTCCTCATCGACACAGATATCGGGGACGATATCGACGATGCGTTCGCCGTGGGACTGATGCTCTCGAGCCCAAACGTCAGGATCGTCGGCATCGAGTCCGCATGGGGCGATACGACCCTGCGCAGCCGTATGATTGACCGTCTGCTCTGCGAGACGGGACGCCAGGGCATCGAAGTGGCGACTGGAGTTGAAAAGACCGGGCCCGGCGCGGCGCAGTTCTCCCAGCGGGCGTGGGCCGAGGAGGGTATCGTCCACGCCCATCCCGACGCGGTCTCGTTCCTGCTCGACCAGATCCGCAAGAACCCGGGAGAGCTTACCCTGCTCGCCCTCGCGCCGCTCACCAACCTGGGCACCGCCATCGATCGCGATCCTTCCACGTTTGGCAAGCTGAAGCGAATCGTCATGATGGGCGGTTCCATCCATCGCGGCTACGACGACAGTCTCGGGTTCGCGCCGTCTCCACCAGTCGCCGAGTACAACATTGCCATGGACCCGCAAGCCGCGCAGAAGGTCTTTCGCTCCGGCGTCCCTATCGTGATGCTTCCGCTCGATTCCACGCAGGTGAAGTTGGATGAGACGAGACGCTCTCTGCTCGCCTCCATCTCTACACCGCTCACCGACTCCCTGCAAATTCTCACCGCTGAGAACATACGTAACACCCTGCAGCCCACGCCTACGCTCTTCGACGGAGTAGCTGCGGCATATGTGCTCCACCCTGCTTCTTGTCCGACCACGCCGCTCCGCATTGAAGTAGATACGCCGGGCCTTACGCACGTGATTGCGGGCAGACCGAATGCTGAAGTTTGCCTGGAGCAACATAGCGAGTCCTTCTTCGATGTTCTGCTGCCCGCTCTGCTGCATCAGCGCCTGATCGGCACAACATCATGCATAACGTCAAAGAGGTAAGGTTTTCTCGTCGGAAGGAGAGTTTGGAAGATAAAGGGAATGACTCGTAAGCACCAGACGCCATGATGTCATGTCAAGGCCGAGTCAGAGCAGGAGAGGTTAGTAGGAGAGCGAATGTCCGTGGCCCTGAGGCAACGCTCCCAATTCCGGTATAGGTAGTTCCGTCACATCTGCCGAGGAGGGCTGCGCCGGAGAAGTGGGGCAGGCCGTTCCAGCTGGGTATATTGAAGGGAGTCGCGGGGTGGACTAGATCGTTGAGGGCGGAGACATGTTGCGTGCGGAACTCCTGGAGGATGGTACGGAGGGTGTCCTCGCGCTCTGCGGGATTGGAGCGCTCCCAAAACAGTTGGAAGGCTTGGCCGCAAAGGGGACAGACGATGTCTGCGCAGGCGGACGTCGATGGGCAGCAGAGAACTTGCATGGGAAGAATGCCTTTCAGTGTCTATAACTTTAATGGTTCCGAAACCGATGACCTCGTGCCGGCTCTTTCGCTGCGGGCGGGCGAGACGTTTATTCAAGGCGAGATTCTTACTCGGTTAAGATTCCGATGCAGTTCTTCGGTTCGAAGATGCTTATAGCGGATTTGTTAGCGGCGTAGAGGAAGAACAAAGGCAAATTCTCTGCGGGAATGACAAGTAAAAGAACACAACAGTCTCTACACCGACAGGCAATCTGCTCTAAGTCTCTCGAAGAGAGTGGCACGAGGACGCGAACGCAACGAAAGCAACTATGCTGAACAAGGATGACCATGAGTGAGAGAACGATGGAGACGATCAAGATTCAGCTTCCCGACGGGTCTGTGCGGGAGGTCGGACGGGGGACGACGCCACACGATGTAGCGATGGACATCTCGCCTCGATTGGCGGCGGTGGCGGTGGTGGCGCGGGTGCGACCGCTGGTAATGGCGACTGCGGAGACAGGGGCCGAAGGCAAGGCTTCGGCCAGCGAAGAGGCTATGTATTCGGACCCAGAGAAGAGTAGGGAGCGACTGGTGGACCTCGCGGCTCCTCTGACGGAGGATGTCGCGCTCGAGTTGCTGAAGGAGACTGATGAGGCAGCACAGAGAGTGGTGCGGCACTCGGCGGCGCATGTGATGGCGACGGCGATCCTGGAACTGTTCCCGGAGACCAAGCTGGGCCATGGGCCGGCGACCGATTCGGGGTTCTTCTACGACGTGTATCGTGAGACGCCGTTTAGCGAGGAAGACCTAGCAGCGATCGAGAAGAAGATGGCGGAGGTCGTGGCGCGGGACCAGCGGTTTATCCGGGAAGAAGAACCGCGCGAGGTGGGACTGCAGGAGTATGAGAAGGCCGGCGAGTTCATGAAGGTCCACTTCATCGAGCGGTTTACCAAGCCCGGTGAAACCATCTCGCTCTACCGGAATGGTGGCTTCGTGGACTTCTGCCGGGGGCCGCATGTGCCGTCGACGGCGCGGGTGAAGGCTTTCAAGGTGACCAGCGTGGCGGGCGCGTACTGGCTGGGCGATGAGAAGAACCAGCAGCTGCAGCGGATCTATGGGACCGCCTTCTTTTCGCAGAAGGAGATGGAGGCCCACTTCAAGCGCCTGGAGGAGATCAAGGCGCGGGATCATCGTGTGCTGGGCAAGCAGCTCGACCTGTTTTCGATCCAGGAGGTGGCCGGGGCCGGGCTGATTTTCTGGCATCCCAAGGGCGGTATGGTCCGCAAGACGATGGAAGACTGGATGCGCGAAGAGTGTATTCGCCGTGGTTACGATATGGTGTTTACCCCGCATATCATGCGGCGGGAGCTGTGGAAGGTCTCAGGGCACGAGGGATTTTACTCGGACAATATGTATCCGCCGATGGAGCTTGACGATGCCGAGTACAGGCTGAAGCCGATGAACTGCCCGGGACACATCCTGATCTACAAGAATTCGCCTAAGAGCTATCGCGACTTGCCGGTGCGGTATGCGGAGCTGGGCAATGTGTACCGGTATGAGCGTTCGGGGACGATGCATGGGCTGCTGCGGGTGCGTGGGTTCACGCAGGACGATGCGCATATCTTCTGCACGCCGGAGCAGATCGAAGATGAGGTGGTAGCGTGTGTCGAGTTTGCCCAGAGCGTGCTGAGGACGTTTGGGTTCTCGGAGTTCAAGGTGGAGCTTTCGACATGGGACCCGAAAGACCAGACGAACTACACGGGCGCTCCGGCGGACTGGGAGCGGGCGATCGGTGGATTGAAGACGGCGCTTGGGCGGAAGTCGATTCCTTACCGTGAGATAACAGGTGAAGCGGCCTTCTATGGGCCGAAGATCGATATCAAGCTGGTGGATGTACTGGGAAGGATGTGGCAGCTGAGCACGGTGCAGTTCGACTTCAACCTGCCGGCTCGGTTTGAGTTGGAATATACGGGCGAGGATGGCGGGAAGCACCAGCCGGTGATGGTGCATCGGGCCTTATTTGGCAGTGTGGAGCGGTTCTTCGGGGTGCTGATCGAGCACTATGCGGGGGCGTTTCCGATGTGGCTGGCTCCGGTGCAGGTGGGGCTGGTGCCGATCTCGTCAGAGAAGCATCTGGAGTATGCGCGGGGGGTGAA
>CAXTPY010000154.1:0-4678 GCA_964246195.1 uncultured Acidobacteriaceae bacterium | reverse complement strand
CCCTTCGAGCAAGACCTCCCCCTTAGCCCACCCCCGGCGCCAGGGCAGCAGCCCCATCAGCGCCAGCACCAGCGTGCTCTTCCCCGCGCCGCTGGTGCCAACCAGCCCCAGCCGCTCGCCTCTGCCGAGCACCAGGCCGACATCCTCCAACACCGCTCGCTCCCCATACCCAGCCCGCAGATGCACACGCAGCAGCTCGTCCGGCGCAGCCTGGTCCCCACCCGCCTCCCAACCCGCCATCGAACTCAGCACCGGAGTCAGCGTCGCTCACCCTTCCAGCGCATCGTTTCGATACTCGATACCACCCCCGGCTGCACCACCGTCAGGTCCACACCCTCGAGCAGTGGCGAGACCGCATACAGCGCGTTTGGAAACACCAGGTAGAGAAACGGCTGCTCGTCGGAGACGATCTGCTGCACCCGGTCCACCGCCCGCTTCCGTTCCTTGTCGCTGGCCGCCTGCGACTGCTGCGTCATCAGCCGGTCGATCTCCGCCTCCCAGTCCGTCACCGGGCTCTTCTCCGCCGGGTCCCACTGGTGGTTCGGCGAGGAGCTCAACCACACGTTCATCATCGAGCTCGGGTCCGGATCCACGTTCGCCAGCCCCAGCAGAGCAGCCTCATACGCCTGCGTATGCATCAGCCGCTCAATCAGCGCCGGGAAGTCCAGCTTCACCACCGTGACCTCCATCCCCAGCACCGCGAGATCCTGCTGGATCAGCACAGCCATCTTCTCGCGCGCCGCATTTCCCGCGTTCGTCAGAATGGAAAACTTGACCGCATGCCCCTCGCGGTCGAGCAGCTTGCCACCCTCGCGGCGGAAGCCCTCCTTCTCCAGCATCCTCAGCGCGCCCGCGCTGTCCTCCTGCACCGTCTGCAGATGGCTGTTGTACCAGAACCGATTCAACGGAGAGATGAAGCCGAACGCCGGCGTGGCATGCCCGTCATACGCGATCCGCGCCAGGTCCGCCCGGTGAATGGACGCTGAAACAGCAACCCGAAACACACGGCTCTTGAACCACTCCTTCTCCCACGCCGGAAGCGGCGCTCCCGCAGCCTGGTTGAACCACATCTGCTCCGTATTCAACGATGGCCCCAGGTCGTGCGCGCTCCCCGGAGCCTTCGCCGCCAGCAGCCTGTACTCCTCCGGCGGCACCGTGTCGATCAGCTGGTACTGCCCTCGCACGAACCGCATCTCGTCCTGCTCGCGGTTGCCCAGAATATCCAGCCGCAGCGTCGCGAGATACGGAAGCTGCACACCCGACGCATCGCGGCGCCAGAAATAGGTATTCTTGCGCAGCCGCAGATACTCCCCACGCCTGTACTCCGAGAGCGCATACGGCCCCGCGGTCACACGTATGTCCCCGGCGCGGTTCGCCGGCTCGATCGCAATCTCATCGATCGCCTTGCCCAGCGAAACCAGGCGCTTAGGCAGGTGTACCCTGACCGTAAGCCGGTCCGGCGCATCGACAGACACCTCCCGCGGCGTCAGGAACTCGTCCGCGACCGGCGCCTGCGTAGCCGGATCGAGCGTACGCGCTAGCGTGAACACAACGTCCTTCGCTTCGAGCGGAGAACCATCCGAAAACCGCAGCCCGTTGCGCAGATGGAAGGTCACCAGGCGCCCATCGGGAGAGACCGTCCAGCTCTCGGCAAGTTCCGGTTCTATCTTTCCGCTCCGCCGGTCCACCCGCAGCAGCACGCCGCCGGTCAGGTATCGCACCAGCTCCGCCGCCTGGTCGTCCACCTTCGCCGGATCGAGCGTCTTCGGATCGTACTTGATCGACCAGGTCAACTCTCGCGCCTGCGCATCGGCCTGCCTCCACCAGCCGCAGGCGGCGAGCACGCCGAGTAGAAACAGCCCAGTTCTCCGTGTTCTCGCACCCGGCAACATCGCTAAACCTCGACCGTCAGCAGTTCGAACAGCAGAAGCACCGTCACCAGCAGAGCGATGGGCAGATAGACCCAGCGCGAATTCGCCAGCGCCGATTGACTTCCCAGCGCCAGCAGCATCGAGCCCCACGAGGGAAGCGGCTCGCTGATCCCCAGCCCCATCGTCCCCAGGTTCGCCTCCGCCACCAGCGCGGCCGGAATCGAGATCAGGAACTGCGACAGCAACAGAGGAAGCAGGTGCGGAAGCACATGCCGCCGCGCCAACTGCCCGGTGCGAAGACCCGCCGCGCGCCCGTGCAGCAGCCACTCCGAGTTGCGTATCCCCCGCGCCCCCGCATACGCCGTCCGCGCATAGACCGGCCAGCCCAGCAGCGCCAGCAGAAGAAACGTCACGGCCGCCGACTGCAACGGCGCCATCGTCAGCGGCAGCGCCGAACGCACCATCATCAGCAGAAACAACCATGGCAACGTAAGAAAAAGGTCCGCCGCGTACATCATCGCCCGCGCCACCGAAGGCGGCACGAAAGCCGCCGTCACGCCCATCGTCACCGCCAGGCCCGAGGTCAAAGCCGCGCACGCCGTCGCTCCCGCCAGACCCAGCAGAAGCGCGGCAGCCACCCGCGTGGCGCGGTCCCGCCCTAGCTCATCCGTGCCCGTCCAGTGCGCCGCCGAGGCTCCAGAGCCGATGTGGTCCCGGTCCTGTGCCGCATAGGCCCCGTGCGCGCGCATCAACACGCCGGTCGCCGCCAGCGCCAATGCCATCAGCAGAACTACCGGAATCAGCCGCATGGCATGCTCTCCAGCCTCTCCCCAGGTTCCGCCACCATGCTCACCAGGCCTACGCATAGAGCCAGCAGCAGCGTCACCGCCAGCAGCACCGGAAGGTCGCGGTTCATCGCCGCCGACCACGCCAGCTGTCCCAGCCCCGGCACGTCGAAGACCACCTCCACCGGAACCAACGCGCTCAGCGCCACCACGAACGACATCATCGCCAGCGCCAGCATCTCCCCTCGCACCCTGGGCAGCAGATGCACTCGAAAGATCCGGCTCGCCCGCATCCCGTACGCGCGCGCGTACAGTAGATGCGGCTCCCCGGAGCTGTGCCGCAGCAGCCTGTACACCAGCTTGAAGTCCCTGACGCCTACCAGCGTAGCCAGCACCAGGAGCGGGCCGCCCGCATTCACCAGCAGGCACAAGGTAGCCATTGCGCCCACCGGAATCGCCAGTAGCAACGCCGCGGGCCCCGCGATCCATGCCTCGCCGCGCCGCGTCCTTCGCGCCATCAGCGGAAGCGCCAGGGCGCAGGCCAGCAGCCATCCGCACCCTACGCCCGCAAACAGGAGCTTCGCCGAGACCGGCAGCCGCTCCGCCAGCAGCTCCGTGACCGGCACATCGTAGTGTCTCGAACGCCCCAGGTCGCCGTGGACCCAGCCCCCCAGCAGCCTCCGCGTCAGCTGCGCCAACGACCCTTGCTGCGTCTCTTCCACCTGCAGCTCCGCTCTTGCGCCCGACGCGTGCTCCGCATCCATCTCTCTCGCGTCCGTGAAGTACCCTGGAGCCAACCGCATCAACGCAATCGTTCCCAGCGCCGCCAGCACGATCAGCGACACCACCCGCGCCAGCCTCGGCAACAGACGAGCCGCCAGCCGACCGACCGCCCCTCGCCTCATACCGCCACAGCTCCGGCCGGCGCTTCCTCGGCCCCGCCGGAAAGCGTCTCGTAGTGCGCGCTCTTCGCAAGGTGCATCCTGCGGTCGGCCAGCGAAAGCAGGTCCTCCGCCGTCTCGGAATCCCCCGGAAAGTAGGCCGCGCCCAGGCTCGCCGAGATGGATGTCTCGATGCCCATCCTCCGGCAAACCGATCCCACGTTCTCCGCAATTCCCCGCAGCCGTTTCGCCGCGTCGCGCTCCTTCAGGTCGGGCAGCAGGAACACGAACTCGTCCGCGACCAGGCGCGCGACCACATCGTAAGGCCTGCAGTTCTGCCGGAACGAGTCCGCCAGGGAGGTCAGCAAACGGTTGCCCGCCGCCTGCCCTTCAATCTCGTTCACCTCCCGAAAAGAGTTCAGATTGCAAACCACTACCGCCAGGCAATCCCCCGTGCGGCGGCATCGGTTCAGCTCCGTCTCCAACTGCAGAAACAGCCTCCGCGCATTCAGCAGGTTCGTCAGGTAGTCCGTCTCGGTATCCTTCTCCGCCGGCCGCGCCCGCAGCGCAGTCTGCAGCGACAAGGACAGCTTCGACTCCATCGCCTGCAGCACGCGCAGATGCTCGCGCGTAAAGCACTCCGCCTCGGCGGCATACAACGTCAGCACACCGAAGATGCCCTCCTCCGGACCGCGCAGAGGCACCGAAAGCGCCGACTGCAGCCCCCTCCCCGGCCCCGCCGGCCGGTGATAACTCGGCTCCACCTCCGCATTCCCGTTCAGCATCGGCTTACCGCTCTGCGCCACCCAGCCCGAGATCCCTTCGCCCATCGCAATCCCCTGGACCGAGAAAGACGCCGCCTCGCTACCCTCTACCGACTGCGCCACCAGCTCGTCACCCACCTTCAGATAGAACGCGCAGCAATCGAACTTCATCAGCCGGTGCAGACGCGTCACCAACACCGACATCGTCTCCCGCAAGCTCAACGGCTCGCCCAACGTCTGGCTCATCTCGAAGAGCTTCTGCGCCTCCCGCTCCGCCTCCGCCAGGAGACGCACCGTGCGCGCTCCACTCTGCTCCGCATCCTCGCCTTCGACCTCCTCCTGCGACACCGTCGGCGCGCTCTCCCCCACCTGCGCGA
>CAXTPY010000153.1:0-4790 GCA_964246195.1 uncultured Acidobacteriaceae bacterium | reverse complement strand
GTGCCCCTCTCAGCAAGCGCCTCAGCCCCACCAGCAAAGCCTCTCCCCCCGTCAAACCCCCAGACCGTACCCCAAAGGAGAAACAACCCGACTTCATTCCGCCGCAGCTCGCGAGTGAGACCGAAGCTCCGCCTACAACCGGTGAATGGATGCATGAGCTCAAACTCGACGGCTACAGAATGCAGGCGCGCAAAGACGGTCCGCACGTACAGATGCTCACCCGCGGCGGTCTTGACTGGACCGGCCGCATGCCCGCCGTCGCCGCCGAAGTCGGCCGCCTGCCCATCCAGCAAGCCACCCTCGATGGCGAAGTTGTCGTGCTCTCCCCCAACGGCACCACCAACTTCGCCGACCTCCAGGCCGCCTTCCAGGAGGGAGCCCGCAACCCCCTCACCTACTTCTGCTTCGACCTCATGCACCTCGATGGACGCAACCTCCGCGACCTCCCCCTGAACCAACGCAAGAACCATCTCGCGCAACTTCTCCAGGCCGCCGATCCATTCCTGCTCACCCTCAGCGAACACCTCATCACCAGCGGCGAAGCCATGTTCCGGAAGGCCTGCGAGCTCGGCGCCGAAGGGATTGTATCGAAGCGCGCCGACGCTCCCTACCGCGAAGGTCGCAGCCGCGATTGGCTCAAATCCAAATGCCTTCACGAACAGGAGTTCGTCATCGGCGGCTACACCCTGCCCGGCAAAGGCGCCGCAGGCACCCGAGCCATCGGCGCCCTGCTGCTTGGCTTCTACACAGGTGGCAAGCTTGTCTACGCCGGCCGGACCGGCACCGGATTCACCCAGAAGGCCAGCCGCAGCCTTCGCGATCAGCTCGAAACTCTCGAGACCTCCACCATTCCGTTCGCCACCATACCCTCAGAGGCAAAACGCGGAGTCCGCTGGGTCCGCCCCGAACTGGTCGCGCAGGTTCGCTTCGCCACCTGGACCGCCGACGACCTCGTCCGCCAGGCAGCCTTCCTCGGCATCCGCGAAGACAAATCCGCCGCGGACGTCCGCCGCGAGACAGCTCGCTTAGCACCCAAGTTCCGCAGGACGAACGCGCCGCCCGCACAGGGTGCTGCCGACGCTCCTGGCAGCCCGCAATCCACCTCCGGAACCACACGAGCGGTACAGAACTCCAAACAGGCCCGAAAGCGCGCCGGCACTGCCAAAGCCTCTTCGCATCCTCTCGAACAGGCCCCGGTCCGCCTGACCCACCCTCAGAAGGTGCTCGACACCGAATCCGGAATGACCAAGCAGATGCTCGCCGACTATCTCTGGGCCGTCTCCGACTGGATGCTCCCCGAGATCGCCGACCGTCCCCTCAGCGTGGTCCGCTGCCCTGAAGGCTCCGGCAAACCTTGCTTCTTCCAGAAACACGTCAACGCCATGCTCCCCCCTGGCATCGGCAGCATCGACGTTCCCAACAAAAAAACCGGCGTCCCAGAGCCCTACATCACCCTCAACACCCGTGAGGCCCTGGCCGGACTCGCCCAGATGGGCGTCCTCGAAGTCCACCCCTGGGGTTCGCGCAACGCCACCCTTGAGCAGGCCGACCGCCTCGTATTCGACCTCGATCCCGACGAGGCGCTCGGCTGGAACGTAGTCGCCGAAGCCGCCGTCGACGTACGCAAACGGCTTAAGACGCTAGGTCTCGAAAGTTGGCTGAAGACTACCGGAGGCAAAGGCCTTCACATCGTCGTTCCTATCCTCCCGCAACTCGCATGGCCCGCCATCAAGGACTTCGCCCACGCCTTCGTTCTTCTCATCGAAAGAAGCTCTCCGGAGCTATACCTCACCAAAATGACCAAGGCCGCCCGCGTAGGCAAAATCTACCTCGACTACCTTCGCAACGAACGCGGAGCCACCTCCGTCGCCGCCTACTCACCCCGCGCCCGCGCCGGTGCTCCTGTCTCCATGCCGCTAGCCTGGACCGAACTCAAAACCCCCACACGCCCTATCTTCCACGTCGCAGACTTCCCCCATTGGCAAGTCCGCCTCAAGAAGAATCCCTGGACCAAGATCGACGCCTCCACCCAAGGAATCACCCCTAACATAATAAGCGCCGTTGGCATAAAGCGCAGCTAAGCTTCCACCCGCGCCTTCACTCCACCGGCATAAGCTTCATCACCAGGCACTTCGCGGCCCCTCCAGCCTTCAGAAACTCCGAGAGACAGACCTCTACCACCTCGAATCCGCACGCCTCCAAGTTTCCACGCAACTCCTTTGTAACTGTATTCAGCACAATCGTCCTGCCAACGTTCACCGCATTGCAGGCGAAACGCAGAGCGTCCTCCTCCCCCACCACGATTCGCCGATCAGGTGGGTAGAACGCCTCGATCGCTGAGACCGACTCAGGACTGAAAGCCGCAGGAAAATACAGCGCCGACCCATCCGCGAGCGGAGCGAAACAGGTATCGAGGTGATAGAAGCGCGGGTCGATCAACTGCAGGGATATGACCTGCATCCCCCAGAGCAACTCAAGAGCCTCATGGCTCGACTCGGCCGTGCGCGTACCGTGCCCCACAAACAACACCGCGCCGTCGGTCGAGAAGAGCGCATCCCCCTCGCCCTCGAACGGCGTATTCCGCGGCAACTCCACCACACGGTATCCGGCCTGCTCAAACCATCTCCGGAAGTGAGGCTCTTCCCCTTGACGCTCAGGATGGAAGAAGCTCGATAACACCACCGTCCCTCCCCTCTCGAGTCCCGCATTTGCCGTGAACACCATGTCCGGCCAACCCGCCTCTGGCTCCACCAGCTCCACGTCCGCGATCCTCGACACCGTATCGTAGAGCTTCTGCCACTGCTCCATCGCGCGCTGCCGCGAGGCTCCATGTACATTCCCTCGCATCCAGGGATTGATGACATAGTCCACCTCGTACAGCTTGGGAGAGCACATCAAGAATCGCTGCCGCCTACCTAGCGGAATCACAACCGACGGTTGCTCCACAAAATCCATAGTCTGCGTACTCATCTCCTCTATTCCTCTAAATGAGAGTCGCAGACGCGAAAAGGTGCGTCAACAGGAATGATTATCCAATTGCACGCGAATATTTATGCACCCTCGCTGTCCCAAATCATCTCGACATTTCGAGGCTGAGCACGGCAGCTTCGCGCTCAGCCTTCATCACCCAGCACAAGGCTCTAAGAGCTTGTTGAAGAACTGCACCTGCCGCGGATCGTTCGCCGCCGTGACATGCCCGAACAGAGGTGTCCCGTATTCCCAGTATCACGCACGAAGCGGATTCATAAAGTTCGCCTTCGTCGCCACGTTGAAAGACTCCGCACGAAGCAGAATCGTGTAGCGTTCCTTCATCGCAATCGCGCGCTGCACAGCGACGTCGATATTCGCGAACTCCGGGCCGATCACGCTATTGCGAGAAGCTTCCACGCTCCGGGGACGTTCGGCAATGCTCCCCACCACACTTGTCACAATTCCTGATTCAGGTTGACATACCAAGGGATCTTAGACGTGTCCGACACCAGAAACCCGATCGTAAGCGCGATTGTAGGCGAAAGCTGCTGCTGAACATCCGCCCCATAGTTCACATACACCAGCAGAAACGTGTTCACATACACCAGCAGACACGTCCCCTCCCTATCGCGAGAAGCGTTATAAATAGGAAGCTGTTCGTTCTTCTAGTTCGAGGTAGGATCGATCTTGAGTCTAGGCTCCTCCAGCTTTGCTGGGAGACTAATTGGCCCCAGCAGCTCCAGCTTGCGCAACTTAGGCGTAGGAAACAGCGCCTCCAGCACCTCGATCTTTGCATCAAGCCCATAGGATTGCAGCTGAGCCAGCAGCCACTCGGATGCTCTTGTCATAGGGCGAGCCTACATGGTGAGGATGCGCCGTCAGCCGCCGCATATCGTCCCGCAGCCGCCCTGTCTCGGGCAACGAACGAAACTTCTGCTCCCATTGGACCTCTGTCGCAGAGTGCTGCGTTGAATATCCATGCCGGCCAGAAGAATAAAACAAGCAGTCAACTTACGCATCGAAGAATTTACAAATCTAAGTACTAAGTCCGGTGCCGCTTAGTTGCAGCGGCTATGTCATCAAACATCAACGCCGCGCAAAAAAACGCGCCGTAGTCTTAGGGGCAAGATCGTCCCTGACACCGGCCAATAAACATCCCCTTCCATGCCCGCCTTCTCCGCCCAGCCAACACCCGGGAATCCGTTCTACACCCGCTCCGGACCCTTAGCCTTCAGCCGCTCCATCACCAGCGGAGGCACCAGCGCCTCCACATCCCCCCCCAGCCGGAATACCCCCTTGATCAGCCGCGAACTCACGTACGTATACTTCTCCGCCGGCATCATGAACAGCGTCTCCAGCTCCGGATCCAGCTTCCGGTTCATCATCGCCATCTGAAACTCATACTCATAGTCCGAGATCGCCCGAATCCCCCGCAACACCGCCTTCGCTCGTTGCTGCCGCGCGAAATCCACCAGCAGCCCGTCGAACGTCATCACCGACACATTCCCGAACCCCTCAACCGCCTCCGCGATCATCTCCTCGCGCTCCGGCACCGAGAAAAGCGGCGTGCCCTTTTCGCTATTCCGCAGAATCGCCACTACCAGCTCATCCACGATCTTCGCCCCCCGCGCGATCAGGTCGAGATGCCCATTGGTCAAAGGATCGAACGTCCCCGGATAGATCGCCTTCACAGTATGCATAGAGTCACCAGGAGCATACTGTCCCACCCTCGCCCTTGCAACTTCACATCCACCTCGCCAGCCTCTTCTCCATCATCGCCACAGCCTCCGTGCTCTCGTCCACCATTACAAATGTCCGCC
>CAXTPY010000152.1:0-4793 GCA_964246195.1 uncultured Acidobacteriaceae bacterium | reverse complement strand
CTCTGCTGCTGGCGATGGTGGTGCTGGCGCGGGCGACGCGGGAGTACGCGTGGGCGTATACGCATCCGCCGATCGTGCCGGCGGGGTACCCGATGGATCTTGCCGCGCCGGCGGCGCATACGGCGATGGAGGAGTCGCGGGCTTCGGGTGGGGCAGCGCTGGTGCAGATACTGCCTTCCACGCCGCAAGGCCGCGCGGTGGAGGGAGCGGGGTCTCGGGTGGTGGAGGAAGGGCCTGGCTAGCCAGGTGTTCTTCGCTTTCAGGCAAACGGGAAAGGTTGTAGCGGGATCAAACTTTATTTTTAAGACTTGCCAGAGTGGGGCGGTGTGATGCAAGCTCTAGCGTATCTGAGGTGCATAATGCGGCAACGCACGCGCAGATTCGTTGCTTGGGCCTTCATGTGGGGCCTTCTGCTCCTCTGCGCGCGGAACGGGGGCGCGCAAGTGTTTGTGGTGGGGGAGAAGTCGGCCACGTCGAGTATTGCCACCGACTTCAAGCCGACCAGCGTGCAGCTTTCGGACGAGGCTTTGACGGAGCGGGGCCGGCGGGAGCTGATACGGATGCTGGAGGCGGAGCAGGGATTCGCGCATCGCGTGCTTCCCCTGGGCCCGGGGCTGACACTCGAGGCGAACGGGCAGATGAAGCCTGGGGGCGCGGAGTACAAGAAGATGGTGTACGAGAAGGGCCAGGCGGCGGCGCCGGGGGACCGGGTGGTGATCACGGCGGTGACGTTTCGCGCGGACAGCCTTGTGCTCGACTTGAACGGAGGGCCGTATGCCAAGCATCGGTTTCTGCGGCATGTGCAGATCAACGGCGCGCCGGTGACGGGAGACATGTACGAGGTGGCGACGGGGAGCCGTTTGACGCTGCACTTCGAGGGCGGGATTCCGGAGATCTCGGCGCCGGAGGTGAAGGCGTTGCTGCAGCCTGTGATCGACTTCCGCGTGCAGAAGAGCGAAGAGGCGTATGCGGACTCTCTGCCGGATCCGTTGAAGGACTCGATCGCGGCGCACGAGGTGCTGGTGGGGATGAACCATCGCATGGTGCAGGCGGCGCTGGGGGCGCCGGAGAGCAAGGTGCGGGAGCAGCAGGCGCCGGATTCGGCGCGGCATTATGAAGAGTGGATCTATGGGCACGTTCCGCAGACGGTGCGGTTTATACGCTTCGACGGCGACCGGGTGACGCAGGTGAAGATCGCGGCGATGGGCAAGCCGATCGAGATCCACAAGGAGGATGAGGTGAATGGGTACAGCTCCCCGGTGCCGACGCGCGAGATCGCGATGGGGGACAAGCCCCTGGATGGCTCGGCGGACGGCTCGGGCGCGCCGCCCACGCTGCGCCGCGAGGGGGAGCCTGATACGCAGCAAAGCGAGCGGAAGGTGAGGATGCCGACGACGGGAAGGTCCAGTGATAGTCCTCAGGCGGCCCCTTTGCCCGCGCCGCCGGGGACGAGCTCGCCGATGCCGTGAGGGCGCCTGGTGTAGACTTGGACAGGACTTGCGTGCAGTTCTTCTCCGTCCGATCCGCCACCTACCTGGGGACAATCGCATTTGTTGAAGCCTTTTGTTCTGCTTGGAAGAGGAGAGGGCATTGGCGCGCGAGCCGCAGCATCTGCATAGGAGAATAAGACAATGGCGAAGATTGCCAAGACCGGCGACCGCAAGAAGGTCATGGACACGAACAAGAGCACGGACTGCCCCAAGTGCTCCAAACCGACCCGGATTGTTAAGCGCGTGAAGGACCGGGAGCGCGGGACGCCGGGAGGGGTGTACATCTCCTGCTCGGCTTGCGATTTCTTCGAAAAACTTTAACCCGATGGTGCAAGGCAAAAGCCCTGTCTCTTCCGAGACGGGGCTTTTCGCCGTTTGGAGCTCAGGAGTAAGGGAAGAGAAGAGGCGATGGACGTGCTTGGCAGGGGAGGGCAGAGCGGGGCGAAGGCGTGCCCTTAGCGTCTGCTGAGGAGGACGAACTGCGGGGATCAGGAGCGGGAGTTTCAAGGGAGATTTGCGCGCGAGTGCAGGATCGGGACGACCGAACCAAAGTTGTACCCCAGGGCAGCGCGGATAGCTTGACTACCATGCTACCGAGTAGGCAGACTCAGGGCAGTGGAGAGCAGGAACCAGACTTCTATGACGCACCCTACCCTTGCAGCACCTCTTCCCAGCCTTCGGTCCTCGCCGCATTTCGAACGTCCTACCTACCTGATGTGTCCACCGGAGTGGTACGACGTGGACTACGTGATCAACCCCTGGATGGCGGGGAACCTGCATCGTCCGTCGCGGGATCTGGCGTTCGCGCAGTGGAAGGCGCTGTACGGTGAGCTGCGCCGGGTGGCGGATGTACGTCTTTTGCATGCGCGGCCGGGCTCTCCGGATATGGTGTTTGTAGGCCACGCTGCGCTGGTGGATCATGGGGTGGCGGCGCTCTCGAGCTTTGCCCATGCGCAGCGCCAGCCGGAGGAGATGCATCTGCGGCAGTGGCTGCAGGAGGCCGGATTCCTGGTGTGGGAGACGCCGCGCGAGACCTCCTTTGAAGGAGAGGGAGATGCGCTGTTCGACGAGACGGGACACCTGTGGGCGGCGCATGGGCTTCGGACCTGCCCGCTGAGCCACCGCCATGTGGCGGATGCGTGGAAGGCTCCGCTGACGTCGCTGCACCTGGTCGACCCCCGGTTCTTTCACCTGGAGACGTGTTTCGCTCCTCTGCATGGAGGCGGGGTGCTGTACTTTCCGGGAGCCTTCGACAAGGCTTCGCTCGAGAAGATCGAAGGTGCGTACGCGCCGGAGAAGAGGATTGAGGTGACGGAGGCGGAGGCGACTCACTTTGCCTGCAGCGTGATCAACATCGGCAGGGAGATCCTGATGAACGAGGGTGCTCCGGGGCTGGGGCAGAGGCTGGAGGAGAGGGGCTTCGCGGTGACGACGCTGAACCTGAGCGAGTTCATGAAAGGAGGCGGATCGGCTAAATCGCTGGCTCTGCGCATCAGCGATCTGAGGCTCGGATTCGAGGTCTAGGCTGGATCGTGCGCTCGTGCAATCTCCTCGAGCAGAGACGTGGCGGCTCGGGCGGGATCGGAGGCGCGTGTGATGGGTCTTCCGACGACCAGCTTGGAGGCGCCGCTGCGGATGGCCTGGGAGGCGGAGGCGATGCGCTTCTGGTCTCCGGCGAGATCCAGGGCGGCTCGGATTCCCGGAGTGACGAGCATGGTTTCGGGGGGTACTTCGGCTCGCAGCTGCGCGGCCTCCTCGGGAGAGCAGACGAGGCCGGTGATTCCGGCGACGTGGGCGAGCCGACCCAGTCTCAGGACCTGGGTGAGCGGGGAGTCGGAGACGCCCACCTCGGCTAGTTGACGGGCATCGATGCTGGTGAGCACAGTGACGGCGAGCAGGCGAGGTGACCCTGGGGCGGAAGCTGCCTCGGCGGCGGCCTGGAGCATGGCGCTTCCTCCGGCAGCGTGAACCGTAAGCAGAGAGGCGCCGCAGGCGGAGACCGAACGCACGGCGGCGGCTACGGTGTTGGGAATGTCGTGGAGCTTGAGGTCTAGAAACACCTGGAAGCCGCGTTCACGAAGCTCGTGGACGATGCTGTTGCCGGCGGCGTAGTAGAGTTCGATGCCGATTTTGAACCAGAGGCAGGAGTCTTCCAGGCGGCCGACGGTTTCGAGCGCCTCGGCGGCGGTGGGGTGGTCGAGCGCCACGATCAGACAGTCGCGGGCCGAGTCCAGAGTTGCGTTCAGGAGAGCCACAGCTCGAGTGTATCGAACGGCGTAAAGTTCACGCGTTTACAGGCCTGGGACAACCGGCATCCGCATCTGGGCGACCAGGGCGCGGGCCAGGTCGGGGTCTCCGTAGCGGACGGTCTCGAGACGTACCTTGCCTACTCCGTGCAGGCCGACCGCGCGGGCTGCGGCGTAGGAGAGGTCCACGATTCTGTCGCCGGGGACGGGACCACGATCGTTGACGCGCACGAAGACGGAGCGGAGATTCTTCAGGTTGGTGACGCGGACCCAGCTTCCCAGGGGCAGATCCCGGTGGGCGCAGGTGAGGGCGTTCATATCGAAAGATTCGCCGCCGGCGGTCCTGTGTCCTTGAAAGGAGCGTCCGTACCAGGAGGCTTTGCCGACTTCGTACCAGTGTCTCGCGCGGGCGGAGGCGGGTGAGGCGGGGCTGGGCGTCCCGGCATCCTTCGCGGAGGCTGCTACGCCGAGGGCTAGAAGCACCGTGGCGGCGATGGTTCGGTGTTTCAGTTTGCCGCGCCAAGCCGGTCTAGGGGGCCGCAGGCCCTTCCCGGCATATGCGTTGGACTCCATGAGCACGCTCCACCTAGTATTGTCCTGGCTTCACAAGAACAAGTCAAATAGCATCTAGTACTTAGCTTTAGCGGGAGTGGAGATCCGGCGGTTTGGTGTGGTCAAGGAAGCGAGCCGCGGCTAGTCTCGAAGACAACTCAATACGATCGAATCCCCCCCCGGCTGTGGCTCGTTGGAGCTGGATTCTGCATTGCATAATATTCCTGTGAGAGCGCTAATTCGCGTGATGACCCTATGAAGATTGCGCTTACGATCGCCGGGCACGATCCTTCGTCCGGGGCGGGGGTCACGGCGGATATGGCGGTCTTTGCGGCTTATGGAGTGTTCGGTACCTCGTGCGTGACCGCGCTTACCGTCCAGTCGACGGTGTCGGTGCGGGCTACGGAGCCTGTGCCGGCGGCGTTTGTGGCGGAGGTGCTGGAGTGTGTGACGTCGGATATAGCTCCGGACGGCATCAAGATCGGGATGCTGGGGACAGCTGCAA
>CAXTPY010000151.1:0-4828 GCA_964246195.1 uncultured Acidobacteriaceae bacterium | reverse complement strand
AAGTTGGGGTGGTTGGGGGAGTCGGGGAAGTGCTGGGTTTCGAGGCAGAGCGCCGCGTTTTTGACGTAGGCTCCGCCGCCGGGGCCGGTGATGGTGCCGTCCAGAAAGTTGCCGCTGTAGAACTGGACGCCGGGCTCTGTGGTGGTGACGGTGAGGACGCGGCCGGAGGTGGGTTCGTAGACGATGGCGGCGGTCTTCTCGACTCCGTTGGGCTGCAGCAGGACCCAGTTCTGGTCGTAGCCTCCGGCGATCTTGAGCTGCTCGTTGTCGTCGTGGATGCGGGCTCCGATGACGGTGGGTTTGCGGAAGTCGAAGGGTGTGCCGGCTACGGGGGCGAGGACGCCGGTGGGGATGAGGCCGGCGTCGACCGGGGTGTACTGGTCGGCGGGCAGGGTGAGCACGTGGTTGAGGATGGTGCCCTGGCCTTCGCCCGCGAGGTTGAAGTAGGAGTGGTTGGTGAGGTTGACGACGGTGGGCTGGTCGGTGGTGCTGGTGTAGTCGATGCGCAGGGCGCCACCGTGGATGGTGTAGCGGACGTGGGCGGTGAGGGTTCCGGGGAAGCCCTGGTCGCCACTGGGGCTGACTAGGGTCATCTCGACGCCGTCGGGGATCTGCTTGCCGGTCCAGACGAGCTGGTCGAAGCCGATGGTGCCGCCGTGCAGGGAGTTGATGCCGTGGTCGTTGAGCGGCACCTGGTAGGCGTGGCCGTCGATCGAGAAGCGGCCATGAGCGAGGCGGTTGCCGTAGCGTCCCACGATGGCTCCGAAGTAGGTCTTCTTGTCGGCGACGTAGCCGTCGAGGGTGTCGTGGCCGAGGACGACGTCGGCGATCTTGCCTTGGCGGTCGGCGGTCTTGAGGCTGACGATGCGGGCGCCGTAGGTCATGATGCGGGCTTCGAGCCGGTCGGTCTTGAGGGTGTAGATGTCTACGGTATGGCCGTCGGGGGTGGAGCCGAAGGAGGCTTTGGTGACGGCGGCTGGGAGAGCAGTTGCGGTGATCATCATGGTCAGAATAACTCTCAGCCAGTTCATAGTTGCGGCTTCCTTCGTGGGGTGTGGATCGCGCGGCAGTCGCCGGAATGCGGCCGTAAGGCACAACTTGCCACTATACGTGAGGATGGGAGCGGACCGCGGAAGACTTCCTTTCAGGAAATCCGTGCCTCCTTGCGCTTCCCCCCAGGCGGTTCCGAGGGGCCACCCTATTCTCCCGAACCGCAACCTTGAGCTACTCTGACGGGATCGCGGAAGACAGGTGCATTGGGTCAACTCCGAAGCGCGTTCGAAGCCAGCGATTGGCGGGCTCCGTGTAGAGTCTTCCCACTAGCTGTCCAAGCACACCAGATACCACGATCGCGAGTACGAAAAGCGCGGGCACAAGATGTAACGATCGGCGCGTTCTCATGAAGAGGTTGAAGCAGGCAAAGACGACGAACATGTGTGTGAGATAGATCTCATAGCTACGGCGGCCATACGCCAGCAGGGGAGCCAGGAGCCGAGGCGCGCGCCACCTCGTCTGCGCGGCGGAGGCAAGGAGCATGCAAGTTCCCATGGCCAGAATCGTCATGCCCAGACCTGCTTTGTCGAGACCCAGGCTGGAGATCTCGCGCGAGAAGCCGAGGCAAAAGACCAGGAGAGCAAGCCCCGTTCCGGTCAAGGCAAGGAGAGTGGCATGGCGAAGGGAGGTGCGGGTGACGAAGAGCGCTGTCAAGCAGCCCAAGGCGATGGCATCCATCCCGCCGAGGTAGGAATACTCCTGCCATGTCTCGTTCCCGTGCGCCAATACGGTGCGCCCGAAGGGTCCAAGAACGACGAAAATTATGAGCACGGCCACCAGCCACTTGCCGCGACGCAAGAGGCTGCAGGCTAACGGAAAGAACAGGTAGAAGGCCTCCTCCACGGAGAGCGACCACAAGATGTCCCAATTGGCTGGAAGGTAGCCTCTGGTTGCCTCAAGGAGCCCTACGCGAAGCGTGAAAGCGGCGAGGAGTGCGGCGTGGAGGCCGCCAACTTTTTTAGAAACAACGAAGTCCTTAAGGTGCAGGCCGTGCAGGATGCTCAGCACGATCAATAAGGCGAGTAGAAGAGGAGCGATGCGCGCGAACCGAAGAAGGTAGAAGTCGCGAATCCGCAACTTGGAAAGCTGTCCCCATCGGCTGATGGAGGTGGATGTGATGAGGAAGCCGGACACCGCGAAGAAGATCTGGACACCTGCCTGGCCCTGCCATACGAGCGAAGAGGCCAATTGTTTCGGTACGCCTTTCAGGTAATGCAGGTTCGTGAAAAACAGACGCATGTTGACGTGGTTCATCAGCACATACAGGATGGCGAGCGCACGGAGGCAGTCCACGCCATCGATCCGAGACCAGCTGCGGCCTGAACTCTTCTGCGGATTCCCGGGCATGCAACAGTATGCCGCATAGGAGTGTGGAGGGTGATCGAGCAGCGTTGCGGGTGGCGTCTTGCAACGGAAGTTGCATCTACATCCTGGCAAATTAATCGGATGATCGGCTCACCTGTTGAATCGCACGGGGAGATCGAGACAATCCTCTCAGTCTCTCAAGGATGCTTCTTCCGCCCGACGCGATTGAACTGTCTTTACGAGAGCTGTGTATGGGCAAACAATTTTATCGTCCGCAACTCGACGTAGTGAGATTCTTCGCGTTCGCCGCCGTATTCGGGCACCATGTGCTGCCACGCAGCGGGGTTCCGGTACTGGCCGCGGCGGCAGCGAACGCCATGGGCTTCGGCCTCAGCCTCTTCTTTGTTCTCAGCGCGTACCTGATTACGCTGGTCCTGCTTCGAGAGCTCGAAACGACAGGAAGTATCCGCCTCTCGCCCTTTTACAAACGGCGCATCCTGCGTATCTGGCCGCTGTATGTGGTTGGCCTTGGCATCGGCGTCTTCCGGGCCTACCGTCACGGAGTTTTGGCCCAGCAGAAGGCCTGGTTCATCGCTGCCCTGCTGCTCTCGGGAAACCTGATCGATTCCGGTGGCATTCTCATGTCGCACCTATGGAGCATCTCTGTCGAGGAGCAGTTCTATCTTCTGTTTCCATCGGCAGGAACCCGTTTCGGGCGGCGTGGGATGCTTGCCCTGGCGCTGCTGTTGATCGTTATCGCCAATGCGGCGCTCACGCACTTCGCCCACGCGCTTGCCTTCCTCGATACCACCGTATGGTTCAACAGCCTGGTTCAGTTCGACATGTTCGCCGCGGGTATCCTGCTGGCTTTGGCGGACCACAAGCTTCCTCATTGGGGTGTTTACGCGAGTCTGGCCGGCGCCATCTTCTCGCTGTGTACCTGGCTCTTCGTGGCAGATGTCTTCCACCTGAAGACGATGGGCGCGGTGGCGCAGTCCGCGCCTGCAGTCTGCCTGGGTTACACATTGGACGCGTTGGCGTGCTGCCTCTTCATCGTCGCTCTGCAGGGCCTCCCGGCGTGGCAGCCGTTAACGTACTCGGGGAAGATCTCGTACGGCCTGTACGTCTTTCACCTTCCAGCCATCGCCCTGATCGGCACGCGGTTTTCTTCGGGCCTGGTGGATATCGGTCTCAGCCTGGCTCTCAGTTATGCCCTGGCCGCCCTGTCGTACCGGTTCTTGGAGACGCCCTTCCTCGAGATCAAGAGAAGCTTCGAACTGGTTCCTACCCGGGCGGTCTAACTGTAGCTTGGTCTTCCGAGAGGCAGAAGCGTCTTAAATCGCTTCCTCAAACAGGAAGGCTCCCGCGGGTTGGCTCGGTTCGGTTGTGTACCGTTACGCTCTTCTCCACTTCAATCCTCCAGACGAAGAGGCGGCATGTGCGGAGGCTCGGCTGCCCGAGAATAAGGAAAATAGAGCATCGAGCGGATTAATGATGCGATGTCGGCTTGGTGGCAGCGTGGGAGAGGGGGAGCAGAGTGGCGCGGAGATTTTCGCGGACAACCGCGTCGCTTCTTCCTTTGAGGAGGTCGGGCAGGGTTACGGTGCCGACCGGTGTCTGGGTGGCGCGGTCGAGTACGGGGAGGGAGGCGACGCCTTCGGTGGCCATGCGTTCGGCGGCGCTGCGGCAGGTCTCGTCGGCGAAGAGGAAGACGGGCGGCGAGGCATGGCGGGGTGCGGGGTCGGTAGCCGCAGGGAGTGGCGTCATGACATCGCGCAGCAGAACCAATTCGAGGGGATCGACGCCGTACTCGCGGGTGAGATGATACCCGCGGCGGCTGAGTTTCTCGGTCAGGATGGAGCGGGGCATGAGCAGCGAGGTGACCAGGTAGGCGGAGATGCAGCCGAAGGTGAGTGGTACGAGAGCAGGGAGGCAGTGGGTGACCTCCAGGCTGAAGAGGATGGCGGTGAGCGGGACGCCGAGGGAGCCGGCCAGCATGGCTCCCATGCCGATGAGAGCCCACAGGGTCTGGATCTCGGCGGGAGCGTGTGTGAGGTGTCCGGCAAGCGCGCCCAGGGCGCCGCCGATCATGAGCAGGGGAGCGAGGACGCCGCCTGAGGTTCCGGAGCCGAGCGAGAAGGCCCACATGAGCGACTTGGCGAGCAGGATGCCGGCGATGAGGTGGAGGGGCGCGCTCTGGTGGAGGAGTTCGGCGATGTTGTCGTAGCCGACGCCGAGGCCGCGGGGGAAGAAGAGGCCGCCGACGCCGATCCCGATGCCGCCCAGAGCAGGCCACCACATCCAGTGGAGGGGGAGACGCTCGAAGACATCCTCAAAGGCGTACATCATGCGGCTTAGGCCGGCGGCGGCGAGGCCGGTCACGGCTCCGAGGAGGATGGCGGCGAGCGCGAAGGGGAGGCGGTCCACGTTGGCCAGGGGGAGCATGGGGAAGAGGGGTCCGGAGCCGAGG
>CAXTPY010000150.1:0-4841 GCA_964246195.1 uncultured Acidobacteriaceae bacterium | reverse complement strand
CAACATGCCCTGCCAGCAGAGGAATCCCCGACAGCATCGCTCCCGCCATCGCCAGTTTGACACCGCCCCGCACGCGCCTCCGCCGCACAGCCAAAAGCAGCCCCCCAGCCAACGCAAACAAGAGGCTCTCCCGCGTCAACGGCGCCCCCGTGTCGCCGCTACCGGAACCCATCAGCCATCCGCTCGCCGCCAGCAAACAGAAGACTGGAAACCCCACCCACATCCAAAAAGAAGGGCCGCGCCGAAGCGCAGCCCTCTTCCTTTCACCTATGTGACCGTTACCGATTGCCGCCGCCCTGCGAGCCGCCCGCGCCAGAACCAGCGCCCGTTCCCGCACCCGGCCTGCGTCCGCCGCGCCGCCGCCGCCCTGCGCCAGGACGCCGCTCACCGCCCCCGCCGGAACCCGGACCAGCGCTCGTCCGCTGTCCCTGCGCCGCAACAACCGGGGCATTGTCCGCACGATTGAAGTTTGGCTCGGCCTCATCCTCCATTTCGATCTCATCGTTGCTCGCATCCCCGATGAATTCGTCCCCATCTTCGTCGTCGAAGTGTCTAGCCTCCGCGCCTTGAGCCGCAATCGCCGGAGCCGCGCCGCCCGGCCCCTGCTCCGGCAGCCCCAGCTTTGCCCTCTGCTCCCGCAGCACGGCCTTGCGCGAAAGTTTGATCCGGTTGCCTTCAATCGCCAGCACCTTCACCAGGATCTGATCGCCTTCGCGCAGTTCGTCCTTCACCTGCGCCACGCGATGTTCCGCAATCTCCGACACATGCAGCAGCCCATCGGTCCCCGGGAAGATCTCAACAAACGCACCAAACTCCGCCAGCCGAACCACCTTGCCCAGATAGGTCTTCCCTACCTCAGGAACAGCCGTCAGGTCGCTGATCATCTGGATCGCGCGCGCCAGTCCATCCGCATCGCTCGAAGCCACATTCACCCGCCCCGTATCGTCCACATCGATCTTTACGCCGGTCGCGTCGATGATCCCGCGAATCACCTTGCCCCCCGGTCCGATCAGGTCGCGTATCTTGTCCGTGGGAATCTGGATCGTATGGATCCGCGGAGCGAACTGCGACTTCTCCTGGTTCGCACCCGAGATCACCGCATCCATCGTATCCAGCAGCTCCAGCCGCCCACGCCGCGCCTGCTCCAGCGCCTCGCGCATGATCTGCGGCGTGATGCCCATGATCTTGATGTCCATCTGCAGCGCCGTGATCCCCTTCCGGGTTCCCGCCACCTTGAAGTCCATATCGCCATAGTGGTCTTCCGCGCCCGCAATGTCGGTCAGGATGGCATAGTTCTCGCCCTCCTTCACCAGACCCATCGCCACGCCCGCCACCGCGCCCTTGATCTCAATCCCCGCCTGCATCAGCGCCAGCGAAGCTCCACATACCGTCGCCATCGACGAAGATCCGTTCGACTCCAGAATGTCCGACACCACACGCAACGTATACGGAGACTCATCTTCCTTCGGCAGCACCGCCTCGATCGCCCGGAACGCCAGCGCTCCATGCCCGATCTCGCGCCGCCCCACGCCCGTCATCCGCCCCACTTCGCCCACCGAGAACGGAGGGAAGTTGTAGTGCATCATGAAGCGCCTCTTCTGCTCCCCCTCGTAGCTCTCCATCCTCTGCGCATCGTCGGTCGTACCCAGCGTCGCACTCACCAAGGCCTGCGTCTCGCCACGCGTAAACAGCGCCGAGCCATGCACCCGCGGAAGCACCCCCACCTCGATCGTCACCTGCCGTATCTGGTCGAACGAACGGTGATCCGGTCGTATCCTCTGCTGCAGCACCTGCTCGCGGAAGATCGTCTCCCGCAGCGCCTCGTAGTACTTGCTCAGCCTCTTGCCCGCGCCCGCATCTCCCTCCGGCAGCTCCTTCTTCAGCTCGTCCTTGATCTCCTTCACCAGCGCATAGCTCTCGAACTTCGGGTGCTTCTGGGTATCGACCGCATCCTTCAGCCGCTCGCCCGCCTTAGCCGTCAACTGGCCCAGGTACTCATGATCCGTCTGCACCTCTAACACCTGCCGCTTCGCCTTCCCGGCCCGCCGTACCAGATCTTCGATCCCCGCGCAGATCTTCTTGATCTCCTCATGCGCGAACTCGATCGCATCCACCACACGCTCTTCCGCAATCTCCTTCGCCCCGGACTCGATCATCACGATGCCGTCCTTGGTGCCGACGACCATGATGTTCAGCTGGCTCACCGCCCGCTCCGCGTACGTAGGATTCACCACGAACCTGTTCTCGATCAGTCCGATACGCACCGCGCCTACAGGCCCGTGAAACGGTATGTCGCTCAGAGCCAGCGCACAGCTCGCGCCGTTGATCCCCAGCACGTCCGGATCGTTCTCTTTATCGGCCGAGTACACGAACGCAACCACCTGCGTCTCGTTGCGAAAGGCCTCGGGAAACAGCGGCCGTATCGGGCGATCGATCTGGCGGCTGGTCAAAATCTCCTTCTCGCTCGGCCGCCCCTCACGCTTGATGAAGCCGCCCGGAATCCGTCCGCCCGCATAGGTGAACTCGCGATACTCCACCGTCAAGGGGAAGAAATCGATTCCCTCCTTGGGATCCGGCGAAGCCACCGCCGTAGCCAGCACAACATTGTCTCCACTCGTCGTCAGCGCCGCTCCCGGAGCCTGCTTCGCCATCCGGCCCGTCTCGAACTTAATCTGCTTGCCGCCGGCAAGCTCAACCGTCACGTCCTGTTTCATCGTTTCCTCTTCTCTCTCGTCACTTCCGTCGTTGTTTCGATCCCTTACAACGCAAGCGCAGCTTAGCCGCCAACCCCAAGGGCCGTCGTCCAAGCTGCGCGAATATCTTCTCTTGATTCTCCCGCGTGGGGAAGCTTACCGGGCACTCTGCGCCTCGCGCGGCACGTCGACATCGCAACCCTCACAGGCGACCTTGCGGTCGGCCCGAGGCCGCCTCGAACCTGCCATTCACTGCATCCATCTACGGGAACTCTTCTCTAAAACAAGACGGGCTTACTTGCGGATACCGAGCTTGCCGATCACATCCCGATAACGGTCGGCGTCGCACCGCTTCAGGTAGTCCAGCAGCCCGCGTCGCTTGCTCACCAGCATCAGCAGCCCGCGCCGCGATCCATGATCTTTCTTGTGCTCCTTGAAGTGCTCGGTCAACTCCCCGATGCGCTCGCTCAGGATCGCGATCTGAACCTCCGGGCTCCCCGTGTCCGACTCGTGCGTACGATACTTCTCGATAATGTCTGTCTTCTTTGCGGATGCCAACACAGCAGTTCTTGCTCCTGATCTCTTCTTTAGTCCACTTGAGTGTCCGGTTAACAATAACATTGCGGGGAACACCCCGCAATGTCATTGCCTATGTTGCTCATCCCGCCAAATCCAACCCGCCCGACTCAGGCCAGGTTCTGCTTCAAGAACTCGAGCGTCCGCCTCCACGCTACCTTCGCCCGTTCCGGGTTGTAGCTCCCCCGCGCATCGCAGTTGAACCCATGCTCCGCTCCCTCATACACGAAGATCTGCACCTCCGGGTGCGCCTTGCGAACCGCCTCCACCTGGTCCTTGCCGATATGCGTATCTTCCGCGCCGAAGTGCAGCATCACCGGACAGCTCGGCTCCTCCGCCGCAAACTTCCCGATCCCGCCAGGATAGTAGCCCACGCAGCAGTCCGGCCGCATCTTCACCGTCTCCCCGCGCGTCGCCGACAGCCACGTCATCATCCCGCCGTAGCAGAACCCAATCACCGCCACCCCCTTGCCCGCCTCCTCCGCCCGCCCAAACGCAGCCGCGACATCCAGCAGCGCCGTATCCGGCGTCAGCTGGTTCATCAGATCCACCGCCTTCTTCATGTCCTCGCCTTCGTACCTCAACTCCACCCCGCGCTCCACCCGGTCGAACAACGCGGGAGCCACGGCAAGATAACCCTGCTTCGCCAGCCGGTCCGCGATGCTGCGAATATGCGCATTCACCCCAAAGATCTCCTGGATCACCACCACGGCACCCACTGCCTCCGCCTCCGGAGCCGCAACATACGCGCTCAACTCATGCCCATCGGCCGCCTTCAACTTCGTGAACTCCGCCATCGAAACTCTCCTGTACCTTCACCTTCAGGCGAACTGCCTATGCCTCTGTCACGTAGATGCCGTAATCGCCCTCAACCGCGCGAATCTTCCTTCGAAAGCGCGTGAATTTCGTTCGTCCAACGCAAAAATCGCGCCAACTGCATCCTTTCCTTCAGCACCAGATCCACGAAGTCCCCCATCCGGACCCCTTCAGCGGGCTTGCCCGTGTACGTCTCCAACCGCCAACGCAAGTACGCGCTCCGCCAAGGACGCAGCCGACTACCGCGTGTCGCATTCCAAAGAAAGCGCAACCAACCCGTCACACCCTCATCCTAGCCCACCCCCTCGTGCCAAGCCGTCCAGCTGCAGCCGTACTCCAGCGCTTTATACCAGCCGGCGTGACGGACCGGATTTGCCAGCTTGCGGCAACGGTCTACCGAGAAACCCTCGATCTCAGTGATTTACAAGGAACGGTCGCGCCATCCCCGCGCGCCGACATTACCCGGACATCACCTCAACTTCAAAGTAGTCAGCGCAAATAGAGCAAACACCAGCGCCAGAATCCAGAACCGAGCAATCACCTTACTCTCACTCCACCCCATCAACTCAAAGTGATGGTGCAGCGGAGCCATCTTGAAAATCCTCTTCCCATTCCGCAGCTTGTAGCTCCCCACCTGCAGCATCACGCTCACGGCCTCAAGAATAAATACGCCTCCGATAAACGGAAGCAGCAACTCCTGCTTGATCACCACCGCCACCGTCCCAATCGCCCCCCCCAGCGCGAGCGACCCCACAT
>CAXTPY010000149.1:0-4846 GCA_964246195.1 uncultured Acidobacteriaceae bacterium | reverse complement strand
CCCCCCAGCAACTCGTTCACAAGCTCCATCACCGCGGCGATGCAGGTGTTGAAATGCCATCTGCCGCTGAAGTCGAGCGTGACCTTTGCCATCGTCTGATGCAGCTTGCGCAGCAGCTTCTGCTCCAGAGGCGTAAGCTCTTCCGGCCTCGTCGTGCCTTTGCCTCGCGCCGTCCCCGCATACTTCGTCACCAGCCTGTACACCCGGCCCAGGAAGCGGCTGATCCCCGCCACCCCATCCTCCTGCCACTCCAGATCGCGGTCCGGAGGCGCCGCGAACAACGCATACATCCTCGTCGAATCCGCGCCGTAGCGCGCGATCATCTCGTCCGGGGAGACCACGTTGCCCTTCGACTTCGACATCTTCGCGCCGTCCTTCACCACCATCCCCTGCGTGAACAGCCGAGTTGCCGGCTCGTCATTCGATACCAGCCCCAGATCCCGCATCACCTTCGTCCAGAACCGCGAATAGATCAGGTGCAAGATGGCGTGCTCCACCCCCCCAATGTACTGGTCGATCGGGAACCAGTAGTCCACCTTGGCCCGCGCGAACGGCGCACTCTCGCTTCTCGCGTCGATGTACCGGTAGAAGTACCAGCTCGAATCGACAAACGTATCCATGGTGTCCGTCTCGCGCCGCGCCGCGCCTCCGCACACAGGGCACGTCGTCTCCACAAACTCCGGCGCCCGGCCCAGCGGAGACCCACCCTGCTGCGTAATCTCCACCTGCGCCGGCAGCAGCACAGGCAGCGCGCTCTCCGCCAGCGGCACCACCCCGCCCGGTTCCACGCCGGGATGTCCCGAGACGCAGTACACCATCGGGATCGGCGTGCCCCAGTATCTCTGCCGGCTGACACCCCAATCCTTCAGCCTATATGTAACCGTAGCCGTACCAAATCCATGGTCCTTCGCGAAGACAGCCATCCTCTTCTGAGCCTCGGCGCACGACAACCCGCTCCACATCCCGGACTCCACCAGCACGGCCCCTTCGTCAGCCGTGTACGGCAGCGGAGACTCCACCGCGCCCGCATCGCTGGCTACGATGACACGCCGCACCTCCAAACCGTACTTGGTCGCGAACTCAAAGTCCCGTTCATCGTGCGCCGGCACACTCATCACCGCGCCCGTGCCATAGTCCGCAAGGATGTAATTCGCCACCCAGATCGGCACACGCTCACCGTTGAAGGGATTCACGGCAAAACGCCCCGTCGCGACGCCATGCTTCTCGATAGCGCCGACATCGCCCGCCTCCCGCCCCTTGCGCTGCTGCTCCAGCAGCTCCGCAACCTCCGCCTCGAGCGCATCGTCCTGCGCCGCGAACGCCCGCGCGACACGATGTTCCGGAGCCAGTTGGATGGACGTCGCCCCGTAGATCGTATCCACGCGCGTCGTGAACACGGTGATCGTCTCCGCGCTGCCTTCCACCGCGAAATCGACCAGCGTCCCCTCGCTCCGCCCGATCCAATTCCGCTGCATCGTCCGAACCTTCTCCGGCCAGCGCTCCAGCTCGTCCAACTCCTCCAGCAACTCGTCCGCATACTTCGTAATCCGCAAAAACCACTGCGTCAGGTCCCTCTGCTCCACCATCTGTTCTTCATGCCGCCAGCAACATCCCCCCACCACCTGCTCGTTCGCCAGAACCGTCTGGCACTGCGGACACCAGTTCACCTTGCTCTTCTTGCGATACGCCAGACCCGCATCGAACATCTTCAGGAAGAACCACTGGTTCCAGCGGTAGTATTCGGGCAGGCAGGTCGTCACCTCAGTCGTCCAGTCGTAGCTCAGCCCCATGCGCCGCATCTGTCGGCGCATCGCCGCAATGTTCGCAAGCGTCCACTCCCGAGGCGGCGTATGGTTCTTGAGCGCGGCATTCTCCGCCGGAAGGCCGAACGCATCCCACCCCATCGGGTGCAGCACATTGTGCCCGCGCATCCACATGTACCGCGCCAGCGCGTCGCCGATCGCATAGTTCCTTACGTGACCCATGTGCAGCTGTCCGCTGGGATAGGGCAGCATCTCCAGGCAGTAGAACTTGGGCTTCCCGCAGTCCACTGGCTCCGCCGCATAGAGCGCCGGATCCGCGTCCCAGCGCGCCTGCCACTTCGGTTCGAGCTCGGCCGGGCTGTAGCGCTGCGGCTGCTCGCTATCGGGAGCCTCTACGACGCTCTGAACCGCAGCCAAACTCGTTCCATCTCTCATTGCACTCTTCTCGGCCATACGCTCTCGATTGTAAATCGCGCGTCCACCGGCGCCCCCGCCCGCATCTATCTCGCAGGATGGCCGCGCCGGCCGGCAGAATCCCGCGCCCGCCGCGTTCAGCTACCCTGAAGAGACCGCTGCCTCCTCGCGTAGACATCCACGAAGCCCGCACCAAGGACAAGATAGGCATGAAAGCTGGTTCAAGTAGCTCCGGGGAACGCCTGCGCCACGCCGAATGGACGAACCCCGCATGGCTCTACCTCGCCGTTGCCCTTACCTATATCGCAGCCGCGGCCATCCTCGCCTCTTCCCTGCCCGCCCACTTCGGCTTCCCTCTCGACGACTCCTGGATCCACCAGACCATCGGCCGCAACTTCGCCTGGTATCGCTCCCTCGGCTATCTCCCGCACCAGCGCTCCTCCGGGTCCACCAGCCTGCTCTGGACCTTGCTGCTCTCCGTCAACTACACCGTCCTGCCGAAGCTCTCCCCCGTTCTCTACACCCTCTGCATCAACCTGATCTGCCTCGTAGCCATCGGCCTCCTGCTGCTTCGTCTTGCGCTACGCGATGGCATGCGCCCCCAGGTCGCGCTGCTCTGGGCCGTCGCGCCCGCCGTCAATGGAAACTTCCTCTGGCTCGCCTTCACCGGCATGGAACACCTTCTCTTCCTCGCCCTCTCGCTCTCAGCCATCCACTTCTGGTTCGTGGAGAGCCCCCGCGCAGCCCTGCGCACCGCGCTCCTCACCGGCCTCTCGCTAGGCCTGCTCTGCATGACCAGGCCCGAGGGCATCGTCCTCGCCGGCGGTCTCCTCCTGCTCTTCCATCTGGCGCAACGTACTCCACGCCAAGCCGCGCTGGCAGGCCTCCTGGCAGCAACCCTCGCCGCGCTTCCCTTCTCCGTCAACCTTTTTACCTCCGGCTCCCTCCTCCCCGTCACCTACAAAGGGCGGCAATGGATGTACTTCGCCGGCCAGGGCAGCAGCTCCATGTACCGCATGCAACTGCTGCAGCAGTGGGTCACCCGTCCGCTCAAGGCAGTCTCCATGCTCGATGGCGCAGCCTTGACCCCGCAAGGCCGCCTCGCCGTCTACAGCAGCTTCGCCCTGCTCCTCTTGCTCTGCGTCGTGGCCCTCTACAGCCTGCTCTCCCAGCGCCGCGTCTCCACCCTCGTCCTCTGCGCCTGGGCAGCGCTGCACTCTCTGCTCTACGTCGTCATGCTTCCCATCTCCGGCCACGGAGGACGCTATCAGCCCTTCCTCCTCCTGCTTCTCACCCCCTTCCTAAGTCTAGGGCTCTACCGCTCTCTCCGCCTGCTGAAGACCAGCGCGCGCGCCTCTTCCTCCTGCGCCGCCGGAATGCTCCTCGTCGTCGCCGCCTTCTCTCTCCCGCTCTGGCGCAACGTGCTCTCCAACGGCATCGAGCACATCCAGGACAGCCACGGAGCGATGGCCTCGTTCCTCAACCGTTCCCAACTCACCGGACCCGTCGCCGTCTTCGACATCGGCCGCATCGGCTACGAGCTCAAAGGCAACCTCGTCGATCTCGGAGGCCTCACCGACAGTGCCTACATCGCCTACCTCTACGGCAACCGCGTTCCCGAGTACCTCCAACAACATTCCATCTCCCTCATCGTCCTCCCCGTCGACTCCGGTCCCGAAAACTCGGTCATCGGAGGCCAGCTTCATCTGATCGACAACCCAAACCTCCGCCTCGAACCGCTCCACCGCGCCTGCACCCCCTACCCCATCTGGCACGTTGGCTGGGTGGAGACGCGCCACGCCGCCCAGTGCCAGGAGCTCTACCGAATCCACTTCCGCTAGAGCCTCCCCCCACGCGGGCGCCCACTCCACCTAGCCTGCCGTAGCCGCCAGCGCCCGCAAAACCCTCACGTTCCGCGCCTCGTCGCCTGGACTCTCCACCGGCGTCTCCGCAAGAAAGGCCGCATCCCCGAACCGCGGATCCCGCAGCAGGCGCGAGAACATCGCGGCTCCGATCGTCCCCTCGCCGATATGCTCATGCCGGTCCAGCTTCGAGCCCATCGGCCCCTTCGCATCGTTGCAGTGCCACACCTTCACCGCCTCAAACCCCACCGTCGACTCCACCAGCTTCATCGTCTCGATATACCCGTCCGTCGACACAAGGTCATACCCCGCCACATGCACGTGACACGTATCCAGGCACACCGCCACCGGCGCGCACGGCCGCAGGCACTCCACCAGCTCCGCCACCTGCTCCAGCTTGCCGCCCAGCGAGAACTCCGCTCCCGCCGTGTTCTCGATCAGAATCCGGAACTCCTTCGCGCTCAGATCCAACCCATCGATCGCCCGCTCGATCGACTCCGCCGCGAGCCGCAGCCCCTCCTCTCGCGTCAACCCCCTCCAGCTCCCAGGATGCAGCACCAGATACTCCGCCCCCAACGCCAGCGCACGTTCCACCTCGCCGCGAAAGGCCGCCGTCGAGTTCACCCGCACGCTCTCGGTCTGGCTGCAAAGATTGATCAGGTAGCTCGCATGAATCGACACCGGACCCACATCATGCTTCGCCCGCAGCTCCAGCATCTTCGCCGCATCCTCCGCCTTCACCGAAGCCGCCTTCCACATCCGCGGACTGGACGAGAAGATCTGAAACGTATTCGCCCCCGCCTCTAC
>CAXTPY010000148.1:4648-4873 GCA_964246195.1 uncultured Acidobacteriaceae bacterium | reverse complement strand
GGGTGGGCACCTGGGCGGCGGCTCCTATGGGGATGCCGAACGCGGATGGCAAGTTGCTGGCGGGGGATACGACGCTGCGGGAGGTGGTGCATGTGTCGGTGGGCGGACCGAGGGTGCGGATCGTGGTGTCGAACGAGTTTGGGACAGACCCGCTGACCATCGGTGCGGCGCGCATCGGCCCGGCGCAGGCCGCGGCGAGCCAGGCGGCGCCTTCGGCCGGGCAGG
>CAXTPY010000148.1:0-4533 GCA_964246195.1 uncultured Acidobacteriaceae bacterium | reverse complement strand
TCCGCAGCCGGGGCGGAGTCTGGGATAGCGCTGTTGTTCGGAGGCAGGAGCGCGATCACGATTCCGCCGGGCGCGCTGGCGGTGAGCGATGGCGTGGCCTTAACGGTCGCGGCCGGGAGCGGCTTGATGGTGAGCCTGTACGTTCCCGAGCAGCCCCTGGCGGTGCTCTCCGCGCATGGGTTCGCGGACCAGACGAGCTATATGGCGCCCGGAAACCTGGTGGGCTCGGTGCGGCTGGAGCAAGCGAAGGAGATCCACGCATGGCCGTTCCTGAAGGGCGTGGACGTGGAGCTGGCGGAGAAGGATGCGGGCTCGATCGTGGCCTTTGGGGACAGCATTACGGATGGCGCGCTGAGCACCCGGGACGCGAATGCGCGTTGGCCGGATGTGCTGGCGGCCAGGCTGCGGGCGGAGAAGAAGACCAAGAACCTGGGCGTGTTGAACGAGGGGATCGGAGGCAACCGGGTGCTGCACGACACCACCGGGCCGAGCGCGCTGGCGCGGTTCGATCGGGACGTGATTGCGCAGGCGGGCGTGAAATACGTTGTGCTGATGGAGGGGATCAACGACATCGGGCATGCGCAGGACCCGGTGCAGCCCTACGACGTGGTGAGCGCGGAGGACCTGATTCTGGGCCTCCAGCAGATGGCGGCGCGCGCGCATGTGCGTGGCATCAAGGCCATCGGCGCGACCTTGACGCCGTATGTGGGGGCGAAGTACCAGTCCCCCGCCGGGGAGGCGATGCGGATCAAAGTGAACCAGTGGATTCGCACCACGCCGGAGCTGGATGGCGTGATCGACTTCGACAAGATGACGCGCGATCCCGCGAATCCTGCCGCCTTTCTGCCCGCGTACGACTCCGGCGACCACCTGCACCCGAAGGACGAGGGCTATAAGGCTATGGGTGAGGGCATCGATCTGAAGCTGTTCGAGGGCAAGTAGACGCGGGAAAGGCTTGACACGGGCAGGCGGGTACGCGATGCTTAGGGGCTGAGCGTTCTTCGTGGCATGGGAGCGCCAACACCCTATCGCGCCTGTCTTCCTTCACTCTCTCGCAGCGGCTTGCGTTTGTCTGGGACCAGGCCGGGGCAGATGTGGAACGGAGTCTGGTTTGATGCTGGCGATGTGGTTGCAGTCTCTGGGCGGTTTTGCCGGTCTGGGGAATCTTGGCGGGCTGGCCTTGCCTGTGCTGTTCTTCGTGGTGCTGTACTTCCTCATGATCGCCCCCAACCAGAAGAAGCAGAAGAAGTGGCAGGAGATGCTGGGGCAGTTGAAGTCCGGCGACAAGGTGACGACGAACGGCGGCATTCGCGGCACCGTTCTGAGCGTCAAGGACGATGTGGTGATCCTGCGCGTGCAGCCGGATGGGCTGAAGCTGGAGTTTGTGAAGAACGCGATCGCGACGATGTCGACGGCGGACGAGGCCTGATGGGTGGCGGCGGCGGAGCCTAGCTCAGAGTCAGAGGGAGCCTAGCTCAGAGTCATCATCAGAGTCATAAATAGAGTCGGGTTTCGATAGCGGGTTGCGAGTCTGGAACCGTTCTCGAGGCGGATGAGGAAGAGGCGAGCGGAGGTACAGCGGAGCAACCAGGCCGCGAACCATCGTCGCGAAGAGAGATCATGGGAAAGAATCTGGCCGGCAAGACGGCGTTTATCGTTGCAGTCATCGTGGTGTTCCTCTTCGGTATCGTGGGCATACCCCATGGCGGGTTGAAGCAGTCGATCACGGACCGCATCCACCTGGGGCTGGACCTCAAGGGCGGCACGCACTTGGTGCTCGAGGTGCATGTGGCGGAGGCGGTAACCTCTGCCACCGACCGCGACGTGGCACGGCTCGAAGCCGACCTCCAGAAGGCAGGCGTACCCGGCGCGACCGTAGGCAAGACGGACGCGGCGCATCCGAATGCGATTACCGTGACCGGAATCCCCGCGGCAAAGCTGGGCGACGCTCGCAGCGTGCTCAATGGGAACGACTACGCGACGTACGACGTGGGGACGCTGCCGGATGGCACGGCCCGGCTGACGTTGAAGCAGTCGGCGATCCGGGATATCGAGACCAGGACGCTCGACACCTCGATCGAGACCATCAGGGAGCGCATCGACAAGCTGGGTGTGAGCGAGCCGATCATTCAGAAGTACGGCCTAGGCGACAACCAGATTCTGGTGGAGCTGCCCGGTGTGGACGATCCCGCGCGCGTGGAAGACATCATCCAATCGACGGCCAAGCTCGAGATCCACGCCGTGGCAGGCGGTCCGTATGGCAGCGATCAGGATGCCCTGGCGGCGAACTCCGGCGTGATTCCTCCGGATGAGGAGCTGGTGCGCGGGTCGGGTTCGGCGGGAGCGCCGGACCAGGTCTGGCTGCTGAAGCGTGCCAGCGAGGTGGAGGGTACCGACTTCCGCGACGCGCAGCCTTCGACCGACCAGAACGGCCGCCCCAATATCCGGTTTACCCTCACGACGGAGGCTGGTGACAGGTTCTACAAGTACACCCAGGCGCACACTGCCGGGGGAGCCACGCCCGGCTCGATGGCCATCGTGTTGGACAATAAAGTACGTGAAGTAGCGGGGATCATCTCAGCCATCCGAGACAGCGGCGAAATCGAAGGAGGCTTCACGCAGCAACAGGCGAACGATCTGAGCCTGATGCTACGGACGGGCGCCCTCCCGGCGTCCATCTCGTATCTGGAGACGCGGACGGTGGGGCCCAGCCTGGGCGCCGCCTCCATCCGGCAGGGAGTGATCGCGGCGGCTGCCGGAACGCTGATCGTGATGTTGTTCATGCTGCTCTACTACCGCGGCGCCGGGATCAACGCCGACCTTGCCCTGGCGTTGAACCTGCTCATCCTCCTCGGCTTCATGGGCTTTACGGGTTCGACCCTGACGCTGCCAGGAATCGCCGGCGTGATTCTCACCATCGGCATGGGCGTGGATTCCAACGTCCTCATCTTCGAGCGCATCCGCGAGGAGCTGCGCGCAGGCAAAAGCTCAGCCGTGGCCGTGCAGCAAGGCTTCGCCCACGCGTGGACCACGATTGTGGACACCCACGTGACGACCATCGTCTCGGCGGCCATCCTGTTCCTGTTCGGCACCGGACCGGTGAAGGGCTTTGCCGTTACGTTGACCTTCGGCCTGCTGGCGAACCTGTTCACGGCGGTCTTTGTGTCCCGCGTCATCTTCGACGCCATTTTGCAGAGGAGACAGCGCGGCGCGGCGCTGTCCATTTAGTTCTTGTTCGAGATGAAGAGATTGCGCGAGCCAGCAGCCGGTCGCGCCGAGGGCCTAAGCAAGTGGAACTGTTTCGCAGGACATCTATCGACTGGCTCGGAAAGAAATGGTTCTTTCTGGGATTCTCGCTGATCTTTTCGATCGCCGGCGTGCTGAGCCTGTTGTTCTGGCATGGGCTTCCGCTGGGGGTGGACTTCAAGGGTGGAACTCAGGTTCGTGTGCAATTCGATGCCACGCCGAACGAGGATCATATCCGCGCCGCCTTCGATCGCGCGGGGGTCAAGGACGCGCGCATACAACGCGTGAGCGATCCCAGCGGGCATGCTGCCAATAAAGTGATCATTGCGCTGCCGCAGTCGACCGCGACGGATTCGGCGCACGATGCGGGACGCCAGAGCGTGGAGCATGCGCTCTCGGCGAACTATCACGACTCGGGCTTCCAGATCGAGCAGGTCGAGATCGTGGGGCCCACGGCGGGCAAGCAGCTGCAGAAGCAGGCGTGGCTGGCGACCGCATATTCTCTGCTCGGGATGCTGATCTATCTGTGGTTCCGCTTCGAGCTGATCTATGGCGTGGCGGCGGTGGTCGCGGTCTTTCACGACACGCTGATCACCGTGGGCGCGTTCAGCCTCACCAACCAGGAGATCACGCTCACGGTGATCGCGGCCATCCTGACGCTGATCGGTTACTCGATGAACGATACCATCGTGGTCTTCGACCGGATACGCGAAAACCTCGCCCTGAGCCGGCGGGAGAAGCTGGCCGAGGTCGTGAACCGCTCGATCAACCAAACCTTGAGCCGGACGGTGCTGACCTCCGGGCTGACGTTTCTGACCGTGCTCTCGCTGTATCTGTTTGGAGGCGAGGTGCTGCATGGGTTCTCGTTTGCGCTGGTGATCGGGATCCTGATTGGAACCTACTCCTCCATCGCCGTCGCGGCTCCGATGCTGGTGGCGTACCAGGACTGGCGGGCTTCGAAGGGCAAGGTCGCGGCGCTTCCTGCGAAGCGTGGAGTGCGGGCATAGCTAGGGCTGGAACGATCACCCGGAAGTGGCATTGTGGAAATCTCCGGAGTTGCCTTCGGGAACATCTTTCTGCCTGCCGGTGTCTAAGTACGCATAGCTCGCTTCACCGAAAAGAGGCCGCATATGTTTGAAGATTCGATGATGGAGTCCGGCGGTAGGATCAAGACCAAATCCAAATACTGGATGATCGCCACGTTCGTCTTCAACGGCGCCATCCTCGCGACGATGATCCTGATTCCGCTTTTGTATCCAGAAGCGTTGCCGAAGACCGCCATGACGG
>CAXTPY010000147.1:0-4897 GCA_964246195.1 uncultured Acidobacteriaceae bacterium | reverse complement strand
CCCTCAAGGCACCCCCCGCCGCCGCGCTCGATATCTACACCGGCGACCCCAACTTCATGACCTCCCTCGCGCGCGGGCTCATCGTCATCCAGGCCTTCACGCAGCAATCTCCCCAGATGACCATCTCCCAGCTCAGCCTGCGCACCGGCCTCTCCCGCGCCGCCGTGCGCAGGTGTCTCTATACCCTCACCAAGCTCGGATTCGCCGGTGCCGAAGACGGCTCGCGCTACTCCCTGCGTCCGCGCATGCTCACGCTATCCCACACCTACACCTCCTCCAACACCCTGGCCACCGCCGCCCAGCCCATCCTCGAACGAATGTCGTCCGCCCACCGCGAAAGCTTTTCTGTGGCTACCCTCGACGGCGATTACATCGTCTACATCGCACGCACCACCGTCTCCCGCGTCATGGCCGTAGACCTCCACATCGGCAGCCGCCTCCCTGCCTATTGCACCAGCATGGGCCGCGTACTCCTCGCCTATCTCCCCGCCGAGCAGCTGGAACTCTACCTTGCGAACATCGTCCTCACCCCCCACACCACCCGCACCGTCACCTCGATCGAGAAGCTGCGCCACATCCTCCGCAACGTCCGCCGCAACGGCTATGCCCTGGTGGATCAAGAGCTTGAGGTAGGTCTGCGGTCGCTGGCCGTTCCCGTTTACGCGCTCTCAGGACGCGTTGTCGCCACCGTCAACCTCAGCGGCAACGCGCCCCGCCTCTCCGTCCTCGAAATGCAAAATCGCTTCCTCGTACCTCTCCGCAACGCGGCTGCGGAGCTAGGCGTCTATCTTCGATAGACGCTTACAACGCTCCAGCGCCTGCACTCGGTGGTGACCCTCGCGTGCCTAGAAATCTGCCAAAAAACGCAGGCTGGCGATCTGCGGAGACTCGAAAGCCGAGGCTCCGGACAGCTCCCTACCACCCTTCTATCAGTACCAGGACAGCTACCTTGGCCGAAAGCACAACTTTCATCCCGATTAGGAGTCTAAACTAGTGGGTATAAGATGCACTTCTCTATGAACGAGGCAAACATCCTGCCCGACCCTTCCTTCGCCGAAGACCTGGTACTTCCGGTAGCTGCCAAAGCTCTCCCTCGGACCCGCTCTGCTCCCTACCTCAATCACCTGTTGTACACAAGCTTGGTCCTGCTCCTTCCTCTGCTCGCAGTCCCCTTGCTCATCGCTCTCGGAGGCTCGAACTTCTTCCTCCGCCATGGAGCCAGCGTGTGGGTGCGTTCCAACGATGCCGTCTTCGCCATGTCCCACCGCGACTGCGACATCCTGGTCTTCGGTGACTCCACCGCCATGACCGGAATCAATCCTGACGTGGTCGAACGCAACACAGGCTACAAGACCTGCAACATAGCCGTCACCAACGCCGTCCTTTCAGTCACCGACACGCTGACGCTTGACCACTATCTCGCCCATAACAACCGGCCCCGGGTCCTGCTCATCCAACTCAGCCCAGACGGCTTCCAAAGTGAAAGTCACATCTGGGGACGGTCCATCTATCCGGAAGGCCTGCTAGAATTGCTCCGTCACGGAACTCCGGAACAGGCTCGGAGCGTGCTGCTGCAACATCCGCGCCAGGCCATCGCCTTCGCCGGTTACGCGGCCGAATTCACCGTATTCCAAGGCATCAAGAACCTCGTCTTCTACTCCACCCACCTTCGCGCGCCCGAAGACACGGTGGTGGTCAGAAATGGCTTCTTCACGCCTCCCGCACCCCCCAAGACGGCCTGCGAGGCCAGCCCCCCGGTAGAGGATCCATCGCAGGGCGCCTTCTCCCGCTCGCTCGCCAACGGCTACCGCCTCCGCTACGCCAACCAGGCCGGCCTCGTGCTCGTGAACGTAGCCCCCATTCCCTCCTGCGACCAGAACCTCGCCACCTACCGCTCCGAACTTAGTGGCGTCACCAGCAATTCCCTCCTGCCCCTCCCCATCACTTTCTTCAACGACACCAGGCACTACACCGCGACCGGCTCCACCGTCGTCTCCCGCCTCGTCTCCGAAGAGGTCAATCGCGTCACCGGCAATACCATAGTCTCCCGCTGGAGCGATCCACCGACACAGTCGCTCGCTACCTTGAAGCGCGTCCAGGCCTTCCTCGAAAAATAAAACTTCGCGCCCTCGCCGTAGGCAGCCTCCTCCCACTCCCATCCACCGCTTTGCTACCCTGGCGTAAGCGAGACGCATGCTCTTCAACTCCCTCAGGTTCCTCTTCTTCTTCCTGCCTGTCACCATGCTGGGCTTTCACCTGCTCGGCCGCTTTGGCCGCCGCCCCGTCATCCTCTGGCTCGCAGGCATGTCTGTCCTCTTCTACGCGGCCTGGAGCCCCGCCCTCGTCCTCTTCCTGCTCGCGTCCGTGGCCGTCAACTACCTTCTCTCGGTCTGGCTTGCCCACGCCTGCAAGCCTTCGCGTCAGCCTCCCGCCTCCGGCAAACCGCGCCTCGGCCGCAATGGCATCCTCTGGCTCGGCCTCGCCTTCAATCTCGCCGCTCTCCTCTACTTCAAATACCTCTACAAAGCTCTTCTGCTCCTGCACGCGCACGGCTGGCTCACCGCGCAACCACATCCCATGCTGCTGCCGCTCGGCATCTCCTTCTTCACCTTCACCCAGATCTCCTACCTGGTCGATCTGGCGCAGGGACAGGCCGAACGCCAGGACTTCCCCTCCTATCTCCTCTTCGTCACCTTCTTCCCCCATCTCATCGCCGGCCCTATCCTCCATCACAAGGAGATGATGCCCCAGTTCGCCCGCGGCAACAAGATCGATCCCAGCCGCCCGCTCTCCGGTGCCACCATCTTCGGCCTGCTTCCCGCCGATGTCTCGATCGGTCTCACCTGGTTCCTGCTCGGTCTCGCCAAAAAAGTCCTCATCGCAGACAAACTGGCGCCCGCCGCCGATGCCGCCTTCGCCCATCCCGCAACCCTCTCCGCCCCCTCCGCCTGGATCGGCATCGTCGTCTACTCCATGCAGCTCTACTTCGACTTCTCCGGCTACTCCGACATGGCCATGGGTCTCGCCCGCATCTTCTCCATCCGCTTCCCCCTCAACTTCGACTCCCCCTACAAGGCCACTAGCATCACCGAATACTGGCAACGCTGGCACATCACCCTTACACGCTACATCACCCTCTATGTCTACAATCCCCTGCTCCTGCGTGTGCAGAGGAAACGCCTCGCGCAATCCCTCAAAATCTCCCGCAAAGCCCTCGCCACCTTCAATGGCTTCATCACCATGGTCGCCTATCCCACCATGATCACCATGCTGCTCACCGGCATCTGGCACGGCGCCGGCCTGCAGTTCCTCCTCTTCGGCGGAATCCACGGCGTCTACCTCACCCTCAACCAAGCCTGGCGCCACTTCCGCTCCCGCTCGCACCAGGCCCCCGCCCTCGGCGTCCCCCGCTTCGCCATGATGGTCGGCGTCTACCTCCAGGTCTGCTTCGCCCTCATCTTCTTCCGTGCCAGCTCCCTGCACGGCGCCTTCACCTTCCTATCCGCGCTCGCCGGCCTACACCCCTCCAGCCTCCAGCCGGATATCTCCGCGGGAGCCTGGGCCTTCGCCCTCTTTCCCGTCGTCTGGTTCTTCCCCAACACGCAACAGATCCTCGGACAAGAGACCAGGCGAGACGGCATAGCCACCTCTCCAGGAACTCCCGCCGTCAATCCCACCCCAGCTCCCTCCATCCTCACCCATCTCCGCTGGAAGCCAGACCTCCTCTGGGCCACCGCCCTCGCCATCCTCTTCTTCGCCGTCCTGGTCAGCCTCGACAGCACCTCCACCTTCCTCTACTTCCAGTTCTGAAGACCCTACACCGATAGCAGAAGCAGGCTGGCCAGCAAGGCCGCCGGCATCACCACCGCACCCGCCTTCAGGAACTCCCATCCGCTGATCGCAACCTGCTCACGCCGCAGCGCGATCAGCCACAAAATCGTCGCCAGCGATCCCGTCACGGATAGGTTCGGCCCCAGGTCCACCCCGATCAGAATCGCGCTCTGCAGCGTCTCGGGTATCCCCCCGCCATGCCTCCCCGCCTGCACCGCGGCTCCGCTGATCAGCCCCATGGGAAGATTGTTTACCGCATTTGAAATAAACCCCACCGTGAAACCTGCAGCCAGATCTCCCAGCACATCCGCCCTATGCCCCGAAGCCTGGAGCCCACGCACACACGCCGCCAGCAGCCCCGTCGGTTCCACCGCCTCCACGATCAGGAACAACCCGGCAACCAGCGGCAGCACCGACCACGAAACTCCCTTCGCAATCTTCCACGCAGCCCCATGATCCTTCCACGCCACCAGAAGCATAGCCGCCACCGCCGCACCGCACGTGGGAGCTCCCAGCTCCAGCCCCAGCGCCGACGACGCCAGCAACGCCGCGCAGGCAAGCAGAAGCCCCGCCAGCGCCAGCTTGCCCGCGCTCGACAAGCCGCCCACCTCGCCATCGCCCTTAACCCCTTGCTCCAGATCCCCGCGCGAGAGCAGCCACAGCATCCCCAACGTCACCCCAATCGAACCGATCGAAGGCACAAGAAACCTCCGCATCCAACTGCCCAGCGCAGGCATGTCGTTCGCGAAGATCACCAGGTTCGCCGGATTCGAGATGGGCAGAAGAAAACTCGCCGAATTCGCAATGAACGCACACGCCAGCAGGTACGGCTTGGGCTTCACCTTCGCCCTCCGCACCATCGCCAGCACCGCCGGCGTCAGCACCACCGCCGTAGCATCGTTCGAGAGCAGCGCCGTGACGATCGTGCCCGTCGCATACACCAGCAGGAACAGCCGCGTCGCCGAACCCTTCGCCTCTCTGCCCGCAATCCCCGCCGCCCAGTCGAACACCCCCTCCTCGCGCGCAAGCTCCGCCAGCACCATCATCCCGGTCAGAAAAAGAGAGA
>CAXTPY010000146.1:0-4928 GCA_964246195.1 uncultured Acidobacteriaceae bacterium | reverse complement strand
CATCTACACCCCCGCCTCCGCCTGGATCGCGCTCGCCCTCAACTGCGCCCTCTCCGCCGCCACCGCCGTCGCCATCTGGGAGATCGGCGCGCGCTGCTTCAATCACCGCACCGCCCTCTGGTCCGCCTGGATCTGGGCCCTCCACCCCGCCGCCCTCCAGTACTCCGTCCGCTGGATCTGGGAGACGACCTTCACTACAGCCCTCTTTACCGGCACCCTCGTCCTCGCCCTCCGGCTGCGCAACATCACCTCTTCGCAGCCCACGTTTGCGGTACAAAACTCCACCATCTCACCCTCAAAATCCACCCTCTATTGGCTCCTCTTCGGCGCTTTCTGGGCACTTATTGCCCTCCTCAACTCCACCCTCCTCCTGTTTTTGCCCGTCTGCGGCCCATGGATCCTCCGCGGCCAAGCCCCACAAAACCTCCGCAACGCCACCCTCGCGGCCTTGCTCTTCCTCACTCTGATCGCCCCCTGGACCCTCCGCAACTGGGTCGCCTTCCACACCTTCATCCCCCTCCGCAGCAACCTCGGCGCCGAACTCTACCTAGGCAACGGCCCCGGTTCCACCGGCCTCCTCATGGAGTACGACCACCCCTTCCAATCCCCCCAGCAGCTCCTGCTCTACGCCCGCATGGGCGAAATCCCCTACGTAGCCCGTCGCCGAAGCCTAGCTATTTCTTACAGTTACAGCTACCCCCTGCACTTCCTCAACCTGACCCTACGCCGCATCTACTTCTTCTGGTTCAGCGTCCCAGCAGACTCCAGCCACGCCTGGATCGTCGCCTACGCACGCGTACTCGACTTCGCCTGGATCTCCCTCGCCGGACTGCTCGGACTCGCCCTCGCCCTCCACCGCCGACTCCCCGCCGCCGGCCTCTTCGCCTCCGCCGTCCTCCTCCTGCCCCTCACCTACTACCTCGTCACCGTCCACGCCCGCTTCCGCCACCCCCTCGAGCCTCTCCTCGACCTCTTCGGCGTCTACCTCTTCCTCTGCTCGGAACCTTCACGTCGCGTTGCGCCGCACCCGCAACTCTCCGTTGACCCCCAACCTGAAACACGGTAAACTTTTGAAGTTTGGCGTTGCAGCCGCTGTGCCTGGCTGCAAGGTCGGCAGACGAGGCCCCGAAGGTACCTTCTTCACGCCAAGCCGCCGACAAAGCGCAGTGACGACGTTCACGCCCCCAGCAGGACAACTTCAGCAAAAGGATGCGCCCGCAGCTCGCTGCCACGCATAAGGTCCCACCCATGTACGCAGTCATCCGCACCGGCGGCAAACAGTACCTTGTCTCCCCCGGTGAAAAACTGAAGATCGAGACCGTAGCCCACAACGACGGCAGCGTCGAGTTCTCCGATATCGTCGCCGTCAGCAGCGAGGCCGGAAGCTTCGAGCAGGAGCTCTCCGGCGTCAAGGTGCTCGCGTCCGTCGTGGGCCAGGGCCGCGGCGACAAGATCCTCGTCTTCAAGCTCAAGCGCAAGAAGCAGTACAAGAAGATGCAGGGTCACCGCCAGAACTTCGTCGAGGTCAAGATTGACGAGATTCTGGTCAACGGTCGCAGCTTTAAGGAAGAAAAAGCCTCCTAAGCCGGCGTCGTCGCTCCACTCTCATCCGTATTACCAAATCAGAACGCATCCAGACCGGCGCACAAGAGGCAATCCAGATGGCACATAAAAAAGGTTTAGGTTCTTCCAAAAACGGCCGCGACTCGAACGCACAGCGCCTCGGCGTCAAGCGCTTCGGAGGCGAGACCGTCACCGGAGGCTCCATCATCGTCCGTCAGCGCGGCACCCCACTCAAGCCCGGCCTGAACGTAGGGCGCGGCAAGGACGACACCCTCTTCGCCAAGATCGACGGCGTTGTCCGCTTCCAGAACCGCGGGCAGCAGGGCCGCTTCGTCGCCATCGATCCCATCGCCGTCTAGGCTGCCAGCGCACTCAGCCCTTGTACGGGTCAAATCCTCCACAGGCCAGGTAGACAATCCTCCACAGGCCAGGTCGACAAGTTACGAAGTGACCGCCTTACGCGCAGTGGGCCCGTCTGGCAGGACAGAATACTACGCCGGGACGAGCTCAGTACCCGCTGCCCTGATGCGTCGTATCGAGATTCTCAAACCTTGTGTAGTCCGCTAGATACGCCAGATGCACCGTCCCCGTCGGACCGTTTCTCTGTTTGGCGATGATAATTTCCGCCTTGCCCTTCAAATCCTCATTTTCCCGGTCGTAGTACTCCTCCCGGTGGATGAAGCACACCACATCTGCATCCTGCTCGATCGACCCCGACTCCCGCAAATCCGACAGCAAAGGCTTTTTGTCCCCACCCCTCTGCTCGCTCGCCCTTGAGAGCTGCGAAAGCGCCACCACAGGCACACGCATCTCCTTCGCCAGCGCCTTCAGCCCCCGGGAGATCGCTGACACTTCCTGCGTCCTATTCTCAAACCCCTTGACGTTCCCCCCCGCCGAACCCGTCATCAACTGCAGGTAATCGATCACAATCAGATCAAGCGACCCCTGCTGCTGGCGCAGCCTCCGCGCCTTCGCCCGCATCTCCGCCAACGTAATCCCCGGCGTGTCGTCGATATACATCTTCGACTCCATCAGTCGCTCCAGCCCCGCAATCAGCTTGGCCCGGTCCTCCCGCATCAGCATACCCGTCTGGATCGCCTTCGAGTTCACATTCGACTGCGAAGCCAGCATCCTCCGCAGAATGCTCGCCTTGCTCATCTCCAGCGAAAACACCGCTACCACCTTGCCCCCGCGCACCGCCGCATTCTCGGCAATATTGATCGCCCAGGCGGTCTTCCCCATGGAAGGCCGGGCCGCGATAATCGTCAACTCCGACTCCTGCAGCCCGCTGGTCATCCGGTCGAAGTCGATGTAGTGCGTAGCCAGCCCCGTTACCTCGCGACCCTGCTCATACAGCGCATCGATCGAGCCAAACGAATCCTTCACGATCTGCCCGATATCCGAAAAGCCCCCGGTCAGCGCATGTTCCGATATCTCCACCAACCTCGAGCTCACCGTATTCAGCACGTCCAGCGCCGCCTGCGTCTGGTCGGCCGCATCGATCATGCCCATATCGCAGACCGTCATCAGCTGCCGCATCAGGCTTTTGTCCCGCACGATTCGCACATAGCTCTCGATCGACAGCTTGCGCGGCAGACCCTCCGAAAGCGACGCCAGGTAGGGCACGCCGCCAATCGAATCCAGCTCCTTCTTCCGTCGCAGCTCCTCAGCCACCGTGACGATATCGACGCCATGCCCCAGTTCCGCCAGACGAAGCATCGCCGAGTAGATGCGCCGGTGTGAATCGAGCGCAAAGTCCTCCGTCTTCAGCAGCATCGTCGCATCCACGATCGCGATCGGCTCCACCAGCATCGCGCCTAGAATCGTCATCTCAGCATGTACACTCGCCGGACGCTCCTGTTCAGCCGTTACGAGATGGGGATACGTCGCCATAAAGACCTACGGACACACACACAGAAGATGCCCGTCAGCTACGAATGTAGGCTATTCACTACAGACTGCTTTCCGTGGAAAACCCGCACCCCTGTGCAAGCTGAGGAAACCACGTGCCCAATTCCAGTCTACCGGCCCCCAGCTCTCACCGTCCCCATCTCTAGTTGGGGGAGAAGCCGCGCGGCTACTCCATCACCGCGCCGCCGTCAGCTCCCGGATCAGGTCTACCTCATGCTGCCGGTACGGCGTATCGTCCTTGCGAAACACATCGTGGAACCACACCGTAGGCTGCTGCAGCGTATACGGTCGCTGCCACGAGTCCCACGGATAAAACGTCTGCGTCTTGCCTGCGACCAGCCCCCAGTTGATCGCCCCCACATGGTACCTCTTCGCGATCGGAAGGTCGTTGTCGAACGTACTCCCCGCCCCCCGCGCCATGTATTCCGTGCACAGGATCGGCCGCCCGTACGCCTGCAGCTCCCGAATGCGCGCCTCAAAGCCCTCCGGCCAGTCGTAGTTGTGAAACGTGATCACGTCCGACTCCGCCAGCTGGATCTTCGTCATCGGACTCTCCCGCGTCGTGTCGCTCCAGCTCCCCGCCCAAACCCCGCTGGTCAAAGGCTGCGTTGGGTGCACGCTCCGTGCCCAAGCAAATGCCTGCGGGAGCAGGATCGCCACGCGCTGGCTCTTGGTCAGCGTCACCCTGCCCGGATGCCGCATCGTCCCGACCGCCTGCGGAGCCCCGTCGTTCGAGGTCGAATCGTTCCCGTTGTCCGGCTCGTTCCACACATCCCAACCCAGGATCCGGTCGTCCTTCGCGAAGTGCCCCACCACCCCCTTCACATACGCCTCGAGCTTCGGCTCATACGCCGGGTCCATGATGCCTTCGAGCCCCGGGCTCTGCACCCACCCTGAATTGTGCACCCCAGGAATCGGAGGATGCTGCGGCCCCAGACGCGGATTCGGGTCCCAGCAGGAGTCGAACAGCACTAGCAGAGGACGTATGTGGTGCCTCGCCGCGATCGCCAGAAACGCATCCAGCCTCTGCGTAAACCCCTCCGGATCCGTGGTCCACAACTGGTCCTGCAGAAACACTCGCATCGTATTCATTCCGATGCCCTCCGCCATCCCCAGCTCCTTGTCGTTCAGTGCCGGATTGAACGTAGCCTCCTGGAACATCTCGAGCTCGTTGATCGCATCCGACGGCACGTAGTTCGCCCCCACCAGCCAGGGCTGCCGCGTATACCACGCATTCGCCTGCTCCGCGCTCCAGCGAGGCGGTGGCGTTCCCGCCCCAGGCGCCGAGTCCGACGCCAGCTGAGCCAGCATGCTGCACGGCCGGGTGAAGAGTAGAGACGACAGCAGAACGAGAGCGAGGAACTTCAAGCGAAGAGGCACGCCATCCTTTATAAACCCAATCCGCATGAACCCGTCCCGACGCTGACGAACTCCCGCGGTCCCCACCCTGACCC
>CAXTPY010000145.1:0-4933 GCA_964246195.1 uncultured Acidobacteriaceae bacterium | reverse complement strand
CCAGCGTCCCCCGGCAAAACTCCCCGCATGCCCTCCCATCTGCTGAAAGTGATTGACACACAGCAACTCCAGCCACAGCATAGAAGAGTCTCCTTACTCCGAACTCTGCTCCGCATACGTTCCGCGCCGGTGTCCGCTCTCCTTCGCCTGAAGCAGCTCAGGCCTCCCGGCATCTCCCGCGCCCGCGTAACCTAGTCTTCGGGGGCAGAATCAGTCAACGCTACGTTGAAAGGGCCGCCCGTGTCGAGTCTCGCCCCCCGGTTTCGCTTGTACCCAAGCCGCAAAATCGTCCGTCGTACCTCCTCCGCCGTCTGCCTCTGGATTCTGTGCTGCGGCCTGGCGCGCGCGCAAGCCACCCCGCAGCCGGACGCCAGCGCGGATCCTCTGCGCGCCATCGCATTTCGCCAGATCGGACCGTTTCGCGGTGGCCGCGTGGTAGCCGTAACCGGAGTGCGCACAGAGCCGCTCACCTACTACTTCGGCGCGACCGGTGGCGGCGTCTTCAAGACCCTCGACGGAGGCCATAGCTGGAAGCCAATCACCGACGGCAAGATCGGGCTGGGTTCGATTGGAGCCATCGCCGTCGCCCCTTCCGACCCCAACGTGGTGTACCTAGGAACCGGCGAAGCCCCTATGCGCGGCAACGCTTCGCACGGCGATGGAGTGTACAAATCCACCGATGCGGGCGTCTCATGGACGCATGTGGGGCTCGAGCCCACCGAGCAGATCGGCCGCATCTGCGTCGACCCCAGGGACCCCAATCTCGTGTACGTCGCCGCCGTGGGCCACATGAGCGGCCCCAATGAGGAGCGTGGCGTCTTCCGCTCCCGCGACGGAGGCAACACCTGGCAGAAGGTGCTCTTCAAAAGCGATCGCGCCGGCGCCGTCGACCTCATCCTCGACCCCACCAACCCGCGTGTCCTCTACGCAACCATCTGGCAGTTCCTCCGGCAGCCTTGGACCTTCGACAGCGGAGGCCCGGACAGCGGTATCTACAAATCTACCGACGGAGGAGATACCTGGAAGGAGATCACGCGCAATCCCGGCCTGCCTAAGGGCGTCCTCGGCCGCATCGGCGTCACCGTCTCCCCCGTCGATCCCCAGCGTGTCTGGGCCCTGGTGGAGGCCGAGGAGGGCGGCATCTTCCGTTCCGACGACGCCGGAGCGACCTGGCAGAAGGTGAACAACCAGCGCATCCTGCGGCAGCGCGCCTGGTACTACTCCCAAATCTTCGCCGGGCCCAAAAATGCAAACGAACTCTATGTCCTGAACACCGCATTCTATCGCTCCACCGATGGAGGCAAGACCTTCGACCCCATCCCCAACGAGCACGGCGACAACCACGACCTGTGGATCGCGCCCGACGACCCCCTCCGCTTCATCGAATCCAGCGATGGAGGAGCCCAGATCTCCTTCGACGGAGGCAAGAGCTGGAGCACCGAGCAGAACCAGCCCACCGGCCAGTTCTACCGCGTCACCACCGATAACGACTTCCCCTACAACATCTACGGTTCCCAGCAGGACAACACCAGCGTCGAAACCTCCAGCATGGGCAACAGCGGCGCCATCACCACCAGGGACTGGCACTCGGTCGGAGGCGGCGAGAGCGGATGGGTTGTGCCCGACCCCAAAAACTCCGAATTCGTCTACGGTGGCTCCTACGACGGCCTGCTCACGCGCTACGACAACAAGACCGCTTCGCTGCGCGACATCAACATCTGGCCCGACAACCCCATGGGCTCCGGGGTCGAGGCCATGAAATATCGCTTCCAGTGGAGCTTCCCCCTGCTCTTCTCGCCGAACGACCCCAGGCTCCTCTATGCGGGCGCCAACGTCCTCATGGCCACCACCGACGAGGGCCAGAGCTGGAAGGCGATCAGCCCCGACCTGACCCGCAACGACAAGTCCAAACAAGGGCCCGTCGGCGGCCCCATCACCAAGGACAACACCGCGGTCGAGTACTACGACACCATCTTCACGCTCGACGAATCCAAGCTCGCGCCAGGAGAGATCTGGGTCGGCTCCGATGACGGCCTGGTCCACCTCACGCGCGACGGAGGCAAAAACTGGGCCAACGTGACGCCCAAGGACCTCCCCAACTTCATCCGCGTGAACTGCATCGCCGTCTCACCGTTCCACCCCGGCAGCGCCTATGTCGCCGCCACCATGTACCTCTCCGACGACCTCCGGCCCTTCCTCTACCGCACCCGCGACTTCGGCAAAACCTGGCAGAAGATCGTGACTGGAATCCCCGCCAACGACTTGACACGCGCCATCCGCCCCGACCCGAAGAAGCAGGGACTGCTCTTTGCCGGCACCGAGGCCCACCTCTATGTCTCCTTCAACGACGGCGATACCTGGCAGCCCTTCCAACTCAACCTCCCCGCCGTCCCCATCACCGACATCGCCTTCCAGCAGCGTGAGGACGACATGGTAATCGCCACCCAGGGCCGCGGCTTCTACGTGCTCGACGACCTGCCCCTGGTCCGCGCGCTCGACCCCGCCAGCTTCAACCCCTCCAGCGCGGGCACCAAACTGTTTCCCCCCAAGGCTGCCATCCGTATCTCCGGCCCCAATCGCGGCGGAGGCGGCCTTCCACCCACCCAAGGAGGCGAGAATCCCCCAGCCGGTGTGGTCGTCTACTATCTGCTCAAAACCAAGCCGCAGGAGGTGAAACTCCGCTTCCTCGACGACTCCGGGAAGCTGGTCGCCGAGGTATCGAGCACGCCCAAACCCCCTGCCGATACCGAAGGCGCCCTCCTCCAGGAGGGTCCGCGCGAGGCCAAGCCCGTCCTCGCCCCAGCCGCCGCCGGAATGAACCGCTTCGTCTGGAATATGCGCTACGAGGATGCGACCGGTTTTCCCGGACTCCTCATGTGGGCCGCCTCCCTGCACGGCCCCCGCATCGTCCCAGGCACCTATAAAGTGCAGCTCATAGCCGATGGCATCACCCAGACCGAGCCGTTCACGGTAGCCAAAGACCCCCGCGCCCCCACCACGCCCGAAGACTTCCAGAAGCAGTTGGAACTCGCCCTCCACATCCGCGACAAGGTGACCCAGGCCAACCAGGCCGTCATCGACATACGCCAGGCCAGGAAGCAGTTGCAGCCGTACACCGCCTCCCCCAACTCCGCCGTCGCCGCCCACGCGAAGACCATCCTCGATCAGCTCAGCCAGGTCGAAAACAACATCTACCAGACCAAACTGCAGGCCGATGAAGACGCCCTGAACTTCCCCATCAAGCTCAACAACAAGCTCGCCTCTCTGCTCTCCACCGTGCAGACCACAGACGTGGCTCCAACCACCCAGAGCTACGAGGTCTTCGCCGACCTCTCGGGCCGCCTCAAGCTCGAGACCGATCGTCTCGACCGCATCTTCGCGAGCGATGTGCCAACCTTCAACCGCCTGGTGGAGGAGCAGAAGATTCCAGCGGTCAGCCTAAAGAAGTCCGAGTAGGCCTCTCCTCCGCCCGCCGCCCCGCATCCTCAACCGCACCGAGACAACGTATCCCAACACCGGATTCAACCCAGATTCAGAGCCGGATTCAGCCCCGATTCGCAGATGCTGTAGAGGCTGTTCTTTACGCCATCCGCCAATCCGCTCAAATCTACCGCGCCGGCCGCAGCCCTCTCCCCCGCAGCCTGTAGCGCGCCAGCGCGGCAAACAGGCTCAGCAGGAACGCCATCTCCACGAACACTTTGCCCCCGTCGAGCAAGTCGGGCCTCCCGTCCTTCAGCAGCGGGTCCGTCAGGAAGCTGTGCAGGAACAGCAGCACAGCCGCGGGAAACGCAAGATAGTGCAGCCGCCGCCAAACTGGCCTGCCGATCCTGTTCCGCAGCAGCGAGGACCCAAGAACCACCGCCAGAAGATACAGCGCGCCTGCCCCAGCCACGTTCAGCTTGGGCTGCAGCGGAGACTCCACCGGCAGCACAATATCGAACAGCCGAAAACGCGGCGCGCGCAGAAACAACAGCACCAAAGGATGCGTCAACGTGAAGGTGAGCGCCACGTACGCCGTCCACCGATGCAGCGCGAAGAGATTCATGCGCCGATGCGGCCACCGGCGGACCGGACTGTAGCGCAGCGCAAGCAGCACCCCAAGCAGCAGATTCAGCGTCACCGCGCCTACCGCGCCAAGTCCGAGATACGAGCAAACATCGAGTAGCGTCATCGAAAAGTCACAGCGGCTGCAGACATTCTAGACGGCTCGCCCCTCACCTAGCAGCTGATATAAAGACTCTTCCCTTTTGCGTTCCGAAAACCGCTTGTCGTTCCCAAAGTGAATCTGCGTTTGCCCTTCTTTACACCCCTTGCGAATCCTCCACTAGTCGGCAACAGGACGCAGCGGCCCAGACTCCGAACCATTCGAAACATAACCGTTCGTCCCCCGGTTCCCCCGCGAGCTCCTGCTGCCATCGCCTGCTTCTTGCGAAGGCTGAGCATAAAGCTTCGCGTAGAGCTCTTTCATAATCTGGTAGCAGTCGCAGGCCGCCGCTTCCAGGTTCTCGCGATTGATGATCCGCACCCTGCCTCGGTGATATTCGATCAATCCGCTACGCTGCAGCACCCCGGCGATGACCGTAACCGTACTCCGCCGCGCGCCTAACATCATCCCAAGAAACTCCTGCGTAAAGTCCAAAACGTCCGATTGCGTCCTGTCCTGCGCCATCAGCAGCCATCGCGCCAGCCGTTCTTCATTCTCGTGCAGCCGGTTGCATCCCGCGATCTGGCTCAGGCCCACCGATTGCTCCTGCACGAACTCCAGAATCCTTCCGCGGATCTCCTCGTTCCTCCTGAAGACATCGCTCAAATCGGAAAAACGAATCCTTAACGCGCTTCCGGCCAATTGAATGAAGCACGTGGTGGACACCTTCGCCGGTCCGAGAAGGTGGAAGCTGCCCACCACCCCCTCGCGGCCGATCAGTCCCACCTC
>CAXTPY010000144.1:0-4937 GCA_964246195.1 uncultured Acidobacteriaceae bacterium | reverse complement strand
CCGGTGTACGTCCGCAAGCAGGTCGCGGCGTGGGAGCTGGAGGCGCTGGAGAAGGCGCGCGCGGCCGAGCAGGCGCGGGAGGCTGCCCGCGCACCGGCCCCGTTCCTGCCAGCTTGGCGCGACCCGACCGGGCAGGGCCGGGACAGCCTTGGGCGCGGGCTGGACGAGGGCAGCGTGGTTGCGGCGGTCATGGCCAACGGCGCGGTGCAGCGGGAGCGCGAGGCGCTAGGGAGCTATCTGACAGGCACCTACCGCGACCCGGCCGCCGCGCACGCCGCCTTGGGCGAGGTGGTCAAACGGGACGGCTGGTATCAGGCCGGAAAAGAGATCGCGCGCGACCCGGCGCAGTTTGGGGAGCTGCGGGGCAAGACGGGTTGGCTCGCCTCCACTGCCAGCAAGGAGGAGCGGGCCAGGGCCGAGCGCGCGTCGCGCGCCGTGCCGGACAGCCTGCGGCGCATCCACGAGACGACCGAGCACGCGCGCCGCAGCTATGTGCAGAGCGTGCAGACGCAGCAGATCAAGGACGCGATCGAGATACCCGGCCTGTCCAAGGCGGCGCTGGACGTGCTGCGGGACGTGCAGACAGCGCGCGGCATGGCCGAGGTGCAGCGTGATGGAGAGAGCTACGACGACCGGCAGCGGCGGCGGGAGGATGCCGTTGCGGGCGCCTGGCAGAAGAGCCGGGCCGATCCGCGCATAGCCGGTGAGCTGGACCAGTTCTTTGCGGCGGCGAGCCAGCGGCTAGGCGAGGAGGGCGAGCGGGCCGCGTCACGCTCCGCCAGCAGCGGCCGGCGCATGGAGCTGCCGGGCATCGGGCGCGAGCACCAGGACGGGCTAGACGAACTGGCACGGCACTTCGTGCAGGTCCGCGAGGCGGTGACGCTCAACGCCAGGTGGGAGCACCGGGTCGAGCAGCAGGCCAAGGAGGCCGCGAGATGGCAGGCGCGGCAGGAGGAGCGGGAGCGCCGGGGGCTGGCGCGTGAGCCGGAGCAGGACCGCGAGCGGCAGAGGGAAGGGCGTGGGCTAGGGCTAGGGAGATGACGCGAGCGAAAGGCACCAGCTTCACGATATCGTAATTTTATTTATCGTGTAATTTAAAAATTCCTGGGATATTCTAATCCTGTTAACATGACAGGACTTTTAATATGGCCGATGATGATGACGACCAAGCAGAACGCTATGGCAAACTCAAGACAGAAGTGAAGGATGCGGGTGGAGTGCTGACCGTCAACATGGGCCATCTCCGAGACGTCCATGGTGCGGGAAAGCTTGGCAATATCGTGGTTGAAAGTATAGCTGAGCAGCTGAAAGGTGTGGGCCTTGGCCATGCCCCTAAAGAACTTCCGACATCGCAGTGGAAACAGGTTCTTGTGTACCGGATTGGCACTCCCGCAGCTCGGCTCATCAAGGCGGTTTACGATGTGGATGAGGAAAGCGCGGACGTTATTCGGAAATTCGCCAATGCAGAGAAGAACACTGACACTGAGACGGTCCGTAAAATTCGGGAGTTGGTTTGCGACTGATCCGATGAACCAGCGCGGGTGATGGCGCTTGTCATCAACCCGCTGCTGACTGTGCAGGAGGAGCTGTCCGTGTTGGGAAGCGCGAAAGAAACACGCTGGATCGTTCTGTGTTCTGATGGCCGTCATACCACAATCGGGCGGGATCGTGACCCAGATGAAGGCGATCTAACGCGAGCCGGTGCGTCACTCGCAGCCGCAGGGCTGTCCGGTTGGCTCGTGGTGATGAAGGGCGGTTACTACACGTCCACCCGTCCGAAGCTATTGATGGTCCGACCACTGGCAGGTGACCCGGTTAATTGGGACGAAGCATCGAGTGCATTCGAGGCGCACCGTCAAACCGCCATCCAATCCACGGTGTGATGACGACCGCTGCGGATTGAGAATGCCGCCTTACTTTGCAAACTAATGGCTAAAACCTTCAAACGTGTGCGCGGACCCTGGCCCGACGTGCCCGCCGAAAGGCGTATGGTTATGCGGGCCAACAAGTCTTGGGACACCGCCCCAGAGATGCTGGTACGGCGCGCCTTGCATGCCAAAGGCTATCGCTTTCGTCTGCATCGGAAAGATCTGCCGGGCCGGCCTGACCTTGCCTTTCCAGGCCGCCGCGTAGCAATTCAGGTTCAAGGGTGCTTCTGGCACCAGCATAAAGGGTGCGCCTACGCGCACTTGCCCAAGTCCAGGCAGGAATATTGGGTTCCCAAGTTTGCCCGCAACGCCGAACGCGACTCGGCCAATGAGGAAAGGCTGGCCACGATGGGCTGGCGCCTGCTCGTATTATGGGAGTGCGAGCTAGCCGACTTGAGCGCAGCCATCGGCAGGGCTGAGCTGTTCTTAGGCCCACCAGGTCGCTGTCTTCAAACTCATCTGACCGCTACCGTGGGCTGATGTCGAATCGTGTTGTGTCCCTGTTTGCCGGCGCTGGCGGCCTATCGAGAGGGTTCGCCCGTGAGGGCTTGTGCCCGACGCTCGCCGCTGAGATCGATGCCGACGCGGTATCCACCTACCGCGCGAACGTTTCCGACGCGGTAATCCAGGCCGACATCGGCCTGGAAGCCGAACGGATCGTGGAAAAGGCGCAAGGGAAGGAGATTTTTGCCGTAATAGGTGGGCCGCCCTGCCAAGGATTTAGTACGGCCGGCGCACGTGATCACGAGGACGCCAGGAACCGCCTCGTCTTCTCCTACCTGGATATCGTCTCCCGCCTGCGGCCCTCTTGGTTTCTGTTCGAGAATGTAGAGGGTATTCTGACAAGCGGCGGAGGCGACGCTGTCGTTGGGCTGGCGGAGAAATTTGCCGAGCTGGGCTACTCGTTCCGAGTGGACAAGGTGAACTTTGCTCAGTGGGGTGTGCCTCAAGCACGCAAGAGGGTAATCATTGTAGGCAACCGTCACGGCATTCACTTCTCGCTGCCGCCGCCTACCCACACTTATGACGGAAAGAAGCACCGTGGCGGCAGGGGCATGGAAACCAGCACGCTAGGGGACGCAATTGCTGGCTTGCCGCCCACGCCCGCCCGGTCTCACTTTGATGCCGTTGCTTACGTCAGCGATGTCCCCGCAACAGCCTACGACGCGAGCATGCGCACGAAGCCGCCTGGTCCCCGTGGGCACGCAGTCGTGGGATTCGAACGTGATGCGGATCGAATTCGGATGCTGAAGCCTGGGCAGTCGTTGCGAGACCTGCCCGAGGACATGTGGCCGGACAGCTTTCGCAGCCGCGCCTTCCGCCGAGTTGCGGACGGAGTCCCTACCGAAAGGCGCGGCGGGGCACCGGCCGGGATTCGCCGCCTCGACAGCGGCCACGCCTCCCTGACGATCACCTCATTTTCCCCCCGTGAACTGGTCCATCCCGACCTCGATAGGCCGCTGTCTCTGCGAGAATGCGCCCGGTTACAGGGCTTCCCAGACGGCCACGATTTCCGAGGCGGGTTCCAGGCCGTTGCAACCCAGATAGGCAACGCCTTCCCGCCGCTGGCTGCTGAGGTTCTGGCTCGTTGGATGCAGTCCGCACACGGCGCCGCAGGTGCTGACATCGGAGGCAACGGCGGGAGCGTGCCGCCCGGCCTGATTGGTTACAGGTTGACGGAGGCATCCGGCATGTCGCCTGCCCTTCAGGCAACGGATGCACGGCTGCGCTCGATCGTCCGCAACAAAGGAAAGAACGTAATGCCTCCGCCCAAGCGCCCCCGTCCCAAGCAGGAAGCAATGTTCGGGTCGGAGGACTATGCCCGGCTGGGGCCTGAGGATCGCAAAACGATTGCGGACGGCCGTGCGCTCGGTCCCATTTCGATGAGCGACAGAGAGATGGGGCGTCTGCTGTCAGTGGTGCTCCGGGATTTGGGCCATGATCAGCTCATACCTCAGTGGGCACGCGACATCCCCGACGGCGACTATTACACGGTTCCGCTTGCCTGGTTTGTGCGCGACGAAAGCCGCCCTTTTGACATCGGACGTTTTTTTCTCGACTGCTGCGATGCCGTTGAGAATTTTCGAGTCATCTTTCGGTGCATCACCAAGCTGCACCGTCACCGCCGCAAGTACGAGGTTATCTTGCGCACTCAACCGCTGCCTACGATGGAGCAGGTGGCACGCCGGGGCCTGCTCGAATACGGCGGCGGCCTTCCGGTCGAAGCCCTCGCATCCTGGCTCACGTGGCGCAAATGGGTATACGACATCGACAACCGCTCCGCCCAGGAGACCGGCTACCTGTTCGAGCCGATGCTGTCGGAGTCTCTGGGTGGCCGTTCGGTCAGCGCCAGGGCCTCGCCTGTTATGAGGGCCGACGATCCGACAAAGGGGCGGCAAGTTGACTGCATTGTCGAATTCGGTGGAAGGAACCTGGCCTACGAATTCAAGGACCGGATCACGATCGCGGCCTCTGGGCAGGGACGGTTTGCAGAGGAACTCGCTTTTCCTCGCGATTGCGCGTCATCCGGCTACGTTCCGATCCTAATGGTTATGGACCCGACGCCAAATCCGAAGCTTACGGCCATTACCAAAGCGTTCCGTGACAATGGAGGAGAGGTGTTTCTGGGAGATGACGTGTGGGCTCACCTCTCGGAAGTGTCAGGGTCTGAAATCGCCACTTTCGTAAAGCGGTACATCAAAGACCCTATTGAAAGCATCGCTGTCAGGGAGCGCGAGTTGCTGGACCTCGGCCTACGCTACAAGTCCGGCGTGGACGGCGACACTATCGAAATAACGATCGGCAAACACCGTTGGATTGTACCAAGGCCGCGTCGCGACGAGGCGGTTGCCGTGCCGGAGGAAGGAGAAAGCTAGGCCAGCTTTCAACAGCCCGTATCACTCTGTCAAACGTCCGTTTGCCGAAGTGATACACCCTGCCTAGTGCTCTGATCTGTTCAAACGATTCACAATGGTCTGCGGTCGTGCGATCCTGTGCGCATGGCACAGA
>CAXTPY010000143.1:0-4943 GCA_964246195.1 uncultured Acidobacteriaceae bacterium | reverse complement strand
GCAAGGGCTGAAGGCCCGCCACATACCAGCCTAGGCCGCAGGCCTAGGTCCAAGCTCACGCGGGAGGGCGATTTGGATCTCCGTATACGTACGGCCATTGGCACGCTCGTGCGCATCTGGGGCCACCCAGAATGCGTGCGGATCGGCCCGGGCGAACCCCGGCATATTGCCGAACTCGACCAGCTCGACGCCGCCGCGCCGCTGGTACTGGCCTTCGCGCGCGATGTACTCGGCGTGGGCGGCGGCGGGCGGCGCCTGGCTCGACGACTTGAAGGCGACGTGCACGATGGCCATGCTGTGTTCGCGCGGACGAGCGGCGTCGGTGCCTCGATCCGCCCTTCGGCTTCCGAGCATTCGCTCCGAACGACAAACAGCCACGTTTCAGAACCCCTTGGCAAACAGCCTCATTTTTGGGGGCTTTTGTGGAAACGATGGAAGATCCATCGAAGTCCTAAGAGATAAATCACCGATGACGCAGCGCTGAACAATAAAACAGCCGCAAATAACCCATCTCTGAACAACTTAAGTAGTGGTACACCCAGAAAGAAGCGCAGCAGGACGACACCCCAGACCTCAGAAGCGGCAATCATCAACCACCAGAATCGCAGCTGTATCGTAGGGGCAGGAAAGCCTATCAGGATAGGAACGAAGACGACGAGAGAAAAACTAGCGAAAATGGCCGACCAGCCAGCTAAAGGTGCTACTTCCAAAGAGCCCAAGATTAGAATCGCTGCTATAAAAATGACCCATGTAGCTAGCATGGCGAGTGCCGCCAAGAGCATCCGCTTCGAAACAGAGATATGCTGCCGAAGTGAATCGCTGATGGCATTCGCCTGCATTTGGTGGTTGGTCATTTTCGGCTACCGTGCATCCAATCGTACGACAGCCCTAGCCCTTCCGCTGCAACCACTTACAGTTGGCGCAACCACCCCCCTCAGCTTGCTACACTGAACTAGGGAACGAAATCGGCGGAATGGAGCGCAAGCCACCCCGCCATCTCGGCCGTGCCGTACCTCGCAGACTGAAGTCCGGACCTAAAGTATCTAAATAGAATACTTTGCGCAAAATAGGGGGGCACCCTGGACTAAACGCCGGAAGTTCGCCGCGAAGGCGCTGGACCACTGGGCGTACTCGCACGGTGTGCATCTGGACTTCATCCGTCCAGGAAGGCCAGTCGAGAACGTCTACACCGAGAGCTTCAAAGGCAAGCTGCGCGACGAGTGCCTGAACATGGAGGTGTTCTTAACCTGGCCGACGCTCGCCGGAAGCTGTCTCTCTGGCGGCGCGACTACAACCACCAACGCCCGCACTCAGCGCTGGACGACCGCACACCCGCAGAGTTCGCCACGACCTGTCGCCGTGGAAAAGACGGCGATAAGACGCTGCGCGTCTCCCACTTTTCACCGCGCTACGGCGGCTACGATCACGGAGCAAAACCACAGCCGCTCCACCTTGTTTCTTGAGGCACTCACTCGAGCTACAGTAACTGCAAATCCGCTCGTCATCACGGGCCGAACCGAACCACTCAAGCCGAAACCTCCAATGCCTTCTGGCTTAATTAAGCGGGTCGGGTCAATAGATCATGGCACCGAAGGTGCAGCAGAGGTACTCTCAATCGCTTTCGAAGGCCGAAGCAAAACCTATTTCCTTGGAGAGCGCACCGCCGGTTTTACCAATTCGGCATTTATCACGACTCTTGCAGATGGCGCTCTATTGAAGATAGTGACTCAGCAGGTGTTTGATCGGAGTGGGCGAGCCTATCCGGAAGGTGCAAAACCAGATCTGCAGGTAAGCGATCCCCCCACAGTCGTTTCAATAACTGAACACCCATCCGTCATCGCGGCCGTGAATTGGCTTGGGAGCCAAGAACAGTAAGAAAAGTAACCAAACTTCCTCGACTTCAATGATGCAATTCATTTCTTCACGTCATTGCAACGCGACGCTCACTATTGTGCAATTTGCAGAAACAAATGATATGTCCAGCGGTCAGATGCGACACCGTTCTCATCTCGGATGTGACCTTGCCCTCAGAAAGCGTCCCTCATAGCGTACTGGCTTTGGACTTTTGTCCAAATGGGTTGCGCCTTTCGCGGTCAGGCTGCGAGGGCGAGCGGTGTAGGGCAGGCTTCGTATGTTGGATCAGGAACTTCTCCTGTCCCCTCAACGAACAGCCGCCACCGCAAGGGCGCTTGTAACGAATGTCTCATGTCAACAACGTAATGGATGGCCCGGCACACTCACTCGACTTGTCCTTCCCGAAGACCTACCAGCTGTTCCCCTGCTGCAGAAACTCCGGGCTCACCGGGTTCTCATACACCGAATAGTCGCGCGTCACCACCGTCAGTCCGCTCGCCGAGACGAAGTAATTCTTCTTGTCCTCATTCGCGTCGTAGCCGATCACCGTCCCATCCGGAATATGTACATCCCGGTCCAAAATGGCATGCCGGATCCTGCAGTGGCGCCCGATATTCACGTGCGAAAACACCACGCTCGAGTCCACATCCGCATAGGAATTCACCCTCACATCCTGCGACAGCACCGAGTTCCGTATCACCGCCCCCGACACGATCGATCCCGAAGCCACAATCGAGTTGATTGCCATGCCCGTACGCCCCGGCTCCCCGAAGACGAACTTCGCCGGCGGGTACTGGTAAGGCCGCGTCCGCATCGGCCAGCTCTTGTCGTACAGATTGAACGTAGGCGAGACCGTAGCCACATCCATATTCGCCTCGTAGTACGCCTCGAGCGTCCCCACGTCGCGCCAATAAAGCGCCTTCTGCTTGTTCTCATCGACGAAGTTGAACGCATGCACCTTGAACCTGCCCAGCAGCTTCGGCAGGATGTCGTGCCCAAAGTCGTGCTTCGAATCCGGCTCCTCCGCATCCTTCATCAACTCCGGCAGCAGCACATCCGTGTTGAACAGGTAGATCCCCATCGACACATCCACCATCCCCGGGTTGAACGGCGAGCGCAGCTCCGTCGCCTTCGGCTTCTCGATGAACCCCGTAACATCCCCATTGCGCTCCACATCCACCACCCCGAACGCCTACAACTCCTCGGGCGAGATCGGCAGCGTAGCCAGCGTCACATCCGCGCCCGAGTCCCGATGCTGCTGCAGCATGCGCGCGTAGTTCATCTTGTAAATGTGATCCCCCGACAGGATCAACACATGCTTAGGCTCCTCCGAACCGATCGAGTAAATATTCTGATACACCGCATCCGCCGTGCCCGTATACCAGTTCTTGCTCACCCTCTGCATCGGCGGCAGAATCTCAATGAACTCCCCCAACTCATTCGCCACCACCGGCCCCCACCCCTCGCGTATGTGGCGATTCAGCGACAACGCCTTGTACTGCGTCAGAATGTAAACGTGCCGCAGGTCGGAGTTGATACAGTTCGATAACGTGATATCGATGATCCTGTACTGACCCGCGAACGGCACGGCCGGCTTCGCCCGGTCCCGCGTCAAAGGGAAGAGTCGTTCACCGGCACCGCCGGCCAGCAGCACACCCAGCGTATCTCTCATGATCCAACCAACCTCAACCTTCCCCATGCGAACCGCTCGAGCGCACGTGACGTGAGATGCAGGATTTCCATCCCCGTTCGAGCGAACCGCGAGTCTAACACGCTGCATAGAGCGCGGTGAAGACAGCCCCCGCTGATTGGACCCTCACCGTCCGGAACGGACGTACACCTTCCCCAAGCGTGAGCGGGAAGCCACGCCCCAGCACCCTAAAAAACCCGCGCCACCCAGAGTAGGTGGCGCAGGTCTCTCAGCACGGCCCTCGGCCCAAAATCGAGCCCATGTCTTAGCGCAAGCTCCCGTTACGCTCCCCCCCAGCCCAAGTCAGCGGTCGGAAGCACCCCGCTCCGACTCATTCTCCTCCATCACGCTGATCCGCAGCGACTTCAGGAAACTCACATCGTTCGCCGTGAACGTCCCCGTAGCCGCCTCCGCGCCCTCCAGACGAGCCTCTTCACCCTCCGATTGCACTTCATTGAGGCCAATCGTAGCCTCCAGCATCAGCAGCACATCGAATCCCTGCTCACGTATATTCTTCACTACCCCGGCAATGTCTTCCGACTCCGATACCGTCTCGTGAATCGCTTCGCCCAGCCGCTGGATCAGATTCTTCACCTTTTGATTCAATCCCACCTCCAGGCTCCCCTCATCTGCAAACGAACCGCGCCGCGGGTCTTCCCGGCACCTCGTACCGGCGGGAACGGCATGGCGGGCACTTCTAGCGTGCTTGTCTCATTAACAGAATACGCCTCGGCTAGCGGCTCTGCAATCAACTTAATCGTGAGCACCGAATTCGACGCAGCCACCCCCCGAAGGTGAGCTACACCACCGTGTGATGGTCCGCCCAAGCCTCTTCCAGCTTGTGCGCGAGCTCCTGCACAGGCTCGCCACGACGCGGAGCCCACACCAAAAAACACACTGCGGCCGCGCAAAATCCGCTCAGCGTCCATAAAAACGACTTCATCGTCTCACTCTCCTCTGGGCTATCTGCAATACTCCCGTCTCCGTTGGATGCGCTTCGCCGCCCGGAGTCTCCTCCCCGCTGCTTTCCTCTTTTTGCCTCCAAAGGCTACACTAAGGCATGGATTCCGCGCGCTTCGGACGTGTGCTAGGCGTGGGGACCAGACTAGGCGCCAAGATTCTGGTCTCGGCCGTCCAGGCCGCCGCCGCGGAAGAACCCGCCTCCGGCCAACCCCGCGAAACCTCCGCGTCCGCTCCCAGCCGAGCCCCGCGAGCCGCCGCCCAAGCCCGCACCACCGCCAAAGGCCTCCGCCACGGTACCCAGCGCTTCGGCCACGCCGTCTGGACCCCCCTCGTCAAGCTCTCCGGCGTCCTCTGGCTGGAGGTCACAGGCGTCTTCTTCGGCCTCTTCGCCCTGCTCGCCGGCCTCGGCGTATGGCGTCAACGGGCAGCCCTGCAC
>CAXTPY010000142.1:0-4982 GCA_964246195.1 uncultured Acidobacteriaceae bacterium | reverse complement strand
ACCCTGCACCAGCTCCCAACACCCCTCCCGAAGCCTCCTTCGCCATCCGTGCCTTCGGCAACACCGTCCACGCCTTCCTCGACCTCGCCACCGTCGAACTCGCCCGCGGAGCCACCCTCACCTCCCTGCAGGCCGCCGTACCCTCCTGGCTTCCACGAATCCATGCCGTCCTGCGCAGCGCCGGCCTCTCGCCCGCCATCGCCTCCGCCTCGGCCCGCCAGGTACTCGCCGCCCTCGAAAACACCCTGCGCGACGAGATCGGCGCCTGGATCCTCAGCCACCACCCCGGCGCGTCCACGGAGTACGCTCTCGTCTCGAATCATCCCAACCACGCCGGCCACGGAACCCGCCGCCTGGATCGCACCTTCCTCGCCGGCCCTGAACCCCTCGCGCCCGGCAACGGCAGTCTCTGGATCGTCGACTACAAGACCGCCTCCCACGGACCCACCGGCCTCGCCGACTTCCTCGCCACACAGCGCGCGCTCTACACCCCGCAGCTTCAAGCCTATGCCGAGATCATGCGCGACGAGCACCCAGGCCGCGACCTCCGCCTCGCCCTCTACTACCCCGTGCTGGCGAAGCTGGAATGGTGGCCTGCCCCCCCCCAAGAGCCACCTGACCACCTGACCCAAGCAACCTCACGCCTCGACCCTAGCCGTGCTGTTCCCATCTAGATTTTGCATGGCATTTCCGAAGGAAATTCGCCTTCGCAGTCTCTACACCATCAGGCAGATGCCTATAAAAAGGCTCGCACCGAAGCCCTTCTTACCTTCCCGTCACATCGTGCATTCCCGCAGACCCGACCTCCTGCTCTCCGGCGCTCTTGTTATGCCGCACATCCGCCCCGCGAACCCAGAAAATCACATCCTCCGCAATATTCGTCGCATGATCCCCCACCCGCTCCAGGTTGCGCGCGATGATCAGCGCATTCAACGATTGCGGCGTCAACTCAGGCTGCTCCTTGATCAACGAGCTCAACGCATAAAACGCCGCATCGTTCATCTCATCCACCTGGTCGTCCATCAGCAGCACCGAATGCGCCAGCTCCGCATCCGCCTCGATGAACGCCTGCAGCGCCTTGCGTACCATCGCCGCCGAAAGCGACGCCAGCCTGGGTATATCCACCGGAAGGTCGATATTCGCGAACGCCCCCATCTCCCGCACCCGCTCCGCTATATTCAGCGCCTGGTCCCCCACCCGCTCCAGATCCGCATTGATCCGAATCACCGACAGGATAAACCGCAGGTCGATCGCCATCGGCTGTTCCATCGCTAGCAGATCCAGCGCCATCTGATCGATCTCCCGCTCCAGCCGGTTGATCGCCGGCTCCGACCGGAACACCAACTCGCAAATACTCAAGTCCCGCGTCCTGTACGCTTCGATCGAACGCTGGATCGCCTGTTCCGCCATCCCCGCCATCACCAGCAGCCGCTCCTTCAACCCATCCAGACTCTGCTGGAACTTGATCCGTATCATCCGAACCTCCCGGTGATGTAATCCTCCGTCCGCTTGTCGCTCGGGTTGGTGAAGATTTTATGCGTCGAATCGAACTCCACCATCTTGCCGCTTAGAAAAAACCCCGTGTTCTCCGCCACCCTCGCCGCCTGCTGCATGTTGTGCGTCACAATCACGATCGTGTACTGCGTCTTCAGTTGGAAGATCAGATCCTCGATCTTCGAAGTAGACACAGGATCGAGCGCCGACGCCGGCTCATCCATCAGCAGCACCTCCGGGTCCACAGCCACCGCCCGCGCAATGCAAAGCCTCTGCTGCTGCCCACCCGATAGACTCGCGCCCGACTTCTTCTTCAGGTCGTCCTTCACCTCTTCCCACAGCGCCGCCTGCTTCAACGAACGCTCCACCGTCTCATCCAGAACCCGCCGGTTGCGAAATCCGTTCAGCTTCAATCCGCTCACCACATTGTCGTAGATCGACATCGTGGGAAACGGGTTCGGCCGCTGAAACACCATCCCCACCCGCCGCCGTATCTCCACCGGCGAAGCATCCTTGTAGATGTCCAGCTCTCCCATCTTCACCAGCCCCGTCGCGCGCGCGATCGGGTTCGTCTCGTGCATCCGGTTCAGGCAGCGAACGAACGTTGACTTCCCGCACCCCGATGGCCCGATCAGCGCCGTCGCATGGTTCGCCGGAATATGCAGGTTGATGTCCTGCAGCGTGTGCGTCGATCCGTACCAGGCGTTCAGGTCTTCGACATGGATTCCGACTCCCACTAACTTCCTCCCTTGAGCACACCGCGGCTCGCATAGATCCGCACCAGCGTCACCGCCAGCATGATCAGCGCAATCAGCACCAGCGCGCCCGCCCACGCCAGCCTGTGCCATTCATCGTACGGCGAGATCGCGTACACAAAAATCTGCAGCGGCAGCGCAGCCATCGGCTCGTTCAGCTTGAAGTTCCAGAACGAGTTTCCGAACGCCGTAAACAACAGCGGAGCCGTCTCCCCCGCCACCCGCGCGAACGCCAGCATGCAGCCTGTAATGATCCCCGGTGACGCCGTCCGCAGACTCACCGAGAGCACCGCCCGCCACTTCGGCACGCCCAGCCCCAGCGCCGCCTCCCGAATCGCATTCGGCACCGTCATCAACATCTCTTCCGTTGTCCTTGTCACCGTCGGAATCATCATGATCGCCAGTGCAATGCCGCCGGAGAAAGCCGAGAAATGCCTTTGGTGCACCACCACCAGCGAGTACACCGCGATACCCATCACGATCGACGGCACGCCGTTCAGAACATCGGCCGTAAACCGTATCGCGTTGCCCAGCAGAGTCTCGCGCCCGAACTCCGCAAGATATACCCCCGCGGCAATCCCAATCGGGATCCCCATCGCGCTCGCCAGCCCCAGGATCATGCCGGAACCCACAATCGAGTTTGCCATCCCGCCGCCCGGCTGCCCCACCGGGGACGGGACGTGCGTGAAAAACGCCACATTCAGCGAACTCGCTCCCTTGTAGATCAGGTAGAAAAGAATCGCCACCAACGGCACCAAGACGGCCACCGTACTCAACACCGCCAGAGTCCCCACGATGTAGTTGGTCGCGCTGCGCCTCAGATCGTTGATCCGCACCGCTCTCGACCAATGCGGTGCGCCGGTTCCGCCCACTGGGCCGCCTGTGGGTTGTGTCGCCATGGCTAGGCCACCCTCGCTGGCGCGCCGCGCGTCACCGCCCAAACCATCAAACGCGCTATCACGTTCACCACGATGGTCACCAAGAACAGCGCCAGCCCGATCTCGATCAACGCACTCAGGTACAGGTCTCCGCTCGCCTCCGAAAATTCATTCGCGATAACGCTTGCCAGCGTATACCCAGGCGCGAAGAGCGACTTGTGGATCGCCGGATCGTTTCCGATCACCATCGTCACCGCCATGGTCTCCCCCAGCGCCCTCCCCAGACCCAGCATGACCGCGCCGGCGATGCCCACTCTGGAGTTGCGCAGCACCCCGATGCGGATCATCTCCCACTTCGTCGCCCCCAGGGCCAGCACAGCCTCACGCTGGCTATTCGGCACCGCCAGCATGATGTCCCGCGTCAGCGAGGAGATAATCGGCAACACCATGATCGCCAGGATGATGCTGGCCGTCAGCATCCCCACGCCAAAGTTCGAACCCTCGAAAAATCCCGTCCATCCCAGCGTCTTGCTGAGAGTCGGCCCGAGCTGATCCCGCATAATGGGCACCAGCACGAACACCGCCCACAACCCATACACCACGCTTGGAATCGCCGCCAGCAACTCGGTGAGGAACGAGATCGGAGCGCGCAGAGGCTTGGGACAAAGCTCCGTGAGAAACACCGCCACCCCCAGCGCGAGCGGCACAGCCATCACCAGCGCTAGAAGCGACGTCACCAGCGTTCCATAGATGAACGGATACGCACCGAAATCTCCCGAGACCGGGTCCCAGGCCTTTTGTGTGAAGAACTTCCATCCAAAGGCCACCAGCGACAGCCTGGAGTGGCTGACCAGGATGAACAGAATGAATAGCACGATGGCAAAGATGCTCAGCGCACACACCAGCATCAACCCGGCAAAGCTGCTGTCCGCATATCGTCCGCTCGGGCGGCTGTTCAGGTACGCCCGTACCGGGGTCAGTTCCCCCTGTCGCGGTGAAGACCCCGCAGAAGTCGTCATGACGGACGAGTTAGCGGCAGGTGACGGAATCGGGGACCTGGACTTTTGATCGGCAGACATACAGGTTTGCTTCCAACGGTAGGCAGCATCGCCCAGTAGCATGTTCGATCTTGCCGGGGGGCGCCCTCAAACGGCGGAGCGCCTGCTCGTACAGCGGATCAATCCTAACGAGCATGAAGGTGAATTGTTACAGAGAGATGAATATACCGGCAAATCCCGGCAAAGGAACCTCTTACGCCGCCTCTTACTTCCCTTCACGAACGAAACCTGCGCCATCTCCCAAGCCGCTTTAATACTGAAGCTGCTTCACAGCTTGCAGCTCCTTATCCACCACCGACTTCGCCACCGGAGCATAGGAAAGAGGCTCCGCCAGCTTCTGCCCATCCGTCAGCGTCCACGTCAAAAACGCCTTCAACGCCGCTCCCTTAGCCTTATCCTGCATCGCCTTCGGCACCAGCATCCATGTGAAGCTCGATACCGGATACGCCGTAGCACCCGGCGCGTCCGTGATCGACACCCGGAAGTCCGCCGGCATATTCTTCACCGCCCCCGCCGCCGCCGCCGTCACGCTGCCCAGATCCGCCTTGATGAATTTCCCCGACGAGTTCCGCACCTTGCCGTACGACATCTTGTTCTGAATCGCATAGATCAACTCCACATACCCAATCGTATTCGGCGTCTGCCGCACCATCCCTGCCACGCCCTCATTGCCCTTCGCGCCCAGCCCTACCGGCCAACTCACGGACGTAGCCACCCCCACCTTCGTCTTCCACTCCGGACTCACCTTCGACAGATAATCCACCCACACATACGTCGTACCGCTCCCGTCCGAACGA
>CAXTPY010000141.1:0-5038 GCA_964246195.1 uncultured Acidobacteriaceae bacterium | reverse complement strand
GGGAGGAGGTCATCCTCACTGCTGCCCGGAGTTGCCTGCTGCATGTTGCTTCCCAGGGTTGCTGGGGGCTTTGTGGGTAGGGTTAGACTCCGAGTCTCTTGCGGGCCGCGCCAGCAGCCGCCATGAGGCCGGTGCCGAGGAGGACCAGGGAAGAGGGCTCGGGGACGGGGGAGCTGTTGGGGTCGAAGGTCCCGCCAGCTGCCGTGGCACCGTCGAGACTGATGGAGCCGAGGCCGATACCCGAGGGGGCATTGGTCTGGATCACCAGGTACTGGGTCAGTTGGCCAGGGGTGATGCCGTTTGCGAAGTTGAAGGTGATCGTGCTTCCGTTGGCGGAGCTACTGATGGTGGTTGGCGTGGCGGAACCGGCGCTGAAGAGGCTGTAGCCCACGTTGGTGGTGTAGCCGGAGAAGGCCGTGGTGGCGACGCTGAAGATCGGGCTGGTAGCGTAGGCTTCGAAGTTGTTGTCGACTTGGTAGACGAAGTCTAGGCAACCCGCGCATAGGGTGTTGGTCGGATCGCTGTAGACGAACTGTTGGAAGTTTGCGTTGAAGTTCGCGGTGGTGATATTGCCGGGATTCGACTGAGCCACTTGCGTGCCGCCATACGTAATTGGGGTCGCAGCGATCGTCTGGCCCGGAGCCAAGGGAGATGCGCTCGCACTGGCCACAGCCGCCAGAGACAAAGCACAAGTTGCGAAGATAGTTCTGAGCATGATGAAGCCTCCAAGGTAAAAACTGTAGGCGATCGCGGAAGAACGCCTGCACTTCCATATGCAATCTTGGTGCCAAAGAGGATAGAGAGCTTAATCGCCGTAGATCAACAATTTGAAGGAGTTATCGGCGAGGTGGAAAACTGAACTTCGCGGATCGGCGCGCCTTGTGCAGAGATTTGCGGGTAAGTAACGACTTAGTTATCCTGTGCCGGCCTCCGCGGATCGCCTCGCCCTGCGCAGGACGGCGTCCGTGCGCTGTAGACCCGCGTCCAAGACAAGATTGCCCTGGCCGTGGTGCCCGTTGTGGCGTGAGTCGCTGGGGCGGAAGAGCGCCGGGCTCGTCCCGCGTCCCGTCTCGCCATCCGTGAGCCCTGCCTGGGCGGTTTGTTATGCTTGGCCATGGAAGGCGCCTTGTGAGGAAGAATACGACCTATGTCTGAACCAGTTAAGATTACAGTTCGCCCCAATGGGCCTTTGCGCATCGAGGGATCCATCCTGCTGACCGACGCCGACGGGAGAGTATGGAACCTTGAAGGCAAGCCGGCGATCTCGCTCTGTCGGTGCGGCGCGAGCGAAAGGCGGCCCTTTTGCGACGGGTCGCACAACAAGGTTGGATTTCAATGCATGGCATCTCCGGGCAACTTGACGTAGCGGAGCGCACCCTACGCGGTCTAGCCGGAGCTACGTTCGCCGCCGTGTAACTCCGAGACCGGGGGGTGGTGGGGAAGGATTGGTGATGTGGAAGACGCATGGGTTACGACGACTCGGTCCTCTCTTGCTGTGGTCGGCGTTGACGGCTCTGGTCTCCGCGGCGTCCTTCGCGCAGAGTAGCGCAGAAGGCCTACCCTCGAGCGGCCCCTCGAGCGGTCTCGATCAGTATGTGGGGGAGTACCGCCAGGTGAAGGAGCCGGAGGTGGTGCATGCGATCTCCGTCGAGGGCGGAGGTCTCTACATGGAGGGCGAGCGCAGCCCGCGGAAGGAGTTGAAGCCGGGGGGCGGCGATCGTTTTTCGCTTGCGGATTCGGACGTTCACGTCGAGTTCGAGCGCGACTCCTCTGGCCGTGTGGAGGGGCTCAGGCTGGTGGGTGCGGGTGAGGATGCGAAGGAGGAGAGGGTCGGTGCCAGCGCGGTGCGGCTGAACCACTTTCGACCGTATGACCGGGCGGAAGCCATGATTGCCGTGCGCGACGGGGTGAAGCTGCATGTGGTGATACTGCGCCCTACGGGATCGGACAAGCAGGGCGAGAGGCTTCCCATCCTGCTCGAGCGAACGCCCTACGGGGTGGACTCCTTTACGTCGGACAGCGTGAATTCGTCCAAGCCGGAGCTGGCGGCGAGTGGATACATCTTTGTCTTCGCGGACATACGTGGACGGTACAAATCCGAGGGGAGGTTCGTGATGAACCGGCCCATCGTGGCGCATGCCTCGGCAACGGACGTGGATGAGACGACCGATACGCGGGACACGATCGACTGGCTGCTGAAGGAGGTGCCCAATAACAGCGGCAAGGTGGGGGTTATCGGGATCTCCTATCCGGGGTTTCTGGCGATGATGGCGGGTATCGACGCTCATCCGGCGGTGAGGGCGATCTCGCCGCAGGCTCCGATGACGGACGTCTGGCTGGGGGACGACTTCTTCCATAACGGGGCGTTTCGGGAGACCTATGGCTTCGACTATGTGCAGCAGCTGGAGGCGCAGAAGACGGATGTGCGGGTGGAGGCGCAGCAGGATCTGTACGACTTCTTCCTGGATCATGTGAACTTTGCCGGGGCGGCTGCTGCGGCGGGCATGTCCAACCTGCCTACGGCGCAGGCGTTTCTAAAGTTCCCGGAGTACACGAAGTTTTGGCAGGATATGGCTGTAGAGAAAAGGCTTACGCGAGTGGAGGTGCCCACGCTGGAGGTGGGGGGGTGGTGGGACCAGGAGGACATGTGGGGCACGCAGGAGGAGTACGCCGCGCTCAAGCCGCATGACGTCCGCCACGAGGTCTTCCTGGTGCTGGGGCCATGGAATCACGGAGGCTGGGTGAGGACGACGAGGCACCTGGGAGCCTTGGACTTCGGCGCGGCTACGGGAGACGAGTACAGGAAGACGATCGAAGCTCCGTTCTTCGAGTGGTATCTGAAGGGGAGGCGCGGCTTCGATCTTAAAGACACGGCGAGCTTCCGCACCGGGGTGAACCGGTGGGAGCGGTACGATGCTTGGCCTCCGAAGACGGGATTCAGGAGCAGGAAGCTGTATTTGCTGCCGGAGAAGAAGTTGAGTTTTGAGGCTCCCCGGGGTGCGTACGACGTGACGGCTGCGGCGTATGTCGCCGATCCTGCAGATCCTATTCCCTATAGGCAAAGGCCTATCCAGCCGACCTACGGCGAGGGTTCGAAGTGGAGGACGTGGCTGGTGGAGGATCAGAGAACGGTTCGTCAGCGGAAGGATCTGGCCAACTTTTCGACACCCGTTCTGGACCACGATATTACCGTGACGGGGGAGGTTTCCGCGGATATTTTTGCCGCGACCACGGGGACCGATGCGGACTTCGTGGTGAAGCTGATCGACGTCTATCCCGACGATGGCGGGGAGATGGCGGGGTACCAGCTGATGATCGCGGACGAGATATTTCGCGGGCGGTACCGCCATAGCTTCGAGCATCCCGAACCTGTAAAGACGAGCGAAGTTGTTGAATACAAGTGGTCTTTGCATGGGGCGGACCACACCTTCCGGAAGGGACACAAGATCATGGTGGAGGTGCAGTCGACGTGGTTTCCTCTGTATGACAGGAACCCGCAGACCTTCGTGCCAAACATCATGACGGCGCCGGCGGCGGCGTACAAGGCCGAGACGGTGTCCGTCTACGGGTCCGCGAAATACCCGTCTTACGTGGAGATTCCCACGGAGGACAATGCGGTAAAACCTTGAGTTGGCGGTTGTGGCGCGGGTGGTTTTGCGCTGCAGAAGATGGAGTTTTGCGTGGATAAGACGGTGCGGAAGACGGGTCCTGCGAAGACGGCGGATTCTGCGAAGACGCCGGATTCGATCAAGACAATCAGCAGCCGGGAGGTCTACCGTAACCGCTGGACGAGCGTACGGGAGGATGTGATCGAGCGCTCGAACGGAGAGCGTGGGATCTACGGGGTGATCGACAAGCATCCGGCGGCGATCATTATTCCGCTGGAGCGGACGGCGGAGGGCGAGTTCCTGACCTTGATCGAGCAGTTCCGGTATACGGTTCAGGGCAGGTTTCTGGAGCTTCCGCAAGGGGGGTGGGAGCGTGGGGATGTCTATCCTGAGGAGGTGGGGCGGGGTGAGTTGAAGGAGGAGACGGGGCTGGTGGCGGAGCGGATGACGCAGTTGGGCACGCTGCAGATCGCGTATGGAGTGATGAACCAGAAGCACTTCGTGTTTCTGGCGGAGGGGTTGACGAGGGGCGAGACCGCGCGGGACGTTGAGGAGCAGGACATGGTGGTGAGGCGAGTGAGCGTGGCGGAGTTTGAGCAGATGCTGGTGGATGGGCGGGTGGTGGATAACTGCACGGCGGCGGCGTGGTGTTTGTACCAGTTGAAGCGGGCGCGCGGGTGAGGCAGGTGGAGCTTGCCAGCGGCCCGGACAACTGTGGGGGGTGAGGTGGTGTCTATATCTTCAGGCGTTCCTCATCTGCGGCGTGTGGATGAGGGTACGCGAGGCGAGTAAGTTCCTGCGCACGGTGCAGTTATGAAGAGTTGAAGGATGAAGAGTGTCATGAGGGCCGCGACCCGGACGGACGGGAAGGCGCGGCAGTTGGGGTTGTTGGAGTGGGTGGTCTTGCTGCTGTATTGCGCCGTGCTGTGCTGGGTCGCTCCACGGCATGAGCCTTGGGCGGACGAGGCGCAGGCGTGGCTTTTGGCGACCCACGCGAACGCGGGAGCTATCTTCGGGCATTTGCTCCGGTATGAGGGAACGCCGGGATTATGGCACCTGCTTCTGGTGGGGTTGGCGCGACTGCATGGGACGTATGCGGGCATGCGCTGGATGGCGGCTGGGATCGGGGTGATGGCGGTGTTCGTGCTGTTGCGGTGGTCGCCCTTTCCGCGGCTGGTGCGCGTGCTGCTGCCGTTCACGTTCTTTCTGCAGTATCAGTATGCGATCGTGGCGCGCAGCTATGTGCTGTTTCCGGTTCTGGCATTTTCGATGTGCGCGGCGATGCGCAGCCGCAGGCCTAGGCCTGTGCTGTTTGGGGCGTTGGCGGCGTTGATGGCGAATGTTTCGCTGCACGGCGCGCTGTTCTCCGTGGGCATGGTGACGGTCTACATGCTGCGGAGGGGTCGGAGTGGAGTGAGAGAGTCGGAGAC
>CAXTPY010000140.1:0-5096 GCA_964246195.1 uncultured Acidobacteriaceae bacterium | reverse complement strand
CTCGAAACCACGCCGAACAGAACCGGATTCGCATGCCGCACCATCGCCAACCCCTGGATCTGCTTCACCGCCGCATCCGGAACGCTACTGAAGAACAAATCGGAGACATTGCGCTCGAAGACGATCACCTCGCTGTCCGCCGAGAGCAGCCCCGCGAACATCCCCACCGCCCCCAGCAGGATCGTCACCACCGTGAGCAACGCCCCTACGCTGAAAGCGATCCCCGCCACGCTGATCGCCGTCCTCACGCGATGCCGTCTCAAATTCGTCAGAATCAGCTTCAGAAAGATCACTGCGCAACCCCATAAAGCTCCAGGCCGATCCCCGCAACCTCGGAGCTCAGGCGCTGCCGCGGCACGTCCAGGCAAAGCAGCGAAGCATCCAGACGCACCAGGCGGTCCACCACGTGTTCCCCCGTCGCCACCAGCTTGCGCACCCTGTCCATCGTCGCTCCCACCCCCCGCGTCAAGGCCCGGTTCGGCCGGGCCAAAGCGCGATACCGCGCCGGCGTCTTGCCCGCCCTGTCCGTCTCGTGAAGCACGTCTCGAAGGGCGTCCATGCCCTGGTACGCCAGTCCCCACAGCACCGCCAGCACGTCCAGCAGCCGAAGCACCCGCCCATTCGCTCCACCTACGATCGCCGGCAACACCAGCGATAACCGTATCAGCGAGACCGTCTTGCCCATCGCCGCCTTCTGGGGCGAGCGCTCCTCCTCCGGCAGTTGCGCATAGTGCAGGTCGTGGCTTTGTCCGCTCAGCAACCCCCCCAGCCCCAAGTACTTCTCCACATACGCCAGCGCGTTCTGCTCCTCGCAAGGCGTCCCGCGCGCCCCCACCCCCCACAACAGCCCATACGCCCGATTGATCAGGCCCAGTGCCGTCAGAATCGCCGGCCCCTCCCCATACAGAAGATGAAGGCACGGAACCCCGCGCCGCTGCGTAGCGTCATCCATGCTCGGCAGGTCGTCGAAGAGCAGGGAAGCCGTATGAAAATACTCCAGAGAAATCGCCAGCTTCTCCGCCGCGTCCTGCTGCATCCCGTACGCTATCCCCATCCTGTAAGCGAGCTGCGCGCGAACGAAGTTCCCCGTGCTCTGCAGCGTCGCCTCCACAGCCTCCACCAGAAACCGGTCCGTGTCGGCGGGAATCGGGAACTCTCTCCTGAACGCAATCCTGAGCTGATCCTTCAGCAATGCTGCTGGTCGGCCTATCGTCGTCATCGCAGCTCCTGGGTTCGGTCCCGGCAGATGTTTAGACCTCCCTCGCGGCGGAACGTCTTCTATTTTCGCGAAGGACTCGTTCCCACAAGCCTTCCCACCACCGTCGCGCCCACCGGATACATCCTCGATCGCGCGCCCCTATCCCCTACCCCTACGGCGTAATCGTCCCCACCAGGGCCAGGTCGATCTTCACTTCCTTCCCTACATGCAACAGAAAATTGCTCGGGTCCTTCATGCCCCACTGCACGTACGGAATCACGAACGAACCCGCCGCCTTGCACTGCGTCCCATCGATATGCACCTGCATCGGAACGCTGATCTCATGCGCCGTCCCCAGCAACGTGAAGCTCCCGTCTACCGTAATCGTCGAGTCCCCGGTCGCCGCCAGCGTCCCGCTGTAGTGCTTCGGCGCGAACGTCACCGTCGTGTACTTGGCCGCCTGCAACTCGTCCTGAGTCATCTTCTTGTCCCGCCCGGCATTCCCACTCTGGCCGCTGCGCGCGTCCACCGCGATCGTACCCGACATCGAACCGTCCTTATGCGAGAACTGGATGGCACCCGGCTCCGCATGGAAGCTCCCTTGCACCTTGTGCAGTGGATCGTCCAGCAGGAAATGAACCTCGGACTTGTCCGCGTCCAGCTTGAACGTCTGCTCCTGGCCGGCAAGCCCGAGCGGCAATACCAACAAGCCCAAAAGAACGGCAACCACCCTATTCAAAAACATAGACATCTCCTCGCATGGCTATTCTCAAGTCCTGGAACTCCCAAGCCACCCCGCGTGTGCCTTGTCGACTCCACCTGCTCTGGCGTTCGACGTTCGCAAACGTGAATTGGACTCTTTCTATCCGTACTCTTAAATCTTATAAGATTTAGTAGCGCCACCACCACCCGCGTGTTAGGCTACCGGAATACCGAGGATGAATCAAGTGGCGAAGAACAAAAAGAATTCGCTTCCGACTCCCGCCGAGTCCCGCCTGCTGCAGGCGCTCTGGGCCCTCGGCGAAGGCACGGTAGAACAGATCGTCAACTCCTTCCCCGCCACCGATCGCCCCAACTACAAGACCACACACACCTTCCTCCGCATCATGGAAGCGAAGGGCTATGTGGATCACACCGTTCTCGGCAAGGTCTTCATCTTCCGGCCGACCGTCTCCGAGCATGAAGTCGCCAGCGCCTCCGTCAGTACACTGCTGAACCAAAGCTTCGGAGGCTCGGCCAGCGGCCTGCTCATCAACCTCCTCGAATCGGACACACTCGACAGCAGCGACCTGCGCGACATGGAAGAGATGATTCGCAGGCATAGAAAATTGAGGAAAGAGGAGGATGAGACGCCATGAGCTCCACGCATCTCTCACCCGCAACCGCCGTCCTACTCCTGTCTCTGTTCTGCGGCTTCATGCTCAAGACCAGCGCCGGCTACGCCCTCTGCTGGCTGGTAGCCAGGTTCGCCACCTCCGCGCGCGCGCGCTTCGCCGTCTGGTGTTCCTTCCTGCTTTCAAGTGCCTTCTATTGGATCTTCCTCTGCATCCAGGCCTTCGGCGAGGCCGTCGCCCCGGGGTCCACCCAGACCTCGATCCCATCCACCATCCTTCCAGGCAGCCGGGTCATGCTCTCCGCCCCCTCTGCCAGCCTCCTAGGCCGCTTGCTTCCATCCGCCGCATTCCTCTACGCCCTCTTCCTCGGCGTCATGCTGCTGGTCGGCCTCTGGAAGCGCATCCAGATCTACCGCGTCCTCCGCTACCGCATCGAACCGCCTGCGAGCCTGGCCGCCGTCTTCCGCAGCCTCGCCTCCGAGGTGCAGGCTCCTCCCTGCCGTCTCTGGCTACTCCCCGGCCTCTCCTCCCCAGCCTACATGGGCGGGTGGCGCCCCGCCGTCTACCTCCCCTTGGAACCCCTCGAAGACGCGCAGGAAGGCACCGCCGGTCTGGCCGGTCTACACGATATCCTGTGCCATGAGCTCTCGCATGTGCGCCGCCGTGACGGTCTCTGGGAGACCGCCGCGCGCGCCTGCCGCTGCATCCTCTTCTTCCAGCCCGCCGTGCACAGAGCCCTCTCCGCCCTCCGCCTCGAACGCGAGCTCGCCTGCGACATGGCCGTCGTACGCCGCCATCCCGAACAACGCGACCTCTACGCCGAAACCCTCGTCCGTCTCGGCTGGAAGACAAGTCTCGCCGGCCACCCCGACCGCCTCGGTATCGGTTTCACCTCGCAGGCCGCCGTGCTCAAGGTTCGTGTCAGCTCCATCCTGCAAGGCGAGCGCGTCACCTCCAGGTGGACCCGAGGTTCGCGCGCCGTCCTCACCGCCGCCTCCTGCTGGTCCTTCGCCACCGTCCTCCCCGCGCTCTGGATAGGCTTTCAGATCGCCGCCAATCCCACCGCGCAAGACCTCCCGCAGGCCGCCAACCTCAATCCGGTGAAACTGCCTCATCGCCGCGCGAAGCCGCCCGCCCCTTCCCTAGTCGCGTCGTCCGCGCCCAAAGTCAGGCTCTCCAGCCCTCCCGTGGTTCTCGTCGGCGCTTCCGCCTTCTCGCCTTTGCGCACTCCCGCATTTCACGTCCAAAATACGGACGAGCCAATGTTCAACTCCACTCCCGACCCTGAAATGTCCGTCCTAGGCCGCGCCTCCGAACCAACCGGACCCACCACTGGCCCTGACCCTCGCAACAGGTCCGCATCCCGCTCGCCTCAGGCCGTCGTCATAAGAACCGCGTCCCAGGCCGGCATCGGCGCCATAGCCTCCCAGTCGGGCGCGAGGGGGATGGGACACAAACACGGCGAAGGTCAAGATTGACCCCGTCGCAGCTACGCGACGGCAGCTACGCGACAGAAGCCACGCCAAGCCCCGCAGCACCCCGCCCCGCGAACCAACGAATCTACCAGAGACCACGCAAGCGACACCAGAGCAGATGGGTCTGGAGTTTGCTGTGTTCTTCTGCCTGTCATTCCCGCAAAGCAACCTGCGTTTGTCCTCCTCCAAGAGCGAACTCGCTCTGCCAGCGATCACGCCGGATCCCCGGCAAGGAGGATCCGGTCAGCTTCGCCAAGCCTCACCCAAGGCCAAAGGTCCGTCCCACACCAGCCCAGGCCGCAGCCCTAAATACAAGTACAGGGGCAAAATCCAAAGGCTGAAAGCCCGCTCCATCGGGCGTCACCAGGCATCAACGAGACCCGCTGAACCCCTCAACCCTGCCGAAAGAGCATGGCCTGAGATCCGAGCGCTGTAGGCAAAGATCCCTCTACCCACGCGCCTCAAAAATTGAACGCCACCCCAGCCTGCACAGTCCGTGGAGACTGGGCGAGGTACAGCGTCTCTCCATCCGAGGAAAGAAACGGACGATATCCCTGCGCCAGCAGGTTCGTCACGTCGATCGTCGCGTCGAATCCTGGCGGCAGCCACCCTCCGCACCGCAAAGGCTGGCGCAGATAAAAGCTCAGATACGCCTGATCCGCAAACGGCCCGAACGAATCCGTCGCAGTCACGAACTTCGCCGGCTCCCACCTGTACGACATCCGCGCGCTCGTCCCGCTCGCAACCACCCTGCCGCGCAAAGCCAGCGTAATCGCCTGCGAGTTCGTCGCCCGCAGCGTGGGCAATCCAGCCCCCGTCCGCCGGTGCGCCCCCTCGCCCGTCAAAGCCGCGCCCGAGCTATACTGCAGCGCCCCCTCGAGCGAAGAGGTCAGCGTCCTCGTCAACGTCAATCTCACCCCCTGCGTGCTGTACCCCGGCGCCAGCCCCCGGAAGCTCCCATTGCCGGTGTCTACAAGCATCCCGCCAGACAAAACTCCACCCGCCTGCGCCGGCCCCCTCGATGCGCCGCCCTCCATGGCAGCGCCCGACACCACCACGCTCTTCAAGCCGTCCCTGTAATATGCCACC
>CAXTPY010000139.1:0-5097 GCA_964246195.1 uncultured Acidobacteriaceae bacterium | reverse complement strand
ACCAGCTCGCCCCAACCCCCACCGGCCCCCGCATCAAATTTAATGGCCACGTCGACGTTGGCGTCCGCATCGCCGAATCCATCCTCAGCCGCCTCCGCTTCTCGAACGAAGACACCGCGCAGATCCTCGCCCTCATCAAGAACCACATGCGTTTCGGCGACATCCGCGAGATGAAGCAATCCACCCTCAAGCGCTTCCTCCGCCTCCCCCGCTTCGACGAGCACCTCGAACTCCACCGCCTCGACTGCACCTCCTGCCACAACAACCTGGAGCTCTACCACTTCGCTAAACAGCACTTCGAGGCCTCTCCCCCCGAGACCCTCCAGCCCAAACCCCTCCTCACCGGACGCGACCTGATCCAACACGGTTACAAACCCAGCCCCCAGTTCAAAGCCATGCTCCTGCTCGCCGAAGACGCCCAGCTCGAAGGCAACCTCCACACCCCCGCCGAAGCTCTAGCCCTCGTTTATCAGCACTTCGGAGCCTCCGGCTCCCAATCGTCAAATTCCTAGCAGACTGTAGACCTCTTCCACACTTGCTGCCACCGGCAGAACCTCATCGCTATCGATGTGAAGACGCCGCACGCGGAGGTCGGACAGTTGACGCTGGAGAACGATTTTTTAGAAGGGGCGCTCACGAAGGCCGGGCTTCTGAGCGCAAGAAGATGATCGACCGCGAGCACAAGCCGGGTGTGGATCGCATTGTGACTTTGAAGGAAGGAACGGGGATTGGGACGGTGCCATGAACCTATTGTCTTTGGGCGAGTCGACGAAGAGGCGATCGAGATTGCCTACGGGTTGTCGATGTCTTCGCGAGCGCAATGCAGGTGCTCCTCCTGTCCGATGCATCGAACGCGCGTCGCTGCCTCTGGCAACGCATGCCGGCAGGCTGCAACCGCGTTTATGCCGTGTCGCCGGGCTTGGACGACGGGAGGGGTTCCGGCTTGACAGGGTAGGGCGGCCCCTTTGAAAGCACACGTTCCAGGTCTGCGTCGTACCCGTAGATGTCGTTGAAGAAGAGGACGAGGCCGTCCTCTTCGACCTCTGCGGTCACATAGAAGATGACGATGGGCAGCGGGGTCTTGAGATTGACCTGGTGATTGTCGGGGCCGTCGTTCATCGCGGCCTGCACCTTTTCACGATCCCACGGTTGGCCGTCTTTGTCGTTCTGCCCATCGAGCACCCAGGCGGCGAGTTGGTCGGGCTTCTGCACTCTGACGCAGCCGTGGCTAAAGTCGCGTCTGGTTCTCTCGAAGAGGCCCACCGCTGGGGTGGAGTGTAGATAGATGTCGTAGGGATTGGGGAACATGAACTTCACCAGGCCGAGGGAGTTCTTCGGGCCGGGCCGCTCGCGCACGATGACTCCGCCCTCGGCCACCTTCTTCGCCGTGTAGGGCACCTCTTCGCCTTTGCTGTTGATGGCCTGGAAGTTGTGAGCGCCGAGATAGGCAGGGCTCTTGTCGATGCGCGGAGCCAATTCCGCCTTCGCGATGTCCGTTGGGACGTTCCAGTAGGGGCGGAAGATGAGGTACTTCATCATGTGGGCGAAGACGGGGGTCTGGTGCTCGCCGACGACCTTGCCGACGACTACCTTCATGGTGAAGTCCAGCTTGTGCTCCGGGGTATAGCCGCGCAGCACGAACTCGGGCAGGTTCACGATGAGGCGGGCATGGAGGTAGTTGTCGGGCAGCCATCGCCAACGTTCGAGGGCATCTTGCAGTTGAACTACGCGGCGGGTGAGCGGAAGGTTGAGGCTGGAGACGGTGGCGGAGGTCAGCTTTCCGGTCTCCTCCATGCCGTGCCTGTGCTGGTAGGTCTTTACGGCAGCCGCGACCGCAGTGTCGTAGGCGGCCGGGGCAGCGCCTTCAGGCGCGTCGCCCTCCATCTGCAAACGGGCCCATAGCGCGGGAACTTCTCCGTAGCGGCCGCCGACCGCAACTGGCGACGCGAGGGATGGCAGAGGCTGGGTGTTTTGGCTCTCCTGCCTCTTCGCGAGGGTTAGATACCGGGCCAGGGCCTGCTGCGTCTGCCTGTACTGCTCGGAGTCGGGCTCGACCCCGGCGATCAGCTTGGGTATGTCCGCGGCATCGACGGCCTGGTCCGATACGAATTCGGCGAGGTCGTACTTTTTCTGTTGCACATCGATGCCGAAGTTGAAGTGCTGCGGGTTCACACGGCCGATGCGCAGGTCGGAGACAAAGCGCATCACATCCACGGTCATGGCCACATCGAAGGTCGCGATCGCCTGGGCCTGTTTGGACCGGAGCTGCTCAACGCGCGCGCTCCACTGCGAGGTGTCGTAGTCCTCGGGATGCAGACCTTTGGATTCGGCATCGCGAAAGGCTTCGATCAAGCCGATCGCCTGGGCGGTGGGCCTTCCGTCACGAGTCCACGCCAACTCGTCGTTGCGGTCGTCGTAGAAGGTCTTGACGGCGGCCTGGTAGTCGGAGTAATCGGTCCAATGCAGCACCGGCAGCCGGGATGAGGCGACGAGCGCGTGGATGTTTTCGGCGTAGTCCGCGGTGTTCTCAGCGGAGATGGTTTTGCGGTGCCGCCTGCAACCGCCTGCGAGCATTAGCAGAAGACAAGCACAGACGCCTGCGGCCACGCGATAGCTTCGAACTTGGATCGTCAACGCGCTGTCCCTCTCGTTTGTGTTTGCACTTCATTGTACTTACAGGGCCATGGGGAGGCTTCAAGTCAGCGGGCTAGCGAAGGAAGCAGATCCACACACGCTACTGCCTGTGTGACCAGGGCGATACCGGCGACGGCGAGGTACAGCTTCCTGCGGCGGGTCTCGAAGACGTCGGCAAACACGCCGCCGACAAACGTGAAGAGAAACGGGAGCGCCCAGAGCCAGGGCATGGTCACGGTCTGTGTGGTGCGCAGGCAACAGAGCAGCAGAGTCATGACCAGGGGCACGGTGTTGCCGAAGTAGCGGCTCCGGAGGAGCGCTAGGTACAGGGCTGCGGAGAGGGCTGAGAGCGCGACGATGGGGAGCTCTGCTGGAGCTTTTGCGAATGCCCAGGCGTTCTCCAGCGTGAACCAGAAGCGGGCTCCGCCGCCCGACAAGACATAGCTGAACGGTGCCGCATGAAAGGCATAGAACGCAAACAGGACAGCCAGCGCTCCGAGCAGAGCGAAGATGAGTACCTGGATGACGTAGCTTCGCCTCCGCTCCCCGAGGTAGAGCATGAGCACGGCCGCGGCTGTGAACCCGACCATCGCCGCGAGCAGATGCGCTGCCGCGGTAAGGCCGAGCGCCGCGACCAGCAGCACAATCCTTGGCCTCCATTTTCGCCGGGGACCCTGCAGCGCATGCGCGACGCCGATGGCCGTATACACGAGCCCGTACAGGCCCCACATGGCGAGCACCTCATTGTTCGGAAAGACGGCGAAGCGCACCATGGCGGGACAGAAGCAGTACAGTCCAAGCGCAAGAGAGGCGCCCTCGTTGCCGAACATGCGCCGGGAGACCCACCACAATCCCGCGCCCAGCCAGAGCGCGAAGCCGACGAAGGGCAGGTGGATGAGCCACTTCACACTGCCGATCTGGTGGCGTGCCTCCCACGTCGTCCCATTCAGCGTGCCTCCCACGTACAACCTGTTCTCGCGGCGGCGCAGCTGATCTCCCGCTAGAAGCGCGAGCCGTTGCAGGGTGAGCGGGAGGCCTGCGAGGCGGTAGGCGAAGGTGCCATCGCCATTCAGATTGCCGCAGGTGGTGAAGTACCCGGCGAGGGGCGAGGGTGTCTCCCACATTTCGCGCCCGCAACGGGCAAACCTGTAGTCCCTGGCAGACATCTGCTGCCGGTTTACCACCCAAACGCACTGTGCGAGCAGAAGCAAGAGCAGCGCGCCGGCGAGTTTTTGCGCGCTGCCCAATTCGAATCGGGAGATCTTCATCCGCCGCGCCTGCCCTTGGTACCCATGTGTCCTCTGTGTGGCCGATGCCTCTCGCCTATCGTATCGTGGAGAGATGCAGACGCTCTCCTTCACCCCGGGCCGCGCCTTCCTCTCCTCGGACTCGAGCGCCGTTCCTTGGACGGTGGTGTTCGAAGACGAGGGTATCGCGGGGTACTTCTACGCCTGCGACCGCTCCCGCGAGACCCAGGAGGAGGGCATCCTGGACGCGATGCTCATCTACAACGTCAGCTCTCTCCAGGACCGCGAGGTACAGCGCCTGGTAGCGGTGGAGTGGACGCCGGATGGAGAGCGGGCCGCTCTGTACCTGGATGGGACAGCGCAGGCGCTTTACGACTTTCGCATGCACCAGGGCTACTGCCGCCTGAACTTCCCCAACTTTCTCGAGTCGCGTGGGGACATCTGGCGGCGCAACTCCCATGCGTGGAGCGAGGAGGCGGTGCAGCAGTTCGAGTCTGTGTTGTATGGCTGACGATGGGGCTTCGGGTGTGATGCAGGGGAGAGGATCGTCTGTAGCCTGGCGCTCTCTTCAGGAGAGACTACTTTGGACTTGGAGGATGGTCGGGGCGAGAGGATTCGAACCTCCGACCCCCTGGTCCCGAACCAGGTGCGCTACCAGACTGCGCTACGCCCCGAATGCTGCGGTGAGATGCCGGTGGAGGGAGCGGTTCGTGAGGCTCAAGCGCGCGGGTGGGCTTGCTGAACTGCTGTTCCGACTGGCTTAGTTTAGCAGAGACGGGGATATCGGTGGGTCGCGTGATGCAGGAGGGAACGCGGCTGGGTGGCTCCGGTTAGCTGCCCGGTGATTCGCGGCAGGGTTGCGGCGGAGGGGAGGCCTTAGCGGTCGGGCGGTCGAGCGGAGGGCTTAGCGTAGGCCTGGCCGTGGTGCTGGACCGAGCTGGCGTCGAAGGTGGCGGTGCTTCCGGAGTCGAAGGTGGCGCCAGCGGGGATGAGGGTGTCGTCTACGGTGCGTCCGGTGGGTTCGCCGGTGCGGAGTTCCAGGCGGGAGGCGTCGATGGACTTCTCATGGGTGAGGTAGAGCTCAACGTTGACGGCGCGTTCGGCGGCCTCCTCAGGCTTCTCCGAGGGATTGTGGTGGCCTACGATGACGAGTTTGGCGTCGGGGTCGCGGAGGAGCGTGAGAGCGATGTCGTCGAGGCAGGCCTTGCCTTCGTTG
>CAXTPY010000138.1:0-5099 GCA_964246195.1 uncultured Acidobacteriaceae bacterium | reverse complement strand
GCCCAACACCACCACATCCACCCGCTCCATGCCCCTCCCTTGCTTTGCTTCGTCTTCTGAGCTGGAGTCAAACCACGTCAGTCCAGCAGATAGCTACACCTGTCCGCGAACCCTCCAGTGTCCACACGCGTGACCGCGGGCTTTTCCACATACCTCATCCCTCAAGCCAAAGTTAGCCCCCCCTAATGCCTAAGTTGTATTTATCACGGGAGCACCCTGGTAGACGCTGAGTAGGGCAAGGACGGAACCTGTCCTGAAACGGAGTCTATGCCGAATTACCTCTCTATAAACACAACTCTGCGACCACTACGCCCAAGCTCTGCGCCCGCAGCGCTCCGCCTTCTCTCCCTCTCCTCCGCACTGACTCTGCTCGCGGGATGCGCCGGCTTCGGTACTCCGGCCTCGATCAGCGTTGTGGGCCCCCCCGTCGGAGGACAAGCCTTCGGAGGTCAGCAGCCCGTCACAGGAGCCTCCGTGCAGCTCTACGCCGCCGGCACCAACGGCTACGGGTCCGCCGCCACACCTCTGCTCAGCACGCCCGTCACCACCGATGCCTCCGGTGGCTTCACGATCAATTCAGGCTTCACCTGCCCCACCCCATCCACAGTCATCTACCTGGTCGTCTCCGGCGGCAACCCCGGGCTTCCCCTGCTCGCCGACAACCGCGCCCTGGTACTGATGGAGATTCTCGGCACCTGCGGCGACCTCTCGGCCAGCAACTTCGTCGTCGTCAACGAACTCACCACCGTCGCGTCCGCCTACGCCTTCGCTCCCTTCGCGCTCGACTACGCCCACATAGGCACCAGCAGCACCAATCTCCAAGGTATGCGCAACGCCGTCGCCACAGCCTCGAACCTGGTCCAACCCTCCACAGGCCTGGCTCCCGGTAGCGCTCCGCCCATCGCCTCCATCCCCGTCACGACCATCAACACACTGGGCGATGTCCTCGCCTCCTGCGTGAACACCAGCGGCTCCACCGCCTCCAACGCTCCCTGCGGCATCCTCTTCAACGCCGCAACGCCGCTCGGCAGCTCTCCCCCTGGGGACACCTTCACCGCGGCCCTCAACGTCGCCCGCAACCCCGGCCTCAATACCGCTTCCATCTTCTCCATCGTTGGCTCCACACCTCCATTCCAGCCCACCCTCACCTCCGCGCCCCCGGACTGGACCCTGTCCATCAACTGGACCTCTCCTGCCCTCTCGACTCCCACCGACATAGCCATCGACTCGCAGGGGGGCGTCTGGGTTCTCAGTACCCCTGCAGGCTCGACCTCCAGTTTCCTCAATGTCCTTCATTCTTCCGGCCTCACCGCAACCTTCCCGCAGACCGGCACCCTCCTCTCCAATCTCGCGCTCGATGCTTTCGACGACCCCTGGCTGAGCAACTCTTCAAGCTCCAGCATCCTCGAACTCACCAGCGCGGGTTCTGCAGCCTCTTCCAATCCCTTCACCGGGGGTGGCATCATCCATCCCGGCCCCCTCGCCTTCGACTCCAACGGCAATCTCTGGATCGCCGACAGCACTCCTACCGTGAGCGAACTCGGTCCTACCGGAGTCGCCAACTCCAGCAGTAGCGGCTTCCTCACCACTGGCAGCGGAACTCCCGCCGCCCTCGCACTCGACACCTCCGGCAATCTCTGGGTGGCCGACAGCAACAGCAACAACATCTATGTCCTCGACCGCAATGGCAATGCCATCCCCGGCTCTCCCTACAGCGGAGGACTCAGCGGCCCCTCCGCCGTCGCCATCGACACCACCGGAGGAGCCTGGATCGCGAACCGCACCGGCTCCAGTCTCGCCCGCCTCTCCTCCTCCGGTCAGCCCGTCTCCGGCAGTCCCTACACGGGTGCCGGCCTAGACGCACCTGCGGCTATCGCGCTCGACGGCGTCGACAACGTGTGGCTCGTCAACTCCGGCAATAACTCCCTCTCGGAGTTCCTCAGCTCTGGCCGCCCACAATCCAGCTCCGCCGGCTACGGTAGCGCGGCGCTCCTCGCCCCCGCACGTGTCGCCATCGACCGCTCCGGCAACGTCTGGGTCGCGAACTCCGGAACCTCCATCCCAGGGTCCGGCATCGTCACGGAGATCGTAGGCGCCGCCGCGCCCATCATCACCCCCGCCGCCCTCGCCATCCAGAACAACGTCCTGGATCAGCGGCCATAACCCGCGACTGCTCCCCTCCTCGCCCCCTGCAGCTCATCGACTCTGAAGCGGGCACTCTTCGAAGATCGCAAACTCCAATACATCCTGTTTCGCGGAAGAGCGGAAGAGCCTCATCGCATGATGGCGCGGAATTGTCGTCACCCTCGTACCTGGCCCTGGCTTGCCGGACTCAAGTCATTAACTCGGCTCAGGAACGAAAGTGTTCCCAGCCCCCCGGTGTGAGTGTGCGGGCGGGAGCTGCACCCTTCCGCAGGACGATCTTCGGCTGACTAGGGCGCATGCGCCTCAGATGGCCGATTTGGCTGATTGGCACATGGTGCAGACGTGCTGGCACGTGCGTCGTGGGTGCAGCGGTGAAGAGCAGTTCGTAGTCTTCCCCGCCATGAAGTGCGAGTGAGAGGGCTTCGGGCCGCGCAAGGTCTGTAGTAAGCGGGTGCAGGGGAAGAGCGTCGGCGTTGAGTATGGCGCCGAGCTTTGAAGCGCGGCAGAGATGAGTGAGGTCGGTGGAGAGGCCGTCGCTTAGATCGATGGCCGCGGTCGCGAGGCCGCGTTTGAGAAGGGTTTGGCCGAGAGCGATGCGTGGCTCGGGGAAGAGTTGGGGGTGGCTATGCGTGTTCGAAGGTTGGCGGGGGTATATTTTGCGGCGCGTAAGTGCTAGCAGGGATTGGAGTTCTGCTGCTGCTCCGCCAAGCGCTCCGGTGACGTAGAGGAGGTCACCGGCGCGTGCTGTGGAGCGGCGCAGGGCCTTTTGGGCGGGTGCGGAGCCGGTAAGGACGATGTCGGCGAGGATGAGAGGGGTAGGGGATTCGGCCGTGTCTCCGCCTGCGAGGGTGATCTTGTGGCGGTCGGCGAGGGTTTGTAAACCATTGAAAAAGCGGTGGATCCAGCGTCTTCCGGAGCGGGAGGCGAGGAGTTCGGGGGGCAGGGCGAGGGAGAGAAACGCGGCCCGTGGCTGGCCTCCCATGGAGGCGATATCGCTCAATCCACGGGCCAGCGCCCGGTGTCCTACGGACTCCGGTGGATGCGTATCGCGGAGGAAGTGGCGGCCTTCCAGGGTGAAGTCGGTGGTGACCAGGAGTTCGTGGCCGGGGGGCAGCCGGAGTATCGCGCAATCGTCCCCTATCCCCAGCATTATGTTGCGGTTGCGGCGCAGGGAAAAGGCACGTATATGTTCGATGACGGAGAGTTCTCCAGGCCGAGCGGGGGATTTGGTCATGGATTTTATAAGCGCCTTCGGATCGTTCTCAAGGGGATGCCGTATGCCGGAAAAGTTGTACAAAAGACGGTGTTTTGTACCGCAAATGCGGGTTGCTATCACCCCTTCCCGTACGGTACTCTAAAGCCAACGCCCGGGGAGATGGACGACACCGAATGGCGAGAACAGATGGGCATTCACCTCTGTCGATTTCTATCTCCCAGTGCCGCGAGTGATTCGCGGCCAGATTTGGGCTCAGGGCTTCGGTTGAGACAGAAGAAACGTTATTACGTGATGCTGGTCAGCCGCGACGAAAGCGGTGTCCTGAGCAAAGTTCCGATACCTCTGCAGTATGCCTACATGTTCGTGGCGGTGGCGGCGATCGGCATGTTTACGATCACGGGGCTGGCGGGGTCCTACTCACGGATGCTGATCAAGACGGCGCGGTTCAACCAACTACGGCAGGACCATACGCGGCTGCAGAAGGACTATGCGCATCTGGAGAAGACCGCGCATGAGAAGGACGTGGAGGCGGCATCGCTAGGATCGCTGGCGAGCGAGGTCTCGGCGCTTTACGGGCTAACGACGAGCAAGCTGGCGATGACGGGGGGCCACCAGGCGGCGTTTGCGCGTCTTTCGGGACGAGGACGTTCGGCTGGGGTCGCGGCGGTGGCAACAACGCCTCTGGCGGATGCTTCGACGGCCCTGAATGACGATGGCTATTACAAATCTCTCGACGCGTTTTACAGTCTGCGGACGTCGGCGTTGAGCGGAGATGTGGCGCGCGGCCTAGCTCGGCCGGCGGGGCTGCGCAGCGGCCTGCTGGAGCTGGGCGATGCGGGAGCGTACGCCGCGAATGCGCCTGCGATGTGGCCTATTCTGGGACCTATCACCAGCAGCTTCGGGCAGCGAGAAGACCCTGTACTGGGCAATGGCGAGGGGGAGTTCCACAAGGGTGTGGACATATCGGCGGGCGAAGGCACGCCGGTGCGGGCGACGGCGGATGGGGTGGTCAAGTCGGCGGAGATGGTGAACGGATATGGCCGCGAGGTGGTGCTCGATCATGGACACGGCGTGGAGACCTGCTATGCGCACATGTCGGGATTCGCGGTGATGGCGGGACAGGCTGTAGTGGTGGGGCAGGTGATCGGGTATGTAGGCCACAGCGGAAGGACGACGGGGCCGCACCTGCACTACGAGGTCCGGATACGGAACACCCCGGTGAATCCGCACAAGTACCTGCGCACGACGATGGCGGGACTGGGCGCAAGTACGGGCGCGGCCAGCTAGTGTCCTGAGTCTGAAGTTCTCATGCAAAATCGTGCGACAGAGTCGAGGATTTGGTCTGCTGTTTTGTGCCAGACGAAGGGCTTTGGATGGTTGTTGTGGTGTTGGATGAAGGCGTCGATGGCCTGTTCCAACTCTTTGGTGGAGCGGTGAACGCCTCGCCGAAGCTGTTTTTCGGTGAGCGCTGCGAACCAGCGTTCGACCAGGTTGAGCCAAGAGGCTGAGGTTGGCGCTCGAACTTGCTTACAACGCGGGCCCTTCGTCACAACACATGGGCGGCGATTGCAGTGATATCAAGTAAGGCACTGAGCCTTCCAAAACGCCTGCCCACTTGAACGAAGCCGCTTAGTGAATTCCAGGAGCTATCACGCATGACGAATGATTCCCGCTGGCAGATTTTGGCACTCGCGCTGACTTCCAGTTGCGCCCTTTGGGCGCAGGGAAGCAAACCGCC
>CAXTPY010000137.1:0-5214 GCA_964246195.1 uncultured Acidobacteriaceae bacterium | reverse complement strand
CTTCGGCCACATCATTCCGCCGCCGCCTGTGACTTTTGCCTGCACGGCCTCGCCCGACACGGGGTATCCGGGCGATCCGATTACCATCACCGGCACCGCGGCGAACCTGAATCCCAAGAAGACCGCGACGTACAATTGGACCTCGGACGGCGGCAAGATTTCTGGGACGTCCAATACGGCGAACATCGATACCAAGGATGCCGCGGCGGGCAGCTATACGGCGAAGGGCCATGTAACGGAAGGCAACAAGCCAGGCCAGATGGCAGATTGCTCGGCTCCGTTCACCATCAAGGCGTTCGAGCCGCCCACGCTCTCATGCTCCGCGAATCCCTCCACGGTGAATCCGGGCGACTCTGCGACGATTACGGCGAATGGCGTGAGCCCGCAGAACCGGCCTCTTACGTACAGCTATAGCGCGACTTCGGGTTCGGTCTCGGGTAGCACGAATAGCGCTACTCTCTCGACCGCCGGCGCCGCTCCGGGCACCATCACCGTCACTTGCAATGTGGTGGATGACAAGGGCCAGACTGCCTCCTCGACGTCGACTGTGACGGTAATGGCACCGCCGCCGCCGCCGAAGCCGACGACGCAGGCTCTCTGCTCCATCAACTTCGACCGCGACAAGAAGCGTCCGGCACGAGTCGACAACGAAGCGAAGGCTTGCCTGGACGACGTTTCGCTCAACCTGCAGCGCTCCTCCGATGCCAAGCTGGCACTGGTTGGAAACGCCAGCAGCAACGCCAAGATGGCTAGCAAGCTGGCCGGGGAACGCGCCGTCAACACGAAGGAGTACTTGGTCAAAGAGAAGGGCATCGATGCCTCCCGCGTCTCGGTCTACACCGGCTCGCAGGATGCGAATACCGTAACCACCACGCTCATCCCCGCTGGCGCCGACATGGACAGCACGGGAACCACTCCGGTGGATGAGAGTGCCGTCACGGCGAAGCCTCGCACGGCTGCCAAGAAGCACCACAAGAAGAAGTAAACAGCACACTGACTAAGACGGAGGCTGACTGGGTTCTATCCCAGTCAGCCTTTGTCTTGAATATGGCACCACCAGACTCCCTGGGAACAGAAGAACGCAAGAGGCGCAGAGTTTGAACTTTAGGAAACGATCGCACGCGGCGCTGTGGGGACTGCCTCTCCTGTTTCTTTTCTCTCTGCCTTCTGGGGCGGTGCGGTGGCTTCCGTTCGGGCCCGATGGAGGCGACGCGCGCGCGCTGGCGTACGACAGCGCGGACCACCAGCACCTTTACCTGGGCACCGTCAACGGGTGGATCTACGAGTCGCATGACGGGGGCGCTGCCTGGAAGAGGCTGGCCCGCATGAGCGGCCGCGACGATCTGGTGATCGACAACATCGTGGTGGACGCGGCGAACCCGAAGCATTTGACGGTCGGGGCGTGGGTGCTCGGCCACAGCGATGGAGGACTCTTCACGAGCAGCGATGGGGGCTTGACCTGGTCCGCCAATCTGGACCTGCGGGGCCAGTCGATACGCGCGCTGGCTGCGTCGGCGTCCGACCCGAAGCTGCTGGTCGCGGGCACGCTCGAAGGCGTCTTTCGCTCCATGGATAACGGTCTGCACTGGCAACGGATCAGCCCGGCGGGCAGCCAGGAGTTGCACGAGGTGGAGTCCGTCGCCATCGATCCGGTGAATCCCGAGACGATTTATGCGGGCACTTGGCATCTTCCGTGGAAGACGACCGACGGCGGCCAGCACTGGAACAATATCAAGCAGGGGATCATCGACGACTCCGATGTCTTTTCGATCATCGTCGATCCTAAGCAGCCCTCTGTGGTGTATGCGAGCGCGTGTTCGGGGATCTATCGCAGCGAGGACGCGGGAGAGCAGTTTCACAAGATTCAGGGCATTCCGTCCACGGCGCGCCGCACACGCGTGCTGATGCAGGATCCGGAACATCTCCAGACGGTGTTCGCGGGTACGACGGAGGGTCTCTTCCGCTCCGACGACGGGGGAAAGACCTGGGTACGCACGACTGGACCGGAGGTTATCGTGAACGATGTCTTCGTCGATCCTACCGACTCCAAGCGCGTGTTGCTGGCGACGGATCGTGGGGGCGTTCTGGTGAGCAACGACCGAGGGAACTCCTTCGAGCCCTCGAATAGAGGCTTCTCCGCGCGGCAGATCACCTCCTACGCCAGCGACCGCGAGCATGCCGCGAACCTGTACATCGGTGTCGTGAACGATAAGGAATGGGGGGGGGTGTTTGCGAGCACCACGGGCGGCCTGACGTGGAACCAGGCGAGCAGCGGACTGGGAGGACGCGATGTCTTCAGCCTAGCCGAGGCGTCGGATGGGACGCTGCTCGCGGGCACGGGGCATGGCATCTACCGGCAGAGAGACGGCATGTGGACGCGCGTGGCCAACGTTGCGTGGTCGGGCAAGCCGGCCGGCAAGACTCCGCCGGCGGCCTCTCCGGCTGCACGGGTTCAACACGCGGGGGAGAGACGTCCTTCGCATCCGCCTCCCTCGCGGGCGGCCGCGCAACGCGGGGAGGACTACGACGGAGGCATCGACGCTCTGGTGCAATCGGGCGGGATGGTGTATGCGGGAATCGAAGAGGGTCTGCTTGCCAGCACCTCTTCGGGAGAGAGCTGGACGCTGCTGGACTCGCTGAAGATGCGGAATGTACACCACATTGCGGCCGCTGAGCCTTATCTGATCGTGGGCAGCAGCGATACGGCGCAGATCTCGAAGGATAGCGGCAAGAGTTGGAGCGAGCTCAAGCCTCCTCCGGGCCTCTCCCACCTGGCGGCGCTGGCGGTCAGTTCCACGGGAGAGATCTGGGCTGGGGGACGCGAGGGTCTGTTCTACACGATGGATCAGGGCTCCAGTTGGCAGACGCTGCCCTCGGTCTCGGTTCGCGACGTGAACAGTCTGTTCTACGACGCCCTATCGCAGCGTGTTCTCGCGACCGTGGGAGGCGCCAGCACGCTGGCGTACGCGATCCATCTGCCGGATCATGCGGTCCAGTTCTGGGAGACGGGGTGGAACCTGCGCTTTGTACGACCGGTCGGCGATCACCTGGTGGCGGCGACGCTCTTCGATGGGCTGGTGGTGCAGCCTCGCATGGTGGATTCGGAGAAGACGGGTACGCCCTAGACGCAGCAGGCGGGCTCGGGGAGGAATAGAATCGTGGTATGGGATCCTCCGCTGTCTCTTCCAGCCCGCGCCACTCGTTCCAGACCGATGACTCCGCCTTGCTTCCGATTGCCGAGAAGGTGGAGCGGGGGGAGCGCCTGGGCTTCGACGATGGGGTCGCGCTGTATCGCAGCGGCGACATCCTCGCCGTGGGCTGGCTGGCGAACCAGGTGCGGGAGAGGCTCCACGGAGACACGGCTTACTTCAACGTGAACCGGCACATCAATCCAACGAATGTGTGCGTGGCGTCCTGCCGGCTGTGCGCCTTTGGGCGAAAGAAGGGCGGGGAGGGGACGTACACCATGGCACTCGAGGAGGCGTGGGAGACGGCGGCCTCCGGCTACACCGAAGCGGTTACAGAGTTTCACATCGTCGGCGGGCTGCATCCCGATCTTCCTTTCGAGTACTTCATGGACTTGGTTCGCGGGCTAAAGCAGAGGTTCCCCAAGGTGCATGTGAAGGCCTTCACCATGGTGGAGGTGGCCTTTCTCGCCAAGCGCGGAAAGATGAGCATCGTGGAGACGCTTCAGCAGATGAAAGATGCGGGCGTGGACTCTCTTCCGGGGGGCGGGGCGGAGATCTTCTCGGACCGCGTGCGGCATATCATCTGCGACCACAAGATCGATGGCTCCGAGTGGCTCGATACGGCGCGCACGGCGCACCGGATGGGGTTGCGGTCGAACGCGACGATGCTCTATGGCCATGTGGAAGACGAAGAGGATCGCGTCGACCACCTGCTGAAGCTGCGCGCGGTGCAGGATGAGACGGGAGGCTTCCAAACCTTCATTCCGCTCGCCTTTCACCCGGACAATACCGTTCTCGGGCATATTCCGCGCACTACGGGGATGCTGGATATCCGGCAGATCGCGGTGGGCCGCCTGCTGCTCGATAACTTCAGCCATGTGAAGGCTTATTGGCAGATGATGTCGCCCAAGATCGCCCAGATCGCCCTGCGCTTCGGGGCGGACGACATCGACGGCACGGTCATAGAAGAGAAGATCTACCACGACGCAGGCGCGACGACGCCGCAGGGGATGCGCCGAGCGGATCTCATTCGGTTGATCACGGAGGCGGGGCGAGTTCCGTTTGAGCGGGACACCCTGTACCGCGCTGTGACCCGCACCGAGGACACGTTCACGGTGGCGGTGTAGAGACATTCCCCAAGTCAGCCTTCTTTAGTGGAAATGAATTTCCCTCTGGGGGAACTGCAAATCTATGCATAGTGGCAAAGTTCTGCTTCGATTGTGGAAAACCGAACGTTTGAGGGCTGAAACGGGCCTTCAGCCTTTGGCCTTCAGCTTGCTTCTCTCCATCCTGTAATCCACTAGGAAGCGCCTCCGAATGGCGCAGGAGAAACAAGAATTTATGAACACCTCGAAGACCACTGCTTTCCTTCTCTCTACTGTTTGCCTTGCTACTCTCGCCCTTGTACATCCCGCCGCCAAGGCGGATACGCTGCAACTCGTTAGCGCTCCTACCATCTCCGCCGGGAACTACATTTATCCGTACCAGTTCAGCGTGGATGGATCGAGCAGCGTCAGCAGCCTGATGTGCATGGACTACAACCGCCACATTACCTTCGGTGAGCAGTGGAGCGTGGCCCCGACCGCCATCACGTCTTCGATGGCGAACGCTACCTTGTACAAGGAAGAGGCTTACATCTTCAACCAGCTTGGCCAAGGCGTCTACACGAACAGCGACATTCAATATGCTGGCTGGGACATCTTCGACAGCACGGACGTGCATGGGCTGTCCGGGTTCACGAGCGGGGCGTCGAATCTGGTAGCGGCCGCGCAGACCGCCGTCACGACGGGGGCGCTCTCCGCATCCTTCTACAACAGCTTCGTGCTGTACATTCCAACGTCGAACCAGACTGGCTGGACGGACGGCGTGCCGCAGGAGTTTATCGGCACCTCGCCTGTGCCCGAGCCTTCAAGCCTTCTGCTTTTGGGTTCCGGACTTGTGGGTTTGGCTGGGGCGGCCCAGCGCAAAGTGTCTCGCTCGTAGTCTTTTGCACGACTTCGCCTAACCCTCTCCCCAGGTCTGGCGT
>CAXTPY010000136.1:0-5220 GCA_964246195.1 uncultured Acidobacteriaceae bacterium | reverse complement strand
GCTTCAAGGTCACTCTCTACGCCGGCGGCAAGCCCTCCGCCAGTGGTAAGACCTCCGGCGCTCCCGGCACCTTCCGCGAGCCCCGCCTCCTCCGCACCGCTCCCAACGGCGACATCTTCCTCGCCGACTCCCACGGCGACACCCTCTACGTCCTGCGCGGCGTAGGCCCCGACGGCAAAGCCCAGAAGATCTCCACCTTCGCCACCGGCCTCGACCTCCCCTTCGGCATCGCCTTCTATCCCTCCGGCCCCAACCCCAAGTGGGTCTACGTAGGCAACACCAAGACCGTAGTCCGATTCCCCTACAAGTCCGGCGACCTCGTCGCCAGCGCGCCGCCGGAGACCATCGTCGCCCAGCTCCCCGGCTTCGCCCAGCTCCGCGGCGGTGGCCACTGGACCCGCGATGTAGCCTTCTCGAAGGACGGCAAGCGCATGTTCGTCTCGGTAGGCTCGGCTTCGAACGTCGACGACCCCGACACCCACCCCAACGAGTTCCATCGCGCCAACGTCCTCGAGTTCACCCCCGAAGGCAAGTTCGTCAAGGTCTACGCCTACGGCATCCGCAACTGCGTCGGCGAAGCCATCAACCCCACCACCGGCCAGCTCTGGTGCTCCACCAACGAGCGCGACCGCCTCGGCGACAACCTCGTCCCCGACTACATCACCTCCGTCCAGGAAGGCGGCTTCTACGGCTGGCCCTGGTACTACATGGGCGGCCACCAGGACCCGCGACTCATCGGCACCCACCCCGAGCTGAAGTCCAAGGTCATCACCCCGGACGTCATCCTCCAGCCCCACTTCGCATCGCTCGAAATGGTCTTCTACCAGGGCAAGGAGTTCCCCTCCTCCTATGACGGCGACGCCTTCGCCGCCGAGCACGGAAGCTGGAACCGCGCCCACCGCGCAGGCTACGAGGTCATCCGCGTACCCATGCGGGAAGGCCACGCCACAGGAGAGTACGAGGACTTCCTCACCGGCTTCGTCACGCCCGACGGCAAGGTCTGGGGCCGCCCCGTCGGCGTAGCCGTAGCCAACGACGGCAGCCTCTTCGTCACCGACGATGGCTCCGCCTCCATCTGGCACGTCACCTACACGGGCCCCGGGGGAGCCTCGGCAACTGGGCGCTGAACTCGCAGCCTGGAGCCGCAAACCGGCACCTCGAACCAGTCAGAGCGCCTAGGGCACAAACCAAACTCCAGGCGCTCTCCTCCTCTCCTCCTCTCCGCCGGCGCACCCCTACCCTGCGCCTGGTTGCGCCTTCGCTCCCCCCCATCCACAAAGCTTTCCTGACCGTAGCAAGGTAGAGTGTTGTACGCTTTCTACTCATAGGCGCGAACCTCGCCTCGGGAGACCCATACTGTGGAACCACTGAACGTTGTGAAAAAGAGACCTTCCCGCCGAGCCTTCCTGGCTGGAGCGGGTACAACCGCGGCAGCGGCGGCCCTGATGACGGGCTGCAACAACAGCACCCCGTCCAACGCCTCCGGCACGCCTGTCACGTACCCCGCGCTGGCCTTCCCCGATAACGACATCCTCAACTTCGCCTTGAACCTGGAGTACCTCGAAGCCGAGTTCTACCTCCGCGCCGCCACCGGCACCGGCCTCTCCACCGCCGACGCTGGTGCCAGCGCAGGAACTGTGACTGGAGGACGCGCCGTTACAGGCTTCAGCTCCGTGCTGCAGCAGTACGCCAACGAGATCGCGCAGGACGAGCTCAACCACGTTCGCTTCCTGCAGACCGCCCTCACCAAGAACAGTGGCACCCCGGTCTCCCGCCCCAACCTCGACTTCACCAACGCCTTCAATGCCCTGGCCTCCGCCGCCGGCATCGGAAGCGCCTTCGACCCCTTTGCCAGCCCCTCCGCCTTCCTGGTCGGCGCGTTCGTCTTCGAAGATGTCGGCGTCACGGCCTACAACGGAGCCGCGCCCGCTCTCCAAAGCAACACCCTCCTCACCGCCGCCGCCGGCATCATGGCCGTCGAGGCCTACCACGCCTCCGAGATCCGCACCCTCATCGCAGGCATGGCCGCCGCCAGCGGAGATCCCACCTACCTCAACTACGCCAACAAGGTCTCCGCCCTCCGCGCCACCCTCGGCGGAGGCAACGAGACCACCCTCAGCATCAGCAGCATCGTCGCCGCCGACAGCAATGCCCTCGCCTTCTCGCGCACCACCGACCAGGTCCTCCACATCGTCTACGGGACCGGCGGCGGCGCCGGCGTAAAGAGCGGCGCGTTCTTCCCCAACGGCCTGAACGGCACAGTCTCCACTACCGCATCCTAAGGACGGAAAACACCATGGCAACCCAGGAAACCCAGCAGATAGACCAGATCGTCTCCAGCCGTCGCGCCATGATGCTGATGGGTGGTGTCGCTCTCGCGGGCCTCGCCCTTGCGCCCAGCGGCAAGGCTCAGACGTCAACCGCCATCAGCGACAACGACATCCTCAACTTCGCCCTGAACCTCGAATATCTCGAAGCCCAGTTCTACACCCTCGCCACCTCCGGCCAGACCATCGACCAGATGGGCATCGGCGCCGGCACCTCGGCCACCGGCGGAGGCTCCGTCACCACCAAGAACAACAATGCCTACGCGACCTGCCAGGTACCGTTCCTTAGCACCACCATCCAAGCCTATGCGACGGAGACGGCGACCGAAGAACGCAAGCACGTCGCCTTCCTGCGCGGCGTCCTCGGCACCAACGCCGTAGCCCAGCCCAACCTCGACCTCGTCAACAGCTTCGCCGCCCTCGGTGCCCTCATCGGCGTCTCCGGCTTCGATCCCTTCGCCAACGACCTCGACTTCCTCCTCGGCGCCTACATCTTCGAAGACGTCGGTGTCAGCGCCTACCACGGAGCCGCCGCCCTCATCCAGGACAAGACCAAGGTCCTGCCCGCCGCGGCCAGCATCCTGGCCGTCGAGGCCTATCACGCGGGCCTCATCCGCACCACCCTCTACGGCCTCGACCAGGGCTCCATCGTCATCCCGGGCCTGCCCGGCACCGGAGCCGCCGCCCTCGCGACCAAGATCTCCGGCGTCCGCGCCACTCTCGACGGAACCGCCAGCGGAACCCCAGACGACATCGGCCTGGGCCAGACCACCGTCGCCCTCGAGACCTCCTCCACCAACATCGTCGCCGCCACCATCGTCAACGCCGACGCCAACTCCATCGCCTGGGCACGCACCACCACCCAGGTCCTCGACATCGTCTACGCCAGCGCCTCCAGCACAGCAACACCTCCTGTAGCGCCTACCCCCGGCGGCTTCTTCCCCGCCGGCCTCAACGGCAACATCAAGTAACCTCACCCACGAACTTCACGCACGAAGCAGGCGAAAGGGCTGGCCCACGCGTCAGCCCTTTCGCCTCGTGAGGCCTGCTGCAACCTGCAACCCGCAGCCACCCCTCCAAGCCCGGCACGAATCCAAGAGCCGAAAGCCCGGCACGAATCCAAGGGCTGAAAGCCCGGCACGAATCCAAGGGCCGAAAGCCCGGCACATACCAGCCTAGGCCGCAGGCCTAGGGAAAGCGCCCCCGCGCACGCCCACCCTCGCCCATCCGCTCCAGCTCCACCTCGGCGCCGATAAACCCCCACGAATTCCACGCCTCACCCTGCACCACCTGCTCGAACAGGCGCGCCGCATCCGCGCGTTCACCATGGTAAAGATCCCAGTTCCCTACCCCATAACTCACCGTATCGAAGCTGAGCTCGCCTTCTACATCCGCCGGCCCCCGCGGCCGCGGAGGCAATACCGCCTGCGCCGTAAGCCTTCCCTGATAAAAATGCAGCAGCCTCAAATAGAAAAAAAGATGAGGCTCGGTATTCTTCACCGCGGGCGTAATGCGTGCCAGCGCTTGGGCCGCCCTTGGCTCCTCGCCTGCCCGGCGCAGCGAGACATAAAGCCAGTTCGTGCAATCGATAAGACTGTCATCGCTCTTGGCCAACGCCCGCGCGCGCTCGAACGAAGCCGCCGCCTCTCTGAACTCCCCCAGAAAGTAGTACGCCAGCCCCAGGTGATACCAGGCATCGAGCATCGTCGGAGCGAGCCTCGTCGCCTCCTGCAGATCCCTCCCGGCCTCCTTGAACTCGCGCAGCCCCAGCTCCCGGTGCCCTCGCTCGAGATGCAGCGCAGCGTTATCCGGAGCGAACGCCAGGCCCTTCGTCGCGGTCGCCACGGCCTCTCGATACTGCCTCCGCCCCGCCTCCGCCTGCGCCAGCTTCAAGACCAACTCCACACTCTTACCATCACCGGCCAAGCTCCTGCGTGCGTCGAGAACAGCCTGGTCATCGGGCAGCGCATACAACGTCCTACCCAGGCCTGACGTAACCTCGATCCGCCCACCTCCCGCCCCTGCGCCCGAGGCACCCCGTTGTGCCGAAGGCTGCGCCGCCACGCTCAGCGCGCCCCAAAGCAGCAGCGCAGCGCCAAGCCACGCCAACCCGCTCATCCCTTCATCGTTGCAACCTGCTCGGCTCATAAGCACCCGGATATCTCCGCAACCGGCGGCCTTCATCGAAGATCTTACTTCAAGGATCGATGATCTTACTTCAAGGATCGAAGACCTTACTTCAAGGATCGAAGACCTTACTTCAGGATCGAAGACCTTACTTCAGGATCGAAGAGCTTAGTTCAAGGATCGAAGATCTTACTTCAAGGCGCCTTCGACGAACCCCTCAACTTCCTCTGCTCCTGCTCCTCCACCTTCTGCCGGTAGGCCACCCGCAATCACCCCACATCGGAGCACACCTCAGCCAATAGAACGCTCGTCCTCACCCCGCAAGGTCTCTCCCAGAAGAAAACGTCGGCAACACAGGCGCGACAACATCGCGCAATGAGACCAACTGAAGCTGCAAAGTCGTCCGATACCTCCCTACCTCCTTCGCATCCGCCGCCTCCCCCGCCTCCAGCGCCTGGGCGACCAGGTTGGCAGGCGGTCCAGCCGTTCGCCCGGCGCTAGCGCCTGCAACCGCAACTTTCCTCTATGAGCATCAAAGAATCAGGCGAGACCATCGAGACTCTTCCTCGTACCCCACCCAGAGACTCACCGGACTCAATTCCCGCAAGGACAACCATGATCAGTTCCAACGAAAACCTCGCCGACCGCCCCATCCGCAACAACTTCAACCGGATCGTCTTCACCGCCCTCGGCTTCATGGCCCTCGTCACCGTGCTCGCCGTCCTCCTCTTCCACTCGCGTCACCGTCGTCACGTCGTCCAGCCCG
>CAXTPY010000135.1:0-5301 GCA_964246195.1 uncultured Acidobacteriaceae bacterium | reverse complement strand
GGGTTGGGGCGCTTCGGGGAGGCGGATGGCTAGCAGCTTGCGCGTCTTCGGGCTCCGAGGAGCTTTACGGCTCTGCCTACCGGGTCCGCGCCGTCTCCGATCCAGGGCTGGCAGGCGGGGCACCAGTAGGTGCTGCGCGCCTGCTCGCCCTGCTTTCGCATCATCACCGGGGCTCCGCAGCGCCTGCACTCCTGGCCCTGGCGTCCGTAGACCCAGAGGCGCTCTGCGCGGTCCATCGCATGCGTGGTCCGCCGGGTGCCGGTGTAGGTGACGATCCCGTCTCCCTTGCCGCCGGCAACGTTGGCCTTCATGTAGCGCTGCGCCGCCTCCACCATCTTTTCCATCTCGTTCTCGGTCACCGTGCGCATGGCGCGAAAGGGATTCACTCCCGCGGCGAACGCCACCTCGCTCTTGTACACATTTCCTAGGCCGGCCAGCACGCGTTGATTCAGCAGCACGACCGCCACCTCCGCCTGCGGGTACTCCCGCCCGTAGGCGCGCAGACGGGCGACTCCGCCGTCGCTGGTGAAGCTGTCCGCGAGCACATCCGGCCCCAGCTTGGGCACCTGGCTGCTGCGCTCGAGCGACCGCGCGGTATGAAACTCCGCGATCGGCACATTGAATGCGACCGCCTCCCAGTCTGCTGTCCGCACCACCGCACGCATCCTCGACCGGCCCATCCGCCACCGCTCCCCGCTGCGATAGAGATGCCAGCTTCCGCTCATCAACATATGGGTCACCAGGATGAGGTCCGCGGAGAAATACATCAGGCACCACTTGCCCCGCGACTCCACGCGCTCCACCACGCGCCCCACCAGCGTAGCCTCATCCTCCACTCGCGCCAGCCCCGCCAACCCGGTCTCAAACCCCGTCACCACACGCCCGCCCAGCGCTGCCTGCAGAGCCCGCGCCGCCCGGTAAATCGTGTCTCCTTCGGGCATCTATCCTCCCATCGTTCGTACCCTGCGCGCACTCAAAAGCTGAGACATCGGCGATAACCGTATTGGTATGATTCAAACGTATGGCTCGACCCTCCTCCCTATTAGACACACGAATCGTGTATTGCGGCGATTGCCTCGACCAACTCAAGAAGCTTCCCGACACGTGCGTCGATCTTTGTTACATCGATCCTCCGTTCAATTCCAATAGGAATTACGAGGTGTTCTGGGGAGAGACAAAGGAGAAGCGTTCGTTCGAGGATCGCCACGCCTCGACCCAGGCCTACATCGAATATATGCGGCCGCGCTGTGTCGAGATCGCAAGGGTGCTCAAGAGGACCGGCTCATTTTACTTTCACTGCGACTGGCACGCCTCGCATTACGTGAAGATCATGCTGGACGTAATCTTCGGCGAAAATAACTTTCAGAACGAAATCATCTGGAAGCGGAGCACATCCCACACCGACGCAAAACAAGGAAGCAAACACTACGGCCGTTTACACGACTCACTCTTCTTCTATACCGGAGGCAAGAGCTACACGTGGAACCAGCAGTACACTCCGCTCTCCGACTCCTACATCGCCTCCCATTACACGAACATCGATCCCGATGGGCGGCGCTTCCGCTGGGATAACCTCACCGGGCCAGGCGGAGCCGCTAAGGGCAATGCATACTTCGAGGTCCTGGGAGTCACACGCCACTGGCGATACTCCCACGAGAAAATGGCCGGGCTGCTTAGCGCGGGTTTGGTCGCTATCCCCCCCGCCGGAGAGGTCCCCGCCCTAAAACGCTACCTGGATCAGTCCAAAGGCGTAGCGCTGCAGAGCGTCTGGGACGATCTTCCTCCCTTGAACTCGCAGGCAAAGGAGTCCCTGGGCTATCCCACGCAGAAGCCGCTCGCTCTCCTGGACCGCATTCTCGCTACCAGCAGCAACGAAAACGACATTGTGCTGGACGCCTTCTGCGGCTGCGGAACCGCGCTCGTATCCGCCGAGCGAATGAACCGCCAATGGATCGGGATCGACATCTCACCGACCGCATGCCGTGTCATGGCCAAGCGTCTTCGCGACGTGTCGAGACTACCGGAGGACGATCGGCTGTGGCACATTGGACGCGGCTTTGTGGTTCGTGACCTGCCGCAAACCGAACAGCAACTGCGCCGCATGCCGCCATTCGAGTTCGAGAACTGGGCCGTCATCGCACTCGGCGGTATCGGTAATAAGGCGCAGGCCGGCGATATGGGACTGGACGGAAGAATCTACCCCGTCTCTGTAATCCCAACCGTCAAGCTTGGCTCCTTGGACTTCATGGATGTTTGGTACCCCATCCAGGTAAAGCAGAAGGACAAAGCAGGGCGGCCGGATATCGACTCTTTCGAGGCTGCAATGATCCGCTCCGAGCGCACCAAAGGATTCTTCATCTCGTTCGATTTCACACACGACGCGCTGTCCGAGATACAACGATTTTTCAAGCAGACGGGCCGAGTCATCGTGCCGCTCACCGTCCGTGAAATCCTGGAGGAAGAGATAGCTATGAAGCTGGCTTGAAGACGATCCGCCCCCTCACGCGGCCCGAATCCGCCCCACCAGATCGTCCTGCTCCTTGACCGACTCCGCGCCGATCGTCATAGCGTCGAGCACGCCCGATCCCAGCGCGTACCGGATCGCCTCCTGCGGCTGTCCGCGCAGATCGCCCTGCCCTAGGATCTTCATGCCCACCACGCCCTTGCCCGAAGCGCGCATCTGCTGCAACACGCCCACCACGGTCTCGGGCGATGCGTCCATATGCGACCCGATCGGATTCAGGCGCACCAGGTCCACGTCCACCCAGTCCGACGCCGCAGCCGCCTTTAGCGCGGGCAGCGTGTGGCAGGAGACCCCATGCGCGCGAATCTCCCCCTTGCGCTTCGCCTCCGACAGCACATCCATCGCGCCGCGATAGCGTGTCGTCCAGTCCGCCTCGGTCGTGCAGTGGATCAGCACCACGTCGAGGTAATCCGTCCCCAGCTCCCGCTTGAAGCGGTCGAGGTCCGCGCGCACGCCGGCCGGATCGCGCGTATCGGTCTTCGTCAGCACCGTCACCCGGTCGCGCGGTAGCTGCTTCAAGGCCGCGGCTACATCCTTGTGGCTGCCGTAGGAGTCCGCGGCATCGAAGAAGCGCAGGCCGTTCTCGTGGTATCCGTTCAGCATCAGCGCGGTGCAGGCGCTCAGCCCCAGACGCGTCTGGTTGGAGGCTCCGCCGCCGCCGATGGTTCCCGTGCCCATGGCCAGCCGGCTGGTGCGAATGCCGGTCTTGCCCAGCACCACCTCGTCGTGCGCGTTGTACTTCTTGTCCAGTGGAGCCGCCTCCATCCACGCCGGCACGCCGGCCTCGAGCCCCGCGGCGCCCGCCCGGCCTGCGAGAAACGCTCCGCCTACACCCACTACCGTCCGCCGTAAAAACTCTCTCCGCTGCATAGACTCCCCCGTGAAAAGGCTTGTGCCTGGTGGTCGAGTTGGATGGTCCCGCGCCTGGCCCCGTAGCGAAGAGGAGCCAGCTACCGATGCTGCACATAACGATATACCCGGTCGCCCGGAGACGTCACGCGTCCACGCGCGCGACGCGAACGGACGCGCCGGTCTATTGGGCTACATCTCGAAGCGGTGGAAGAAGCTGCTTTCGAGATAATGCGGGCGGGTGGGGTCATCCGCGACGCGGAGGGCGAGGTCGCCGAGGAAGCTGTTGAACTGGGCGGCCGCGGCCAGGTCGACCGGCTGCGCGAGGTTGTCCTGGGTGGAGTGGTAGCGCTGGGCGAGCCACTGGCGCCAGAGCTTGTACTCGGGCGAGCCGGCGGTCCAGCCGAACTTCATCGCGAGCGCGGGGATGCCGGCCTGCACGAAGCTGTACTGGTCGGTGCGGACGAAGGAGTTGCGGTCGGGCTCGGGGTCCGGGGCGATCTCGATGTGGTGGGCTGCGCCGACGGCGCGGGCGTCGTCCTGGAGGGTGGACTCCGAGAGGCCCTGGACGTGGAGCTTCCGCAGCGGGAAGAGCGGCATGAACATGTCCATGTTCAGGTCGGCGGCGATGGCTTCGCCGGGCACGGTGGGGTGGCCGGCGAAGTAGCGGGAGCCGAGCAGACCCTTCTCTTCCGCGGTGAAGACGACGAAGAGCAGGCTGCGTCTGGGACGCGTGGGCGCGGCGCTGAAGCGCTTCGCGATCTCGAGCACGGAGGCTACGCCCGAGGCATCGTCCATCGCGCCGGCGTAGATCCTGCTTCCGGCGATGGGCTCGCCCTCGCCCAGGTGATCGAGGTGCGCGGAGACCAGGACGTACTCGCTCTTGAGCGCGGCATCGGAGCCTTCGAGCTTGGCTACGATGTTGGGCGAGGTGACGTGGGAGGATTCGGTGGCCACCTTTGCGGCCAGCGACTTGTTCAGGGCGAAGCGCGGCAGGGGCTTCTGCGCGTCGGCCAGGGCGAGGAGCTCGGCGAAGCTATGGCCTGTGCCGGCGAAGAGCTTCTCCGCGTCGGCGGGATTGAAGGTGGCGGAGAACATGGTATCGCGCCGCTCGGCGAGCGCGGGGTGGGCGGCGGCGATGGCGCCGTCGGTGGGCGTGGGCGAGAGCCGCATGCCGGGCTGCGAGGCGCTGCTCGCGATGCGCTGCCAGCCGAAGTCCATCGACTTCGGAGTGGGGATGACGATGGCGCCGAGTGCGCCGGCGTCGGCGAGCGCCTTGGCGAAGGGCGCGGTGCGGGCGTAGGACTTGAGCGCGCCGGAAAGCTCGGCCGGACCGCCGTTGATGAGCACGACGATCTTGCCCTTCAGCGAGGCGGCGGGTAGGCTGGCGGAGTTGAAGTCGTCATAGTTCGACTCCGGCAGGTGCAGGCCGTAGCCGATGAAGACCAGAGGCGCGGTGATGGCGGGCGGCTGGGCTCCGCGAGCGCCGAGGATGGCGTCCTGGCCGAGCACGAGCGGCGTGGACTTGCCGTCCTCTAGGAGCGAGATGGAGGACTGGCCAGCGAGCACGCGGGTGACATCGAAGCCTACCGGCTGGTAGAAGCCCTGGGTGCCGGCGGGTTGGAGCCCGTCGGCCTGGAACTGCGCGACCACGTAGGCGGCGGCGCGGAGATAGTCTTCGCCCCCGGTGAGGCGGCCGTGCATGTCGTCGGCGGCGAGGACCTGCACGTGGGCCCACCAGGCCTTGCCGCTGGCCTGGTCGGCGGCCGTGACCGGAAGCCCCTGCGAACGGCCCACGACGGCGAGAAGCAGGACGGCGAACGGTGCGAGCTTCGAGACGTAGGCGGAGAAGCGCATGGATACCTCAGGCGGATGACGAACGATAGCACAGGTGGCGGGTGACAACGGCTCTTGGGAGAGGGTGGGGC
>CAXTPY010000134.1:0-5390 GCA_964246195.1 uncultured Acidobacteriaceae bacterium | reverse complement strand
CAGTATGTGGTGCATCAGGGTGGGCTCAAGAATGTGTATGTTTATGTGAAGAGTGGACCGGCGGCAGCGATGTCGGCGCCTGGCACGGGGACGCCGGTGGTGATGGACCAGAAGGGCTGCCGCTATGTGCCGCATGTGACGGCCTTGATGGTGGGGGGGACGGTGGAGTTTCGCAACTCGGACCCGACGATGCACAACATCCACACGCTGCCGGAGGTGCCTGGGCAGAGGACGGTGGACGTATCGCAGGGGCCGCGCGGGACGCCGCAGCTGGTGCGCTTCGACGAGCCGGAGGCTATGCTGCCGGTGCGGTGCAACAACCATCCGTGGATGAATGCGTACATCAATGTGTCGGCTACGCCGTTTTTCGCTTTATCGGATGCGGATGGCAGGTTTGAGATCAAGGGGCTGCCGGCGGGCGCGTATGTGCTGGCCGCGGTGCATGAGAAGATGGGCGAGCAGACGATACATCTGACGGTGGCACCGCATCAGAGTGCCAAGGCGGAGTTCACCTACAGCAAGCAGTGATTCCGGGAGGGCGACAGTGGGCGCAGGGTTGGCGTTGTTGGCGATGGCGGTGCAGCATGTGGAGCAACTGGATCTCACGCTGGTGGTTCACCGGCTGCCGTTCTGGTTCCTGATCTTCGCGTTGTTTCTGCCTCGAATCGCGCTCGTCGTCGCGTGGCTCCAGGGTGTCCTGATTCCCTTTCATCTACAAGGCTTGGTGCCGCTCCTCTTCTGGGCTCTCCTGCCCCGTGTGCTTGTGCTCTTCCTCATCTATACCGACCAGGGCCTGAGCCTGTGGTTCCTCATTCACCTGGTCGTGGCGTTGCTCGTCTGGACCGGTGGAGGACATCAGATCCGGCGCAGACGCCGCGCTGACGTCTGAAGACCCGGGAGACAGCACCAGGCCTCGAGGAGGTGCCGCGGTGAGCGCAGCGATGCGTTCGGCGAGGGACCCGGTGTGCAACTCAAGTTTATGACCGTCGGGATCGAGGAAGTAGAACGAGTCTCCGGGGCTGCGGTTTTCCTGCCAGCAGCGGATGCCCGCCACACGAAGCCTCTCTACGGTTCCTGCGAACGTTGACGGTGGCGTATGGAAAGCCAGATGCGTGTACTCCGGCAGCGGTGCGCGTCGAGCTTCAACGTCCGCTGTGAGGCAGAGCCACTGGTCTCCGGCGAGCAGATGGGCGCCGTTGTACCACTTCGCCACGGGCCTCAGACCAAGAAGCTCTGTGTAGAAGGCGAACGAGAACGCAAGATCGCGAACCGAAAGGGTGATGTGACTGACACCGTCGATCATTTGAGATCCCTCCACAGGAGGGTACGTCACCCCTTGTTGACGGGCAGTTTGACGGTGACGATCTCGCGGCGAGCGGGTTATGCTCGGATACATGGAACGTCGCAAGGTTGGCATTTTAGGCGCGACCGGCATGGTCGGACAGCGATTCATTCAGCTTCTCTCGAATCACCCCTGGTTTGAGATCAGGTGGCTAGCGGCGAGCGACCGGAGCGCGGGCAGGCGATACGACCAGGCGTGCGCGTGGAGGCTGGACACGCCGCTGCCGGAGCGCATCGCTGCGATGCAGGTGGAGGCCAACACCCCAGAGGCTTCGGGCAGCGAGCTACCGCCGATTCTTTTTGCGGCCCTGGATGCGGAGTTCGCGCGCGAGCTGGAGCCGAGGTTCGCGGCCGCGGGCTGCGCGGTGATCTCGAACTCGAGCGCCTTCCGCATGGCCGACGATGTTCCCTTGGTGGTGCCGGAGGTGAATGCGGATCACCTGGAGCTGCTGGAGACGCAGATGTGGCGCAGGTCGAATGGAGGCAAGGGCGGATATATCGTAACCAACCCCAACTGCTGCGCGATCGGGCTGGTGATGGCGCTGAAGCCGCTCGAAGATCGGTTCGGGATCGACAGCCTGTTCGTGAGCACCATGCAGGCGGTGAGCGGCGCGGGCTACCCGGGCGTGGCTTCGCTCGATATTCTCGGCAACGTGGTGCCGTACATCAAGAACGAGGAGGAGAAGCTGCAGGAGGAGGTGGGCAAGCTGCTGGGGCGCGTGACTGGAGGACGCATCGAGCGGCTGGCGGCCAGGCTGAGCGCACACTGCAACCGGGTGGCGGTGGAGGAAGGCCACACCGAGTGCGTCAGCATCAAGCTTCGGCGGCCCGCCACGCGCGAGGAGGTGCTGGCCGCATGGAGCGAGTTCGTTCCTTTGGCGGGGCAGCATCTTCCGTCCGCTCCGGAGATTCCGGTGGAGTACCACACGGCCATCAACCGGCCGCAGCCGCGGTTGGACCGCATGCGGGGGAGCGGCATGGCGGCGACGGTGGGAAGGCTGCGCGAGTGTTCCCTGCTGGATTGGAAGTTCGTGGTGCTCTCGCATAACACCATACGCGGAGCCGCCGGAGCGGCGGTGCTGAACGCTGAGGTGCTGGCGCGTCTGGGCAAGCTGGACAAGCTGCGTGTGGAGCCACGGGCGGCGGTGCCGGCTTGAGTGAGGCGCGGGCGGATCTGGTGGTGATGAAGTTTGGCGGCACGTCGGTCGAGGATGCGACGGCGATGCGGCGGACGGCGGGCATCGTGGGTGGGCGGAGGGCGCGCGGGCTGAAGGCGGTGGTGGTCGTCTCGGCGATGGCGAAGGTGACCGACCAGCTGCTTGCAGCCGCGGCTTCGGCCGGCCGGGGCGACAAGGTGGGAGCGTTGGCGCTGGGCTCGCGGCTGAGGACGCGGCATGTGGACACGGCGGCGGCGCTGGTGCGCGAGGATCGGCGGGCAGCGTTGCAGGCGCTGCTGCACGGTGAGTTCGACGCGCTCGACGATCTGCTGCGCGGGATTGCGGCGGTCGGCGAGCTGACGCCGCGCACCAACGACCTGGTGGTCAGCTTCGGCGAACGGATGTCCAGCCGGATGATGGCCGAGACGCTGGCGGAGGCCGGTCTGGACGGCGCGGCCGTCGATGCGAGGACTTGCACCAGCACGGACGCGCACTACGGGAAGGCGGCACCGATCGCGGAGGCTATCGAAGCGAAGCTGCACGAGTTGGTGCTGCCTATGCTCGAGGCGGGACAGACGCCGGTGATGGGCGGCTTCATCGGATCGACGCGGGAGGGGATCACGACCACACTGGGCCGCGGGGGCAGCGACTACACCGCGGCGCTGGTGGGGGGCGCCTTGCACGCGAGCGCCATCGAGATCTGGACGGACGTGAACGGCATCATGACAACCGACCCGAGGATCTGCCCGGACGCTCTGCGGGTGAAGACGATCAGCTTCGAGGAGGCGGCGGAGCTGGCGTACTTCGGCGCGAAGGTGCTGCATCCGGCGACGATTCTTCCGGCCGTGCAGAAGAGCATTCCGGTGTGGGTGCTGAACTCGCGCAACCCGGAGAACGAAGGCACCAAGATCACCGCGATGGCGCCTCCGTGCGCGAGCCCGTTCAAGAGCATCGCGGCCAAGAAGAAGCTGACCATCATCGACGTGGTGGCGAGCAGGATGCTGATGTCGCATGGATACCTGAAGGCGGTCTTCGACGTCTTCGACAAGTACGAGTGCGCGATCGACATGGTCTCGACCAGCGAGGTGAGCATCTCGCTGACGGTGGATTCGAACCAGCGGCTGCCGGAGATCTGCGCCGAGCTGGGCAAGATCGCGGACGTGAAATACGAGGGGCGCAAGGCTCTGGTGTGTCTGGTGGGCGAGGACATTCGCGGACACAACGGCATAGCGGGAAGGGTCTTCAGCGCCATCAGTCACGTGAATGTACGTATGATCTCGCAAGGAGCCAGTGAGATCAACATGAGCTTCATGATCGATGAGGACCAGGTGGAGCAGGCGATCAGGAGCTTGCACGCGGCGTTCTTCACCGATCCGGATGAGACGGTCTTCGATGTGGCGGCACGCACGTTGGCAGAGGCAAAGCAGTAGGAGAGGAAGAGCATGCGAGTACTGATCCTGGGACATGGCAAGACGGGCAAGCTGGTGGCTACGGTCGCGGCGGAACGCGGCCACAGCGTCCACGTGCTGGACGCCAAGGAGAACGCGAACGCGTCCGCGCTGACACCTCCGTTCGTGGCGGGGTTCGACGTGGTGATCGACTTTACGACGCCCGATGCGGCGGTGCAGAACATGCGGGCGTGCCTGGCGACGGGAGCGAAGATGGTGGTGGGAACGACGGGCTGGTACGACAAGCTGCCGGACATGAAGTCGCTGGCGGAGCGCAAGCAGGCGGGGCTGCTGTATGGGACGAACTTTTCTGTGGGGGTGCAGTTGATGCTGCAGTTGGCCAGGCAGATGGGCGCGGCGCTGAACCACTCCGGTTACACCTTTTCGATCCGCGAAACGCACCACGCGAGCAAGCTCGATTCGCCTTCCGGAACCGCGATCAGCCTAGGAGAGGCGATCGAGATTTCGGTTGGAGCCCACAGCGTGCCCATCGAGGCGATACGTGAAGGCGAGGTGATGGGGGTCCACGTGGTGGAGGCGCGCAGCACGTCGGACCGCCTGGTGCTGAAGCATGAGACCTTCACGCGGCACGGCTTTGCGGAGGGCGCGGTGCGGGCGGCGGAGTGGATGGCGCAACGAACCGGATGCTACGAGTTTCAGGAGATTTACGGACGAATGTAGAGCGATGCACGCCGTACTAGAGGAACGAAGTTCCCGGAGATGAGGGTAGTCCAGTGATGGATTTCGAGGCATTGACGTTCGACGAGAAGCTGGACCGACTGGCTGAGGTCGCAGTGAAGATTGGGCTCGGCCTGCGTGCCGGGCAGGAGCTGGTGATCACCACGCCGATGGAGGCGCTTCCGCTGGTGCGGCGGCTGACCGAGCACGCGTATAGGGCTGGCGCGCTTCTGGTGACCACGTTCTATAGCGACGATGCGTGCGTGCTGGCTCGCTACCAGCACGGCTGGGACGCGAGCTTCGACTATGCGCCGGCGTGGCTGCAGGACGGCATTGCGACGGCGTTTCGAAGCGGCGCGGCGCGGCTGGCCATCACAGGCGCGAACCCTTCCCTGTTGGGAGAACAGGATCCGGTGAAGGTGGCGAGGGCGAATGTGGCGTTGTCGAAGGCGTCCAAGCCCGCGATGGAGTTGATTACGCGGCACGAGATCAACTGGACGATCGTGGCCTGTGCGACGGCGGATTGGGCGAGGCTGGTCTTTCCCGGTGAGGCGGAGGCGGAGGCGTTGGCGAAGCTGTGGGATCGGATCTTCGTCGCGTCGCGCGTCGCTGTGGACGATCCTGTGGAGGAGTGGAGGCAGCATGGCCGGAGGCTGCGGGAGCGGGTGGAAAGGCTGAACGCCAAGCGATACCACACGCTGCACTTCAGGTCGGCGGATGGGGGGACGGATCTGAGGGTGGGTCTGGCGGACGATCATCTGTGGGC
>CAXTPY010000133.1:0-5510 GCA_964246195.1 uncultured Acidobacteriaceae bacterium | reverse complement strand
CATCCGGGCGAGCTCTTGGACCATCTCGACGAGGCCTTTGCGCAGGAGCGGTTCGCCGCCGGTGAGGCGAACCTTTTCGATGCCGAGGGCGACGAAGTTGCGAACCATGCGGAGGTAGTCGGCGATGGGGATCTCGGAGTACAGGGCTCCCTCGTTGCCGGTGCGGCAGTAGACGCACTTGTAGTTGCAGCGATCGGTGACGGAGACACGGAGGTCGGTGATGGCGCGCTCGAACGTATCGCGCAGCCGGGGGGCGGGCTCACCGCGCGAGGCTAGCCGCTTGTGTACAGGTTGGGGTGCCGCGGGGCTCGCCGAGAGGTCTTCGACGGGATGGAGTGCGATGGCGGCCATGAGGATTCGATGCGCCGGGGAGAGAAGGGAAGCGGGAGCATCCAAACTTGAGTATAGACGCGATGTGCGGCGGGCGACGGGAGGGGTTAGTAGCTGAGGAACTCCGTGCTGCCGCGGCGGAGGCGCAGCCCGGCGAGGCCGAAGACGGTGGCGAGCCCGAACATGATGGCGTTCCAGTAGGCCATGGGGTGTATCCAGCCTGGGGAGTAGGTGAGGTCCTGCCCGGACCATAGCGTCAGGAGGGTGCCGATGATGAGGCACTGGAAGCAGATGACGAGGAAGAGCTGGCCTCGGCGCCGCCTACGGTCGAGACGCTCGACCTGTTCCGGGTTGAGATTCCGTTCCTCGGGTGGAAGCAGTAGGTTGGGCATGATGCTGTCTCGTCTCCTGGCTACCGTGCCATGGGCGCTCTAGTAACGGCAGGCTTCATTAAATCACAGCCGCTTGAGGACGTGCTTTGAGGAATGACAAACGGGCAAGAGACAGACGAAGAGGCAAGAGGGAAGACAGATGCAAGGGCAAACGCAGGGTCGCTTGGGGAGTGACAAAGAAAAACCCGGTTGCGATGTTGCTTTTGGCTCTCCGGCCAGGGCTAGAGGAAGGCGACCGATTGGATGCCCTGGACGTCGAAGCGTTTGCGGCAGCGGATGTTTTTGCAGCCGACCATGTCGTCGCGGCGGACCATGTAGTCCTGGGCTTTGGCGAAGCGCGCGCGGTCGCGGTCGTCGGCGCCGCGGGGGAGCTGCTTGCGTTTGCGGCGGACCAGCCAGCTGAGCTCGTATTCGTTGGGCTGGCCGCAGTGCGGGCAGGTCATGTTGTGTTTACGCTGCTCCGGTCTCTCGTCGAAAAAATCGCGTTCTTCCATCGCTCACCTCATGAGGGTCCGCGGCGGCAGCACGTTTGTCGCCGGCTCGACTGGCACGGGCAGGAATTCGCGCCAGTGCGTTGTTGAGTATTGCATAATCAGCATGCGGTCCGCAGGGAGGTACCGGTATGAGCAAGTCGAAGAAGAAGAGTTTTTCGGTGGTGAAGGCGGTAAAGGCGAACGCGCGGGCGAGGGTGGGTTCGCCTCCTCCGGCGCGCGTGCTGCCGGATCCGAAGCAGCGCGTGGAGGCGAGTCCAAGGCATAAGACGACACTCGCCGAGCTGCTGAGCACGAGGGAGGAGCCGTCATGACGATGGGGAGGGCGGTCGCGGGCGTATGGCTTGCGGCTGCTACGTTGCAGGAGTTCAGGCGATCCGGGTGGGGAAGCGCCGTTTTCGCTCTTGTGTAGATTGATGTGGTCGAGTTGTCGAGAAGAGGCACGGCATGGCGGTCCATACGTATCACGAACTTCGTCCCGGCCACGAAGCGGAGGCGGTCTTCGAGCGCTGGCTGCGGTACCTGGACGGGGAGTTCACGCGGCATACGTCGGTGGACGCGCGGTCGGAGATCGTTCGGAATGCATTACATGAGATTTTTTTTGGGCACACGCGCGGCAGTGAGAAGCGGGAGATGGGCGAGCTGGGATCCCGAGTTCTGATGGAGACGCTGGACCCGCGCAATGTGACGCTCGAGCCGGAGTACTACGGGGATGTCGATCCTGTGCGGTATGGGCTGCGCAAGCCTTTGATTTTTTTCTGGCAGATGTTCGACCGGTCGCCGCTGGGGCTGAATCACTGGCTGGGATTTCAATTTCGCACGATGCTGGGGAGGCACATCTTTCGCCACCTGGGTAGCGGGGTGAAGATCTTTCACAATGTGGAGTTCACCTTCGGCTACAACCTGACGATCGAGGACGGCTGCACGATTCACAGGAACGTGCTGCTCGACGACCGGGGGGAGATCGTGCTGCATGCGGGGACGAGCGTGTCGGACTACGCCAATATCTACTCGCACACGCATGACGTGAACCAGCAGGCGGACGTGACGAATCGGCGCACGGAGCTGGGGCCGAGGGCGCGGGTGACGTACCATGCGACGGTGCTCGCCGGGGCGAGCGTGGGGGAGGACGCGATGCTGGGGGCGATGGCGGTGGCGACGCGTCCGGTGCCGGCTGGAACGGTGTCGGTGGGGATTCCGGCGAAGGTGAAGCGGGCGAAGAGGGGACCGACCGCTGCGGCTCCAGTAGACTGAGGATCTATGCCGCAGGAAGTTGTTCTCGTATTGTTTCAGGTGGTGGTGCTGATCCTGGCGTTTTCGATTCATGAGTGCTCGCACGCGTGGACGGCGTGGCGGCTGGGGGATCCGACGGCGAAGATGCTGGGGCGGGTGACGCTGAACCCGCTGAAGCATCTCGATCCGTTCGGGTCGGTGATCTTTCCGTTGATTGGGCTCTACTATGGCGGGATGCTGTTTGGGTGGGCGAAGCCTACGCCGGTGACGGCGCGGAACTTTCAGCACTACAAGCGGGACGACATACTGGTGGCGCTGGCCGGGCCTGCGAGCAACCTGCTTTCGGCGACGCTGGCGCTGGTGCTGCTGATCGTGCTGAAGCATAGTGTCGCGGGCGGGGCGGGTGCGATCGCGACGGCGGTGCTGCTGGCGAATCATGTGCGGGGGATCTCGACGGTCGATCTTCCGCAGGTGTTTCCTCTGGCGCTCTTTTTCTACTATGTGATTCTGCTGAATCTTCTGCTGTTCGTCTTCAACCTGATACCCGTGCCTCCGCTCGACGGGAGCCATATTCTGCGGCATTTTCTTCCGTACAAGGCGCTGCAGGTGTATGACCGGATGGGGATGTTTGGGATGATCGCGATCATGCTGGTGGGGGGGAGCTTCATCTTCCGGATCTTCCTGAACCCTTTGCAGGGGGCGTTCGACACGCTGCTGTTTCGAATGTGAGGAGAAGGCGCGGAGGAGGCTGGCGGCGTTTTCCCGTATCATCGTTACTTGACTACGATGAACGATCAGAACTCCACATCACGCCAGCGTGTGCTCTCCGGGATGCGGCCTACGGGGCGGCTCCACCTGGGCAACTATATGGGCGCGCTATACAACTGGGTGCGGTTGCAGGAGCAGTACGAGTGCTACTTTTTTATCGCCGACCTGCATGCGCTGACGACGGACTATGCCGACCCGGCCGCGCTGCGGCTGAATATCCGCGATGTGGCGCTCGATTTTCTGGCGGCGGGGCTCGATCCGGAGCGCTGCACGGTGTTCATACAGTCGCACGTGCCGCAGCACTCGGAGCTGCATACGCTGCTGAGCATGTTCACGCCGCTGCCTTGGCTGGAGCGCGTGCCGACGTACAAGGATCAACAGGAGCAGCTGCGGGAGAAGGACCTGAACACCTACGGATTTCTCGGGTACCCCCTGCTGCAGTCGGCGGATATTCTGCTGTACCAGGCAGACTTGGTTCCGGTTGGGCAGGACCAGGTGGCGCATGTGGAGCTGACGCGCGAGGTGGCGAGGCGCTTCAACGCGCTGTACGGCGCGAAGCGGACGGCGGCGGTGGAAGACGCGCGGCGGGAGCATAGCGATAAGGCTCTTCTGGCGGCTGAGCTGTCGTCTGCGGCGGCTGCGGACGATATCCTTCCCGAGCCCAGGGTGCTGCTGACGCCGAGCCCGAAGCTGCCGGGGCTGGACGGCCGGAAGATGTCCAAGAGCTACGGCAATACCATCTTGCTGTCGGAGCCCGAGGCCGAGCTGCGGGCGAAGCTGAAGACGATGGTGACGGACCCGGCGCGGGTGCGGCGGAGCGATGCGGGGAATCCGGAGATCTGTCCGGTGGGCGATCTACACAAGGTGTTCTCGCCGGAGGAGAGACGGGCCGAGGTCTGGGAGGGGTGCAGGTCGGCTGGGATTGGATGCATTCAGTGCAAGGGCTGGCTGGCGGACGAGATCGTGCGTGAGATCGCACCGCTGCAGGAGCGCCGGCGGGCGCTGGAGGCTGCGCCGGAACAGGTGGACGCGATGCTTTGGGATGGGTCTGCGCGTGCTCGGCTGCGGGCGCTGCAGACGCTGCAGCATGTGCGTCAGGCGATGGGTCTGGAGTAGAGCTATGCGGGATGAGGACGCGCGCGAGGACGAGGAGGATGGCGGCGGGAGCTCCGGGACTGCGCCGTTCGAGTTGAAGGCCCCGCCGATGGCGTCTTCCGCGGAGGGCCGGCAGGGCGCGCGGAGCTCCGAGAAGAAGGACAAGGAAGAGGCGTCGCAGTCGCCGTTTTCGGTGCAGGTAGGGCAGGTATACGATGGTCCGCTGGACCTTTTGCTGGACCTTATTCGGAAGCAAAATATCGACATCTACGACATTCCGATCGCACGGATTACGGCGCAGTTTCTGGACTACACGCACCACCTGAAGCAGACGGATGTGGATGCGGCGGGGGAGTTCATCTACATGGCTTCGCTGCTGATTCACATCAAGAGCAAGACGCTGCTGCCACGCGATCCGGACGACGCGCTGGGGGGGGATAGCGAGGATCCGCGGCGGGAGCTGGTGGAGCGTCTGCTTGAGCATGAACGCTTCAAGGCGGCCGCGCAGATGCTGCTCGAGAAGCAGCAGGTGGAGGAGGCGACGTGGACGAATCCTGGACTGAAGAACTTCCGCCGCGAAGCCGAGGACGCTGGGGGAGAGGATGCGCCGCTCGATCCTGAGGCGCGGGAGATCGTGGCGGATACGGTCGACCTGGTGCGGGTGTTTCGGGAGGTCCTGGCGCGGCTGCGGGCTCGGCCTGTGCTGAATGTGGACGAGGAGTCGGTGACGGTGGCGCAGATGATCGAGTATGTGAAGCGGCGTCTGCTGCTCGAGGACAGGCCAGTGAGCCTGCGGCGGCTGCTGCACAATACACACTCGGAGCGGGCGCTGATCTGCATGTTTCTGGCGATGCTGGAGCTGGTGCGACTGCAAGCTGTGCTGCTGCACCAGCCTGTGCAGCATGGGGACATCCTGGTGAAGAAGAGCGAGGGGTTCGACCAGGTCTTCGAGGACCGGGCGACGGCTCGCGACGACTGGCGCTGAGGGGCGGTGGAGGGTGGTGGATTCAAGGGCGCAGGGTTGCGGGGAGGTCTGCTTGTCGCACCTTGACCTGATCGCCGGTGGCGAAGGTTTTGACGGTGAAGATGCCGGTCGCGATCTCGTCCTCGCCTACGATGACGATGCTGCGGGCGAGTCTGTCGGCGAGGTCGAAGCTCTTTTTGAGGCGGAAGCTGCCGTCACCCAACTCGATCTTCAGGC
>CAXTPY010000132.1:0-5574 GCA_964246195.1 uncultured Acidobacteriaceae bacterium | reverse complement strand
CGAAACAATCTTCCAATCAGCCGAAACACTGGAGGCTTTTTCAACAGGTTCCTAGGCCTACGGCCTAGGCTGGTATGTAACGGGCCTTTGGCCCTGGGTGAGGCTTGGTTGACCGGATCTTCGTTTGCGGGGTTCCGCTCCCGCCGCGATAGGGCCGCTCCCGGCGCGCGATGAGGGCGCTCCCGCCGCGAGGAGGCTGCGGCTCCGGTTGAAGGGACAGGTTCTGGGATTTTGGGGTTGGTTCTCAGTTGCGGTTGGCGTGGCGGGGCGAGGGGTGGTCGCTGGCGATGACGCCGTCGCGGATGGTGATGACGCGGTGGGCGTACTCGGCTATGTCGGGCTCGTGGGTGACGAGGACGATGGTATTGCCCTGGGCGTGGAGGTCGTCGAAGAGGGCCATGATCTCGTCTCCGGTCTTGGAGTCGAGGTTGCCGGTGGGCTCGTCGGCGAGGATGATGGAGGGTTTGTTGACGAGGGCGCGGGCGATGGCGACGCGCTGGCGCTGGCCGCCGGAGAGTTCGTTGGGCTTGTGCATCATGCGGGAGCCGAGGTTGACGCTTTCTAGGACGGCTTTGGCGCGGGCGATGCGTTCGGCGGCGGGGGTGCCGTTGTAGATGAGGGGGAGCTCGACGTTGTGGAGGGAGGTGGCGCGGGCGAGGAGGTTGAAGGTTTGGAAGACGAAGCCGATCTCCTTGTTGCGGATGCGGGCGAGTTCGTCGTCGTTGAGTTCGGAGACGTTGTGGCTGTTGAGCCAATAGCTGCCCTGGGAGGGGGAGTCGAGGCAGCCGATGAGGTTCATGAGAGTGGATTTGCCGGAGCCGGAGGGACCCATGATGGCGACGTACTCATTGTGCTTGATGCGGAGGTTGATGCCTCGGAGGGCGTTGACCTGCTGGTCGCCCATCTCGTAGGTCTTCCAGAGGTTGTCGGTGACGATGACCTCGCCGGCGCGAGGGCCGTCGGTGTTTCTGGAGTTGGGTTCGACGGCGGGGGCTGTGGTCATCCGGGTCTCCGGTCGGTGGTGGCTGGCTTCTACGCTGCTAGTGCGATAGTACGTTGGGGGTGGCTTGGAGGTTCCGTGGAGGCAGGGTTGACGCTGGGCTGGAAGGATCGAGAGCCCGGCTTAGGATTGGTCTGACGCGTCCGGTGCCTCCGGGGTGTTGTCGGCTTTGACGGGCGTGCCGCTCTTGAGGGTGCGAAGTATTTTGTAGCGTCCGGTGACGATCTCGTCACCTGGCTTGAGGCCGGAGACGACTTCGATGTCGGTGGCACCGGTGATGCCTGTGGCGACGGGAACGAAGGTGGCGCGAAGCTTGTGGTGATCGTCGGCGAGGAGGTAGACGCCCTGGACGAGCTGGGGTTTGGGGGGGGTGCTGGAGGAGGCGGCGACGGACTTGGCGGAGGGGAGCTTGCCGTGGTTGGCGGCGAGGGTTTTTTCGAGGGCGGGGTCGCGCTGGACGAGGGCTTGAATGGGAATGACGAGGATGTTCTGTTTGTGGGCGGTGGTGATTTTGGCGGTGGCGGAGAGCCCTGGGCGGAGGTCGTCGTTCTGCTGGCCGGGGATCTGGTCGAGGGTAACGACGACTTTGAAGTCTTTGGCCTCCTCGGTGCCTGTGGTGCTCTGGCTGGTGGCGACGCCGGTGGTGCGCAGGAGGGCCTGGTCGCCGACCTCGGTGACGTGGCCTTTGAAGGTGCGGCCGGGGAGGGCGTCGACGGTGACGTCGGCGGGCTGGTTCATCTGGACGTTGACGATGTCGGTCTCGTCGACTTTGACTTCGGCGGTGATGACGGACATGTCGGCGAGGGTCATGAGGGTGGAGCCTTCGGCGTTCTGGATGCCTAGGACGACAGTCTCGCCTTCGCGGACGGGGACGTTGGTGACGAGGCCATCGAAGGGGGCGCGGGAGATGGTTTTGTCGAGGGCGTCGAAGTTGGAGCGCTGGCTGGCTACGGCTTGGTTGAGGTGGCCGCGCTGGCTGGCGGTCTGTGCCTGGGCTTGGGCGAGGGCGGCCTCGCGCTGGGAGAGGGTGGCGACGGCCATGTCGTAGGCGGCTTTTTTGGCGTCGAAGTCCTGCTTGGCGATGAGTTTTTCCTGGTAGAGGGCCTGGGAGCGGTTGAAGTCGAGGGTCTTCTGCTCGAGGTCGGCCTTGCCTTGCAGGATATTGGCTTGGGCGGTTTTTTCGGCCGCGACGAAGGAGGTGATGTCGGTTTTGGAGGAGGCGATGGTGGCTTGCTGGGCGTCGACGGTGGCCTCAGGCTGAACGCTCTCGACGGTGGCGAGGACGGTGCCTCTCTTGACGTGGTCGCCTTCCTTGACGTTGAGGTGGGTGATGCGCCCGAAGGCGGTGGCGCCTATGTTGACGTAGGTCTTGGGCTTGATCTGGCCGGTGCCGCTGACGACGGAGAGGAGCTCCTGGCGGGCGATCCTGGTGGTGGAGACTTTGATGATGCTGGCCTGGCTGTGGAGGATGCTGCCTAGGACGATGCCGGCGAGTACAAGGACGACGGCGACAAGTAGAATCGTCTTTTTTACGTTCATCTCCGCTTTCTACCTCGAGGTGCAGTCCTCCGGCGCGCGCAGGAACTCCGGGTGTGGTCTTACATGACTTTACGTTGACTGGGTGGGAAAGTTCAAAACACATTTTGCAAAGATTGCAAAGATTTCTAAGAGAGCGGCTGTGTCGAGGGTTTTGAACGACGGGACGGGTGTCAAGGCGCAGATTTCTCGGTTATTTGATGATAGCAGGCAACGTCTTTCGGTTTATCTTGTGCGCTCCAGCAAAACCGCTCTACAATGATCTGGTAACAGGAGTGTCAACCCTCACCTATGAAGAGCCTATGTCGTTCTGTGCTTGGTCTAGCAGCTCTATCCACGGCACTGCTGAACGGGGGACTTCGGTTGGCGGCAGGGCAGGCGGCCCAGGCGACGGCCACGGTGCAAGATGGGGTGACGCAGGTGCCGCCCGCGACGGAGAAGCCCGACCCTCTGAAGAGGAAGCTGAGCGACCAGGAGCGGTTCAAGCAGCAGAAGGCGCTACGCGGGGAGTTGCACGGGGAGTACAAGAAGTGGGTGGACGAGGATGTGCGGTGGATCATCACCGACGAGGAGCTGCAGGCGTTCAAGAACCTGGGCAACGATGAGGAGCGCGACCAGTTCATCGAGGCGTTCTGGCAGAGGCGCAATCCGAACCCGGAGTCTCCGGAGAATGAGTTTCGCGAAGAGCATTATGCGCGCATAGCCTACGCGAACGAGCACTATGCGGCGGGCAAGCCTGGGTGGAGGAGCGATCGCGGGCACATCTATATCGCTTTCGGCAAGCCGGACAGCATCGATTCCCATCCCAGCGGGGGGAGCTACGAGCGCCCGATGGAGGAAGGGGGGGGGCAGACGTCCACCTTCCCGTTCGAGATATGGCATTACAGGTACCTGGAAGGGATTGGCGACAATATCGATGTAGAGTTCGTGGATAGCTGCATGTGCGGCGATTACCACATGACGATCGACCGTTCAGAGAAGGATGCGCTGAAGCATACGCCGGGCGCGGGGCAGACGTTGTACGAGCAGATGGGGCAGGCGAAGCAGGCGGACCGGTTTTCGGGTGGGGGCCTGGAGCAGCTGGGGACGGGGCCGATGTCGCAGATGCAGCAGAGCAAGCAGTTCGACCGGCTGGACCGGTTTGCGAAGCTGATGGCTCCTCCGGTGATTAAGTTCAAGGATTTGGAGCAGTTCATGGCTACCTCGAAGATCCTGACGGGGCCGCCCTTTCTGTTCGATGTGCGCACGGATTACGTGAAGGTGACGAACGACACGGTGCTGGTGCCGCTGACGCTGCAGATCCGGAATAAAGACATCACGTTCAGTAATAAGGACGGGGTGGCGATGGGGACGGTGAACATTCTAGGCCGGGTATCGAACCTGAATCACAAGCCTATCCAGACGTTTGAGGATACGGTGAACGTGCAGGTGCCGAGCGAACTGCTGGCCAGGACGCAGAACAATGCTTCGGTGTACTGGAAGTCGCTGCCGTTGCGTCCGGGACTGTACAAGATCGATATCGTGATCAAGGACGTGAACAACCAGGATCACATTGGACGCTGGGAGCGCAGCGTGAATGTGCCGAAGTACGACGATGACAAGCTGGCGGCCTCCTCGTTGATCCTGGCGGATCAGATGGAGCGGGTTCCGTCGAGGGACATTGGCGCGGGGAACTTTGTGATTGGGGATACCAAGATCCGGCCTCGGGTTCCGCCTGGGGTAGCGATGCCGGTAACCTTCCATCGCGGGCAGAACCTGAACTTCTGGATGCAGGTCTACAATCTGGGTATCGACGAGAAGAGCAAGCAGAACGGCGCGATGATCGATTACCAGATTACGGACATGGCGACGAACAAGCAGGTTCTGAACTCGCAGGAGTCGACGAATAAGACGAACCCGAACGCGGACCAGATCACGCTCGAGAAGAGCATGTCGCTGGCCAGCCTTCAGCCAGGGAAGTACCAGGTTACGATCAAGGTGAATGACGGGATCACCAAGCAGCAGATCGCGGAGTCGGCGCCGTTCGTGGTGGAGTAGAGGCGTACTTGCAAGGGCTGTACCTTCGCGACGAGACGAGGGGCAGAAGGAGACAGCTACAACTGCTTGGCTCTTTTCCAAGCGCGTAGATTTGGGGCAGGCCGTCGACGCGCAGACCGTTCAGAACTGTGCAGCGATATAGAATCCAATTCGTGGCGGTAGCGCTGCTGGTGGGTATGACGCCGTACTGTATGGGCGCGCCCGAGGGGGCGGCGGTGTCAGGCGTCGTGCAGGATGCGAAGGGCGTTGCGCAACTGGGCGCCCTGGTGCAGCTGCTGACTTCGGGTTCGGTGACGGCGGGGACGGCGTTCACGGATCTGCACGGCAGGTATGTGATTGCGAATGTGGTTCCTGGGCGGTACCAGGTACGGGCCTCGGCGGCGCTGTTCGTTCCGGCGGAGCGCGCGAACCTGGTGGTGCGCTCGGGCGCCAGGACGGTCGCGAATCTTACCTTGAGTGCGCTGTACGATACCGCGGTGTGGTTGCCGGCGGAACGGCGCGGCGGGGACGAGCCGATGGACGACTGGAAGTGGACGTTGCGTTCGGCGGCGAATCGACCCATTCTGAGGATGGTGGAAGATGGGGGTTTGATCTATCTCTCGTCCAGTTCCACGGAGCACCGGCGGGACAGGAGCATGGCGCGAGGGTCGGTTTCGGGAGGGAACGGCACCTTTGGCGGAAGTGGAGTTCACAATACCGTGGCCCTGGATGAGGTGCTGGGGGATGGTTCGGACGCGATCGTTCGGGTGGAGATGGGGACGCCGTCCTCTCCCTGGAACAGGGTGGCGTCGGCCGAGATGCAGGCGGGATACCAGAGGCAGGTGGGGCAGAATGGCGCGTCGAAGGTGGTGGCAAGCTACCAGTCGCATCCTGAGATCGCCTATCGCGCGGACCTGGGGCTGACTGCGCTTCAGCTGGCAACGGCGGAGCGAATGCAGCTAGGGGACACGATCGAGATCGAGGCGGGAGATACGCTCGAGGTGGTTCGGACGGTGCAGGCG
>CAXTPY010000131.1:0-5581 GCA_964246195.1 uncultured Acidobacteriaceae bacterium | reverse complement strand
GAGGCAGGCGCAGCAGCGCCTCCATCCCCCGCATTCTTCCCTCCATGTCGTACTGCATCTGATAGTGCAGGCGAAACTCGTTCTCTTCGAGGGTCATGCTCAGATGTGCCTCCACGCCGGCCGACTCCGCCGCCGCCGTCGCCATTCCCGAGGCCACCATCGTGTGCCGGTTCCCGCCGGCCCGCTTTGCCCGGTACATAGCCGCATCCGCACCCTTCCACAGCTCCAGGCCGTCCACGCCATGGTCCGGATACACTGCCACTCCCATGCTCGCACCTAGGACCACGTGGTGCCCCTCGATCTCGATTCGCGAAGAGAAGACCTGCAGCAAAGCCTTCGCCACGATTCCAGCCGACGCTACGCTCTCTACCTCGCCCAGCAGGATCGTGAACTCCTCCCCACCCGTCCTAGCCACCGTATCCATGCCCCGTAGACGCCGCGTCAGCATCGTTCCCACGCGCCGCAGGCACTCGTCTCCTAACAGGTGCCCGTACCTGTCGTTCACCTGCTTGAACCGGTCCAGGTCCAGGCAGATGATCGCAGCCCGGTGTCCTCGCTCACGCGCCGCTGCGAAGACCTGCCCCATCCTCTGCTCCAGCAGCATCCGGTTCGGCAGTCCGGTCAAAGCATCGTGGTGCGCCAGTTGAAACAGCGCTGCTTGCTGGTCCAGACGCTCCGTCACATCTTCCGCCACCACATACCGGCTCGGCCGTCCTGCGAAGGTCAGGTCGTTTACCCGCAGCTTTACCAGAATATGCGTCCCGTCCTTCTTCCGGTGAACCCACGTCCTGTCCTGCTCCACGCCATAGCTCGCCTGCTCCGCTTCTGCGCATCCCTCCTCGCTGCAGAGGGCCGTGAGCTCCATCCCGAGCAGCTCCTTGCGGCTGTACCCGTACTGTTGCTCCACGCTCTCGTTCACCTCGAGAAAACGCAGCGTTTCCCTATCGTGAATCCACATGGGGAGAGGATTGCCGGCGAACCACGTCGCCGGCGTTCGATTGGCTAACTGCGGCGAGTAGATCTCAAAGACGCTGTCTAGAGGCATAAGAGGGGTGGCTCAGCCGAAGCCGCAACTGTCGTGCAGCCTCTCTTCACGCAGCTTATGCGTGTGCCGGCGTAGCGGCTATAGCTCTACCGTGCTATAGCCAACCTTTGGTACTAAGCGCACCTATCCGGACCGGTCCCGAAGAAGCTGTCCTCTCGACCGAACCCTGCGGCTCAGGACTGCGGCAAAATTTGCCTCCCACACATCTCGGTCCTCGACCGCCTCGACGCTACAGAACCTCAGAACCTGTCAAAAACGTTGCCAAACGATCATGTGAACTACCTCCGGCAAGCCTCACAAACGGCCGAAGGGCCGTCCCATACCAGCCTGGGCCGTAGGCCCTAGGTCCAGGTACAGGCCGAATCCCAGCCTGAAAGCCCGGCACATCTTGGATCTCCAGCCGTCGACGCGACGCGCTGAACCCCTCCACCTTGCCTCAAGAGCCTCGCGTGAGCTAACCAGACAATCGTTCCTTGTCCTCTCGACCGGTGCCGCACAGCTTTATCGCGCGGCGGAATGGAAAACCCCGCACTCCGCCTTTGCTCTGTCTTCTGTGCAGACCCTCACCTTGAAGCTTCCGGACAGGTTCTGAGAGTCCACCATCTGCCCTAGAAACCCAACAGGTCTTCTGGATCACGGAAGCCCCCTCTCTACCCCCGGTCTTGTCGACACTGTCCCGAAATCCGCCGCGGCCCAACCTCCCTGTGCTACACTCCCGCGCATGTACCTTATCGTGATTCTCGTAATTCTCCTGCTTCTCTTCGGCGGCGGCGGCTATTACATGGGCCCCGGCGTCGGCTACTATGGGGGCGGCGGCCTCAGCCTGATCCTGCTGCTCGTCATCCTCTACCTTCTCTTCGGTCGGGGACGCGGCCGCCTCTAGCGACCTCAACCAGCCCCAATCGCTCTCTCGAAGAGCCAGCCAATCAGGCCAGCAAGGGGCAGCCGCCAGGTGCCCCTTGCACTGCCTGCTGTTCCTCCTTCCACCGAAATACCAAGGAGAACTGAGGTCGAAGGCTCCCCTTACTCGAACCTTGGCAGGTGCCGTATCTCCCCCGGAGGCACAGGCTCGAGCGCTCCCCCGGCCTTCACCCACGCCTTGATCCCCCCTGCGATTACCGTCGCCGGACAGTTCTCCTCCCGCATCCTCCGTGCCACCCGCACGCTCGTCGTATCTCTCAGGCACGAACAATACAGATAGATCTCGCACTCCGGGGCCATGAACGCTCGCAGCGCCTCCACCTCCTCCTTCAATCGGTGCGGCTCCACCCGGATCGAGTTCTTGATCCTCTGCATCCCCGGGTCGTAGTAGTTATGGCTGCGCACATCCGCGATCACCACCAGCCGGTCCGGCGTCAACTCCTGCAGCCTCTCCTTCAACGATGCCGCCTCGATCCTCTCGATCTTCACCCGCGCCCCCGGCCGCCGGTCTCGCATCGCAAAGTACCCAAGCGTCAGCAAGTACCCGCCGACCGCCAGCAACAGCAGCATCCCGAACGCATGGCCCGCCCGGGCCATCCCCCGAAGAATCTCCCGCAGGAACGGCGCGAAGACGTACCCGGCCAGCGTCCATGCCGAGACGTACCCGACCGTGCCGGCCGCAGCTAGCCGCAGGAACCGGCCGCAGCCCATATTTAGGCTTCCCGCGAGCGGCGCCGCCAGAGCTCCCAGGCCGGGAACGAACTTCGCGAACAACAGCGTCCTCGGCCCCCGCCGATAGAAGTACTCCGACGAAGAGAAGATGCACTGCTCCGGATTCAACGACATCCTGCACATTCCCGAGAGCAGCCACCACCCCGTATAACGCCCACCCAGGTACAGCAGTGTATCTCCTCCAAAAGACGACACGAATGCCAGTAGCAGCACCGTCCCCAGCCTCAACTCATGGTGCGCCGCCGCTCCCGCCAGCAGCAGCACGGCACCGACAGGTAAAGGAAGCCCCAGTCCCGCCGCCAGCATCACCCCCGCCCCCACCAGATAGCCATGCTGTTCCACTAGCGCGAGCACTCGAACGCCTCTCCCTTAAATCGCCTAACCGACAGCCTGTCACCGGAACAGATACATAGGATGCACCCAAAGCCAAAGCATCACCCATCTTTCGAGCTAAGCCAGGCCCGCACCCCGCACACACAAGCTTCGCTGCTCCGCTACGCCCAACGTTAGGTGACGAGGAAGTTATCGACCAGCCGCGTCGTCCCCACCCATGCCGCGAGCGCCACCAGTGCCCCAGCCTGAGCTTGCTCGACAGGTTCGAGCGTCTCGGCGTCCACCACGGCCAGGTAATCTACCCGCACTCCATGCTCCAAACCTAGAATCGCGTGGCCGGCCTCCATCAGCCTCGCGCTCTCGCGCTCTCCGGCAAGCAGCAATTGTTCCACGTGGAACATACACCGCGATAAAACCAGCGATTGTCCACGTTCTACCGTGCTTAAATACCGGTTTCGGCTGCTCAACGCCAGTCCGTCCGCATCCCGAATGATGGGGCAGGCCACCACCTCGACGGGCAGGTTCAGGTCCGCGACCATCCTCCTCAGCACCGCCAACTGCACCGCGTCCTTCTGGCCAAAGTAAGCTCTATCAGGAGTTACGATGTTCAGCAACTTGGCCACGACGGTTGCCACGCCGGTGAAATGTCCCGGACGCGAGGCTCCGTCGAGCCGTTCCCCAATCTCCGCCACCGTCACCGTGGTTCGCGCCCCCGCCGGATACATCCTCTCCACGCCCGGCGCAAAGACTGCACTAACCCCCTCTCTTTCCAATAGGTTACAGTCTTCTACGAAGGTTCTGGGGTAGCGCGAGAAGTCCTCTCCAGGCGCGAATTGCAGAGGATTCACGAAGATGGAAGCCGTCACCGCCCCGCATTCCGCCCGCGCGCGCCGCACCAGTGACAGGTGCCCGGCATGGAGAGCCCCCATGGTGGGCACGAAACCCAGCGTTCCGGACCTTTGCAGCTCGCTGCAGAGTCGTCGCATTTCGCCAATCGAATCAAGTATTTGCATCAACCTCCCAAGCTCTCGCGAAGCTCGCGGGGGAGGTGGTAACTCTCCTCGTCGGAGGGAAAGACGCGGGCCTCCACGTCGTGGCGGTACTCCGTCAAAGCCCCGCGAATCACCGTGGAAACGTCCGCGTAGCGGCGCGCGAACTTCGCCGCCGGGGCGAACGTCATCCCAAGTAAGTCGTGCAGTACTAACACTTGGCCGTCGGTGTCGGGACCCGCCCCGATGCCGATCACGGGCACGGGAACCTCCTCCGTCACCCGCGCCGCTACCTCCCGCGGCACCCCTTCAACGACTAGCGAAAAGCAGCCGGCGGCCACCAGCGCGGCTGCGTCTTTGCGCAGTAAGTCGATTGCTTGCAAGGACTTGGCCTGGACCTTGAAGCCTCCCATGCGATGCAGGCTCTGGGGTGTAAGGCCGATGTGTCCCATGACTGGGATCTCCGCGTCCACCAGGCGTTTTACCAACGTTTCGCGGGTTTTTCCGCCTTCCAGCTTAACTGCTTCGGCCCCTGCATCTTTCACAAAACGCAGGGCGTTAGCGACGCCGTCCAGGTCGGACAGATGATAGCTTCCATACGGTAAATCAGCCACCAAAAGCGCGTTTTTAACGCCTTTTCGCGCTCCGCGGGTGAAGACCAGCATCTCGTCCACGGTGACCGCCAGGGTGTTCTCGTGACCCAGCATCACCATGGCGAGGGAGTCGCCGACCAGCGCCACATCGATGCCCGTCTCGTCCGCCAGACGCGCGGAGGCGTAGTCGTAGACGGTGACGGCGCTGATGGGGAGACGGCGCACCTTCTTCTCCAGCAGGCAGGAGATGGTGACTTTGGTCCTGGGTGGGATTTGAGGTGTCTCCCGGGCAGGGCCTTGGCGGGGGGGCGCGGCTTCACTCCGGCCGTCGGCCGTAAACGTCGTCAGACTCATCGCATCGCTCCAGTGCAACTCCGCCGCGCGCGGTGGGCTCTCCTTGGCGGGGAGATGCCGGGCCGCTTTGGCAGGATGCCGCCTGTGCGCCACAACTCGGAGGTCCGGGGAGGGCACAGCGTATAACCCTACTCCCGGCGGGCGGCGGCTGACAAGCGGAGGGAGAGCAGGTGGTCGAGGATGCGGCTTGCCATCTCGGTCTTGGTCATGGCGGGGAGTTCGATCTGGGAGCTGGCGGTGAGGAAGACGCCGGCGTTCTGCTCGGAGTCGAAGCCGAGGCCGGCGAGCGAGACGTCGTTGACGACCATGGCGTCGACGGCCTTGCGGAGGAGCTTGGCACGGCCGTTGGCGAGGACGTTCTCGGTTTCGGCCGCGAAGCCGAGGACGAGGGCGCCGGGAGGGCGGTGCTGGGCGACCTCGGTGAGGATGTCGGCGGTGGGTTCGAGATGGAGGGTGCGGGCGCCGTCGCGCTTCAGCTTCTCGGGGGCGATCTCGCGCAGGGTGTAATCGCTGACGGCGGCGGCCATCAGGACGAGGGTGGCCTGGGGAAGCGTACGCAGCACGGCCTCGCGCATCTGGGCGGCGGAGACGACGGAGAGCAGTTCGCAGGCGGG
>CAXTPY010000130.1:0-5596 GCA_964246195.1 uncultured Acidobacteriaceae bacterium | reverse complement strand
CGATCGATCAGCACGAAGATCGGCCGGCTGAAGTCCAGCTCGAGCAGAGACTCCGGTGTGGAAAACTCGACGATGCTGCCGGTCTGAGCCGGGTCCCCGGGGTGAGGCTGGTAGAGCCTGTTGTACCCCCGCCGCCGAAGCTCCCCCAGCCGCTCCCGCAACCCCTCGCTCAGGTCGTGCGCGGGTTCGCCGGCCTTTGCATCGCCCGTCTTCTTGCCCGTCTTTGTGGAACGTTTTACCGTCTTCTTCCCCGCTTTTTCCACCGCGGCTTCGTCCGCGGCCTCCGCCCCCGAATCCCGCAGAGGCTCCAGCCGCACCTCCGCCCGAACGATCGGAAACAGCGCGTAAATCCTTGTCCCCTCAGGGTTTGCCAAAACTCCCGAGACGATCTCATCCACCGTATCCCGGCGCACCACACCCCCGCAGTGCAAACACATGACGGTCCCGCAGCGGGCGTATAAAAGCCGCAGATAATCGTAGATCTCGGTCGCCGTGGCCACCGTCGAACGCGGGTTCCGAGTCTGGTTCTTCTGCTTGATCGCTATCGCCGGCGCCAGTCCATCCATGTGGTCAACGTCTGGCTTTTCAATGCGTTCCAAGAACTGCCGAGCGTACGCCGAAAGCGATTCCACGTACCTCCGCTGCCCCTCCGCATAAACCGTATCGAACGCCAGCGACGACTTTCCCGACCCCGACACCCCCGTCACCACGGTCAGCGCGTTGTGCGGGATATCGACATCGATCCCCTTTAGATTGTGCGTCCTGGCCCCGCGTATGGTGATCTGGTCATTCATATGGTCTTAGGATCGTCCGTGCAGCCTGGACAAAACATGGAGTTTTGCCCCGTAACTTTCATCACAAAACATCCTCTTTCGGCTGCGGCCGGAAGATCTCGAGCACCAGCAATCCCGCCCCGATACAGATCGCCGAATCCGCCACATTGAAGTCCGGCCAATGATAATGAACGATCCGAACCTCAATGAAATCAATCACATGGCGATACACCACACGATCATACAAATTCCCCAGCGCGCCTCCCAGAATCAACGCCAGAGCCACCGACCCCAGCGAGATCGTCCGCCCCACCCGCCAAAGCATCGCAAACACAATTCCCGCCGCAATCACGGAAAAACCGATCAATCCATACCGCACGGCATGCGGCGAATTCGACCCTTCGAACATGCTGAAAGCGGCCCCCGTATTGAGCACGTGGGTAAGCCGCAACACCCCTGGAATCAAAGGGATAGGTACCCCCGCGGGAATGTAGAAATTGATCATCCGCTTGGTCGCATAGTCCACCGCAAACACCCCCGCAGACAGAAGCAACAACCAAATCCTCCGGTCCCCCACACGGTCCTCGCTCGTTGCAGCAGCGCGCATAGTCTCTTCCATCACTCCCCCTGTCCCGCAGAAACCCCTTCGTTTTGAGCACTATACGCGGGGTATCCGAGCGCGGTAAGCGCCTCCGCGCAGCGCAAGCAAACAGTCGGGTATCTCCCCTCTTCGCCCACATCCTCGGTATAGCGCCAGCATCGTTCACACTTCAAATCGGCCGACGGGCTGGCCTCGACGAGCCACGGCGAAGCACCAGGATCTGGCTCTAAAAATCGAATATCAACCGCGGAAACATTGAACAACTCAGGCAGCGCCGATTCATATTTCTTTAGTGCCGAAGCGAAAGCGTCCGTAGACTTCGCGTTCCGTCGTAGAGCCATGGACACACTGGCCTCAAGAGATTTACCGATCATCTTCTCCGTTCGACGATGCTCCAAAACGAGTAAAACCATGTCTCGCGCTACAAGTAGATGCTGCCATTCACCTAGAAGCGCTCCTGCGTTCTCTGGGGCGATGTCGCAGAGGTCGGGGAAGAGGGCTACGTGGACGCTGGGTTCGCGGCCTTCGACTTGGGGGAGGAGTTGCCAGACCTCTTCGGCGGTGAAGCTGAGGATGGGTGCGATGAGGCGAGTGAGGGCTTCGGCAATGCGCCAAAGGGCGGTCTGGGCGCTGCGGCGGCCGGGGCTGTTGGGGGCAAAAGTGTAGAGGCGGTCCTTCAACACATCCAAGTACAGGGCCGAAAGGTCGGTGTTCACGAATTCGTTGAGGGCGTGGTAGGCGCGATGGAACTCGAAGTCGTCGTAGGCTTTGCGGACCTTGGCGTCGAGCTCGGCGGTGCGGGTGAGGATGTATTGGTCTAACGGCTCCATCTGCGCGAAGGGCACAGCGTTGGCGGCGGGAGTGAAGTCGTGGAGGTTGCCGAGTAGGAAGCGCAGGGTGTTGCGGAGTTTGCGGTAGTTGTCGCTGACGCGCTGCATGAGGTTTTCGCTGGCGGCTACGTCTTCGCGAAAGTCGACGGAGGCTACCCAGAGGCGGATGATCTCGCCTCCGAGGCGTTTGGCGATGTCTACGGGGTCGACGCCGTTGCCGAGAGATTTGGAGAAGGCGCGGCCTTGTTCGTCGAGTGTCCAGCCGGAGGTCGCGACCATGCGGTACGGAGCCCGTCCACGCACTGCGACGGACGTCAGTAAAGACGAGTGGAACCAGCCGCGGTGCTGGTCTCCGCCTTCGGTGTAGAGGTCGGCGGGGGCGTGGAGTTCGGGTTCGTGGTCGAGGACTGCGTGCCAGCTACCTCCGGACTCGAACCAGACGTCGAGGATGTCCATCTCCTTGCGGAACTCCGTGCTACCGCAGTGCGGGCAGGCGGTGCCGCTGGGCAGCAGCGTAGAGGCGTCGTGGACGTACCAGGCGTCAGCGCCTTCCTTGTGCAAGAGCGCTACGATGCTGGCGTTGACGGCTGGATCGTTGAGGGGCGTGTGGCACCCTTCGCAGAGGAAGACGGCGATGGGTACGCCCCAGATGCGCTGGCGAGAGATGCACCAGTCGGGGCGCGTGGCGATCATGTTGGAGATGCGTTCCTGGCCCCAAGAAGGGTCCCATTTGACCTGGGCGATAGCATCAAGGGCGTGTTGGCGGAAGGTGGTCGTGTTAGCTGGGTGTTGTGCTGCTTCTGAGGAAATACGGGGGTCTCTCCACTGCGCAAGAGACGATGAAGCTGTCTGTTGCTCCGGTCGAGATGACAGGCTTTGCGGGATTGGCGATGGAGCTCTCTGTGACTCCGGCCCAAACGGCACTTCATCGGATGACGATGAGGACGCGGGCATGAGGGTCTCCATGCCGATGAACCACTGTTCGGTGGCGCGGAAGATGACGGGGTTGTGGCAGCGCCAGCAGTGTGGGTAGGAGTGGTAGATGTCCTGGCGGCCCATGAGGGCTCCCCGGGCGGTGAGGAGGTCGATGATGGGCTGGTTTGCCTGGAAGACAGTGAGGCCTTCGAACTCGGGCAGCCCATTGCGGAGGCGGCCGGCGTTGTCCACGTTGCAGAGTTGGGAGAGACCGTAGCGTCCTCCGGTGTAGAAGTCGTCCGCGCCGTGGGCCGGGGCAGTGTGGACGGCTCCGGTGCCCTGCTCGGTGGTGACGTAGAGGGCGAGGACGCCGAGAATCTCGCGGCTCAGAAAGGGGTGCTGAAAGGTGGCGCGATCGAGGAGGCGGCCGGGGAAGCGGGCGATCTCTGCGGCTTCGAATAGGTTGCAGGCTTCGCGAGTAGCCTGGGCGAGGGCGGCGGCGACGATGTACACGTTGCCGTCGGTATTGCGCAGGGCTATGTACTCGAGATCGGGGTTGAAGGCGACGGCAAGCGAAGCTGGGAGTGTCCAGGGGGTAGTGGTCCAGATGATGGTGTAGACGGCAGGGCTGGCTGTGGTGGCCTGTTCCACTTCGCCCAATTCGGCGCGCACGCTCGGTTGCGAAGAGGTGGCACCCAGTTCTGGAGCGATGGCTGCGGGGTCTGATGTCAGCTTGTAGCGGACGAAGACGGAGGGACTGGTGTGCATCTCGTACTCGACCTCGGCTTCGGCAAGGGCGGTGCGGTCGTGAATGCACCAGTAGACGGGGCGCAGGCCTTTGTAGACGAAGCCCTTCTCGAAGAAGTCGTAGAAGGTCTGGAGGACGGCGGCCTCGTACTGGCTGGACATGGTGAGGTAGGGCGAGTTCCAGCGGCCGAAGACGCCTAGGCGTTCGAACTGGGAGCGCTGGAGGTCGACGTACTTTTGCGCGTATTCGCGGCAGGCGCGGCGAACCGCGAGGGGGTCCATCTCGAGCTTTCTGCGGCCCAGCTGCTCGTCGACCTTGATCTCGATGGGGAGGCCATGGCAGTCCCAGCCGGGGACGTAGGGCGCGTCGAAGCCGGCCATGGTCTTGGTCTTGACGACGAAGTCCTTGATGCACTTGTTGAGGGCATGGCCGAGGTGGATGGCTCCGTTGGCGTAGGGAGGTCCGTCGTGGAGGATGTACTTCGGGGCACCCGCGCGGGCGGCGCGAATCTGGCCGTAAAGGTCCTGCTGCTGCCAAGCTGCCAGGCGGGCGGGCTCGTTGAGGGGCAGGTTGGCCTTCATGGGAAAGGCGGTCTGCGGGAGGTTCAGCGTGCTCTTGAGGGGCTTGAGCTGCTGGCCGGGCTGAACCGGATCTTCCGCCACAGTCTGGCTTGGATTGAGGGGTGTTTCGGGCATCTGCTCCTCGTGCGTGCAGTGGGGGGAACTGTGCTTTACGCCAAACCTCTATTGTAGCCGGGAGCGCGCTGCAGACGCATGGAGACTTCCGGGCTCGGTGTGAGGCATGGTCTGCCGAGGCTTCGGGTCGCGAGGGTTAGCGCAGGCCTGCGGCGCCCGACGGCCAACCGGCGCATGGTACCTCCGGTGGCGCAGGTAGTAGGAAAGCCCTCCAGTCGTAGTGTCGCTACATTAGCGCGTATTCCGCCGCCCTCGTAAAGTCGCCGAAGCTAGCTGGCTAGCTCGCCGGCGAAGGCATCTAGCGAGAGGCTGCGAAGCAGGTTGCGCCGCATGCCGCTGGATACTTGGTCGAGATGATGGGCGGCCCGCTCGATGCGTTCGTAGGTGAAGGTGGAGGCGAGGTGGTCGAGTTCGCGGCGGAGGTCGAGGTTGCGCAGAAGCTCTGGTGTGCCGGAGTTAAGCAGGAGCAGGTCTTCGAGCAGGAGGGTGAAGGCGCGGAGCATGGCGGAGGTTTTTTGCTGGCCCTCGGCGCCGGCGCGGTAGGTCTCGGTCATCTTGAAGAGGTCGGTGTGGCCAGTGTCTTCGGCGGCGTGGCGCAGGAGTAGCAGGGCATCGGCGCGGGCGGCGATGTAGGCCGCGAGGTCGAAGGTGAGGGCGCGACCGGCGGCTCCCTGGGCGAGACGGGCGATCAGGGTGCGGTGCTGTGGGGAGATCTCGGGGCGGCGATCGGCGAGGAGCATTTCGACCTCTTCCGAGGCGAGGGCGCCCAGGCGGATGGAGGCGCAGCGGGAGCGGATGGTGGGGAGCAGTTCGCCGGGATTCTCCGCGAGCAGGATGAGGTGGACGTACGGGGGCGGCTCCTCGAGGATCTTGAGGAGGGAGTTGGCGGCCTCCTTCATCATGGAGGCGGAGGTGAGGATGAAGACCTTGCGCGGGCCCTCCGAGGGGAGGTATTGGGCGCTGCGGATGAGGCTGCGAACCTGGCCGAGCTTGAGGAGAAGCTGGGGCGGGTCGGGGGGAACGATGAGCACGTC
>CAXTPY010000129.1:0-5609 GCA_964246195.1 uncultured Acidobacteriaceae bacterium | reverse complement strand
CAATAGTGTTTGGCTTTGAGACGGGGGCGAAGGCTCCAGAGCCGAGCAGAAGGGAAGCGAAATGTTTGAGGTGACTGTAGAGGCCGGGTTCTCTTCCGGGCACTACCTGAGGAAGTATCGGGGCAAGTGCGAGAATCCGCATGGGCACAACTACAAGGTATTTGTAACGCTTATCGGTACAGATCTGGATGAGGCGGGATTGCTGCTGGACTTCAAGCTGCTGAAGCAGGTGATGCGTCCGGTGGTGGATCGGCTGGATCACCAGATGATCAACGACCTGGAGCCGTTCGATGCGGAGTTGAACCCATCGGCGGAGAATCTGGCGCGGTACTTCTACGAGCAGACTAGCGCGCAACTGCGGGAGATGACGTCGGGGCGGGTGCGGGTGAAGGACTGCACGTTGTATGAGACGGACACGAGTTTTGCGCGGTACTACGAGTAGCTATGCATCTGATTGAACTTTATAAGTCGGTTCAGGGGGAGTCTTCGTTTGCGGGGCTGCCGTGTATCTTCGTGCGGCTGGCGGGATGCAATCTGCGCTGCGCGTGGTGCGATTCGGAGTACACGTTTTCGGGAGGGAAGGCGTTTACGGGGGAGGAGATCGTGGGGCAGGTGGAGGCGCTGGCTCCTTGCAGGCTGGTGGAGTTTACCGGCGGGGAGCCCATGCTGCAGGCGCGGGAGCTGGTGCCTTTGATGGAGCGGATGCTGGCGCTGGGGTACACGCTGATGATGGAGACTTCGGGGGAGCGGCCGCTGGGCGAGGTGCCGGAGGCGGTGCATAAGATTGTGGATGTGAAGTGTCCCGGGGCGGGGGCGGCGGCGAATTCTTTTCGGATGGAGAATTTGGCGGCGCTGACGCTGCGGGATGAGGTGAAGTTTGTGCTGAGCGATCGGGCGGATTACGAGTTCGCTCGGGAGTTTCTACGGGCTCATGGGCTGGAGCGGAGGGTGGGGGCGATACTGCTTTCGCCGGCGTTTCAGAAGACGCCTGCTCCGGTTCGGAGCGCGGAGAATATGGCGCTCGATCCGCGGAGGGTGGTGGAGTGGATGCTGGAGGATGGGCTGGAGGCTAGGCTTTCGCTGCAGATTCACAAGTTCATCTGGGAGCCGATGAAGAAGGGCGTTTAGGGTTTCTTGAGCGGTGGGATCGCCGCCGCGGTCGGCAGCGGTTGACTGGTGATTCGAAGTTCGTCCAGTATCCTGAAACGAATGGCCCATATCCGCCCCGCCACCCAAAACGACGCGCCCCTCATCCTTGCCCTGATCCGCGAACTGGCCGCCTACGAACGCGAACCCGACGCCGTCCAGGCCACCGAGGCCGACCTGCTGCGCGACGGCTTCGGTCCGTCTAAAGTCTTCGACTGCCTCATCGCCGAGATCGACCTGTCCGCCGGAGGCCAGACCGTACCCGCAGGCTTCGCCCTTTATTTTCACAACTACTCCACCTGGCGCGGACGCGCCGGCATCCACCTGGAAGACCTCTTCGTCCGCCCTGAATTCCGCGGCCGGGGCATAGGCAAAGCCCTCATCACCCGCGTCGCCGCCATCGCGTTGGCGGAGGGGTGCCAACGTTTTCAGTGGGATGTCCTCGAGTGGAACACCCCCTCCATAGGCTTCTACGAAAGCCTCGGCGCAAAGATGCTCACCGAGTGGCGCACCATGCGCCTCACCGGCGAAGACCTCCAATTCCTCGGTGCCTCCCTACTCCAGAAGAAGTAAGCTGTGCTCGACCGTCGCGGCACCCCGCGTCAAACCGCTCCCGTCAACCCCACCCATCCGCGGCTACGCACCTACCTCAAGTACACACCCGCTTCAGCATCTTCTATCCCGATCCGGAACACATTGCTGAAGTAAGCAATGCCCTTCGCAGACGCGGTCGAGAATACCACCCCAAAGCACACCGCATACGGCTGTGCGCTCACCGCCTGCGCCATCAACTTGCGCTCAGATCTGCTGCTGCTCTGCTCGACCATCCTCTAGACTCATCTCTATGCCCCAACGTATCCGCGTCATCGGAGGAGGTCTCGCCGGCCCGGAAGCCGCTCTCCAGGCTGCCTCCTTCGGCTGCCAGGTCGACCTTTACGAGATGCGCCCCCACCGCTCCACCGAGGCTCACCAGACCGCCAACTTCGCTGAACTGGTCTGTTCGAACTCCCTCAAATCCGAATCCGTAGACTCCGCTCCCTGGCTGCTGAAGCAGGAGATGCGCCTCGCGGGCTGCTTCCTGCTCGCCGACGCCGAGGCCACCGCCGTCCCCGCCGGCCACGCTCTCGCCGTCGACCGGGAAGCCTTCTCCGCCCGCGTCGCGGCCCGCATCGCCGCCCAGCCCCGCATCGCCGTCCACCGCGAGGAGGTCACCTCGCTCGACGAGCACGATCCCGACACCCTCACCATCCTCGCCTCCGGCCCGCTCACCTCCCCGGCACTCGCCGCCGAGCTTCAGCGCCTCACCGGGGCCGATCACCTCGCCTTCTACGACTCCATCTCCCCCATCGTCGACGCCTCCACCATCGACATGGACAAGGTCTACCTCGCCGCGCGCTGGGACAAAGGCACCCCCGACTACATCAACTGTCCCTTCACCAAAGACGAGTACGATACCTTTCTCGACGCCCTCCTCTCGGCCGAGGAGGTGGAGTCCAAGGCGTGGGAGCAGCTTCCGGCGGGCGATGGTTCCGAGACCACGTTTGCGGCGCAAACTTCCATCTCGTCACCGTCGAAGATGCACTTCTTCGAAGGCTGCCTGCCTATCGAAGAGACTGCCCGAAGAGGACGCGATACGCTGCGTTTCGGCCCTATGAAGCCCGCCGGACTCACCCATCCGAAGACCGGTACATGGCCGTACGCCGTGGTGCAGTTGCGGCAGGAAAACCTGCGCGCCGACAGCTACAACCTGGTCGGATTTCAGAATCACCTTAAATATGGCGAGCAAAAGCGCATCCTGCGCCTGATTCCGGGACTTGAAAATGCGGAGTTCCTGCGCTTCGGACAGATTCACCGGAACACGTATCTCCATGCTCCGTCGTTACTTACAGAGACCCTGCAACTCCGCGCTCAAGCCTCCATCCTGGTCGCCGGACAGCTCAGCGGGGTCGAGGGCTATACGGAATCGATCGCCTCCGGCCTCCTCGCGGGACGCTACGCCGCGGCGCTCGCAGCCGGGGAGACACCGGTCCCCGCCCCTCGCGCCTCCGCCAATGGCAGCTTGATTCACTACATCACGCACGCCGAAGCCAGCCGCTTCCAGCCCGCCAATATCACCTTCGACCTGCTTCCGCCGCTCACGGAGAATCTGCGGAGAAAGCTCCGCGATAAGAAGGTCCGCCACAAGCTCCAGTGCGACGGGGCGCTGGAGGCCTGGAGCCAGTGGCTGGCGGGGTCGAGTCTTCCAAGTGGTCAGACCTCTTCCCAACGCTGATTCTGGGTGGTCTCCATCTCCAACCTTCTGGCGCTGACACCCTCGGTCTCGAGGTGGACTCCTGGAACCGTTCCTGTGTTCCCGTTGGGGGCGGGGAGGACGTACTCGTTGGCCAGCGAGGCCATGTACTGGGTGACGCCGGGAGCCAGTCCCACCATGCGAGCGGCGAGCCACGCCTGGGGCGTGATCGTGATCTCGGCGCGTCCGCGGAGGACCGCGTTGAAGATTCGGTTGGCCGCATGGTCCGCGCCCGCGGCCAGGCCCGGCGTGGTGGCGGAGAGCGCGAACCAGCGAAACTCCGCCTGGGAATCGCCAGCAAAGCGCGCCTGGATATGCGATCCCGTGCGCATCAGGCCCGGGCAGACGGTAGTGACGCGGACTCCCTTGTGGCGCAGTTCGGCGTGCAGCCCCTCCGAAAAGCCCACTAGCGCGAATTTGCTTGCGACGTAGGGCAGAAGGTGGGGCATGGCGAACTTGCCTCCGATGCTGGCGATGTTCACGATGGCTGCGTCACCCTGCGTCCGGTCCCGTCGCAAGAGGGTGGGAAGGGCGGCGCGGATGGTGTGCAGGGCGGCGTAGAAGTTGGTCGCCATGGCGCGTTCATAGGTCGCCAGCGTCAGGTCTTCCACGGGGCCAACCTCAATGATGCCCGCGTTGTTGATGAGAAGATCGACCGTCCCGAAGCGCTCGAGGGCGCGCCGTAGAAGCTCCTCGGCGGCGTCTGGGGAGGTAAGGTCGAGAGCCACCGTCAGCACGTCGCCGGCGCTGGCGACGGCTCCGCGGAGGAGCAGCCTCTGCTGGGCGCGGTCGAGCTCTTCGGGGTCCCTTGCCGCGAGCACCAGCCGGCATCCGGCGCGACCGAAGCGCTCCGCCAAGGCGAGTCCCAAGCCACGCGAGCCTCCTGTGATGACAGCCACCTGGCCGCGCCGAAAGGGCCGGGGGACAAGCAGATAGGCGGCGGCAGCGAGGGCGCTTGTGGCCACGATCTGGGCGGTGTAGAGGGCGGTGCTGGACTTGCTTTGCGAGTTCGGCATGATGGCGGTTGAGATGCGCTGGAGGCGTGGAACGTAATATCTTCCCGGCTAGGGGCGGGACGGTCTAGACTTTCGTGGAGAGTTCTCGATGGCTACACGGCGAAAGACCAAAGGCGCGTACATGATCTCGGCGGTGGCCGAGATGTACGAGATCCATCCCCAGACACTTCGTCTCTACGAGCGCGAAGGCCTTTTGCGCCCGTCTCGAAGTGATGGCAACACAAGGCTTTACACGGACGAGGACCTGGAGCGGCTGGAGTTCATCCTGAACCTGGCGCGGGATTTGGGAGTCAATATCGCCGGCATCGCCATCGTGCTGCAGATGCGCGAGCGGATGGAGGAGATGAACCGCCAGATGCAGGGATTCGTGGATTATGTGCGGACGGAGATGCTGGCACGAATGCAGCAGCAGCAGAACACTGGTCCAGGATTGGTTCCTCTGCGGCCCGCAGTGGTACTACCTGTAAAGGCTCCGGCCAAGGCCGCCAAGCGAGCCAGAGGCACGGCCCAGGCGCGGTGACGGCGGGCGCGTAGACTGGACAGATGCGTGGTTTTCGACCCGCAAAACACGGTAAAACCGAGGTGGAATGCACGGTGCAGAAGCGTTGTGGGGAGTGCTTGGGCTGGGGCTCTTCGGCCTTCTGACCTCGACCGTCTTCCTGATTCTAGTGCTCGCCGGAGCCCTGCGTTTTCAACGGGATGCAAGACGCCAAGAAGCCGCGCTCGGCACCATGCCGCCTTATTTGCCTCCCCTGACCCTGTTCAAGCCGCTGCACGGCAGCGAGCCCGGGCTGGCGGACAATCTGCGGGGTTTCTACCGGCAGGACTACGCCGCCCACGCCGAAAAAGCCACTGGAGACTTTGTTCAAGCGGCTCCTTCTACAGCGGTTTCTCGCGTAGAGGTGGTCTTCTGCGCCAGGACGGAGGAAGACCCAGGGCTGCGGATCGCACGGCGGGTGGCGGCTGAGTTTCCGGAGACTACGACACGTTTCGTGACCAGCGGAGAACCGTGGGCGGCGAATGCGAAGGTCTGTTCGCTGGCCGCCATGGCGAAGGTCGCGACGCACGATCTGTGGGTGATCAGCGACAGCGATGTGCGGGTTACGCCGGAGTATCTGCGGCGGGTAGCGCTGCCGTTTGCGCGGGGGGAGGTGGGC
>CAXTPY010000128.1:0-5647 GCA_964246195.1 uncultured Acidobacteriaceae bacterium | reverse complement strand
AATGTTTACGTGCGGCTTTGACCGGTCAAACTTTTCCTTGCCCATGACTCTCTCCGTAGTTCCTTAATTCGTTTGCTTTCCTAATCTCTTGCAAAGGGCTCGATGGCGGCCTTACCTGCTGTCTTTACCCTGCACCTTGGCGATGATCTCTTCCGAGACCGACCGCGGAGCTTCTTCATACTGCTTGAACTGCATGCTGTAGTTGGCACGCCCCTGCGTGGAGGACCGCATATGCGTCGCGTATCCAAACATTGTGCTCAGAGGCACGGTCGCTCGGATCGCCTGCGTGGTGCCTACCATCTCCATACCTTCGATCCGTCCTCGTCGGCTGTTCAGATCGCCGATGATCGTTCCCATATACTCCTCAGGAACCGTAACCTCGACATCCATCACCGGCTCGAGGAGAACGGGCTTAGCCTTTCGCGCCGCCTCCTTAAAGGCCATCGAACCTGCGATCTTGAAGGCCATCTCGTTCGAATCCACATCATGGTAGCTGCCGTCGTACAACGACACTTTGATATCCACCATCTCGTACCCGGCCAGAATTCCACGCAACATCGCGTCCTGGATACCCTGATCGATAGGCTTGATGTACTCCTTCGGGATCGCGCCGCCCTTGGTGTCGTTCGAAAACTCGTAGCCCTTGCCCGGCTCGTTCGGCTCGATGCGAATCTTTGCATGGCCGTAGTTTCCAGAGCCTCCCGTCTGACGAATGTACTTGCCCTCGGCCTCCGCGTTCGACCGTATGGTCTCCCGGTAGTTCACCTGCGGCTTGCCGACATTGGCCTCTACCTTGTACTCGCGCATCATACGGTCCACGATGATCTCGAGATGCAACTCGCCCATGCCGGAGATGATCGTCTGGCCGTTCGTCTGATCCGTACGAACCTTGAACGTAGGGTCCTCCTGCGCCAGCTTCGCGAGCGCCATACCCATCTTTTCCTGGTCCGCCTTGGTCTTCGGCTCGACAGCCACTTCAATCACTGGCGCTGGAAAGTCAATCGACTCGAGCACCACAGGATGCTTGTCGTTGCAGATGGTGTCGCCTGTAACCAGGTTCTTCAAGCCCACGGCTGCGCAGATATCACCGGCCAGGATCTCCGTAATCTCCTCGCGCTTGTTGGCATGCATCTTCAACAGCCGGCCGATACGCTCCGTCTTGCCCGTGCGTGGGTTCAGCACGGAGTCGCCAGTCTTCAGCATCCCCGAATAAACACGGATGAAGATCAGCTGCCCAACGAAGGGATCGGTCATAATCTTGAATCCCAGCGCGGCAAACGGCTCGCTATCAGCCGCCTTGCGAACGATCTTCTCTTCCATGTTGTCCGGATTGCCGCCGATCATCGGAGGAATATCGAGCGGGCTCGGAAGATACTCCACCACAGCATCCAGCAACGTCTGCACGCCCTTGTTCTTGAACGACGAGCCGCAGAGCACCGGGAAGATCTTCATGGAAATCGTCGCCTTGCGGATCCCAGACTTCAGCTGCTCCACGGTCGGCTCCTGGCCTTCAAGAAAAAGGTTCAGAACCTCGTCGTCCGAGTCGGCCACGGCCTCAATCAGGAAGTGCCTCGCCTGCTGCGCCGTCTCCAGCAACTCCGCCGGGATCTCCTCCACCGTGTACTCGGCACCCATGGTCTCGTCGTGCCAGTAGATGGCCTTCATCGTAACCAGGTCGACGACGCCGAGAAACTTCGCCTCCGCGCCGATCTGTATGTTGATGGGCACAGCGCGCGCACCCAAACGATCGACAATCGTGCTGGTCGCATACACCGCGTCCGCTCCAGCCTTATCCATCTTATTGATGAAGCAGATTCGCGGAACCTTGTACTTGTCCGCCTGCCGCCACACCGTCTCCGACTGCGGCTGCACACCCGCCACAGCATCGAAACACGCCACAGCGCCATCCAGAACACGCAGAGAACGCTCCACCTCGGCGGTGAAATCCACGTGCCCAGGTGTATCGATAATATTGATCCGCGTGTTCTTCCAGGTGCAGGTCGTGGCCGCGGAGGTAATCGTGATGCCGCGCTCCTGCTCCTGCTCCATCCAGTCCATGGTCGCAGTGCCCTCATGCACCTCGCCTATACGGTGCGTGATGCCCGTATAGAAGAGAATGCGCTCGGTCGTCGTCGTCTTGCCGGCGTCGATGTGCGCCATGATCCCAATATTCCGGCAACGATTCAGAGGTATAGTGCGTGCCACGATCTATCTCTCATCTGCGGGCAACCTGCCCACGGTCTAGCTGCGTTGATGCCACAATCCCAAGACGCTCTCGCGTCCTATGCGCTCTTACTCAGCGCCATCCCTACCACCTATAGTGCGCGAAGGCCTTGTTTGCCTCCGCCATGCGGTGTACATCTTCCTTCTTCTTCATCGCTGCGCCGCGTCCGTTCGCAGCGTCGAGCAACTCGGCCGTCAACTTCTCGACCATGCCCTTCTCTCCCCGCGCGCGCCCAAATGTCACCAGCCAGCGAATCGCCAATGACGTCCGGCGCTCCGGATTCACCTCAATCGGAACCTGGTAGTTTGCCCCGCCGACCCGGCGCGACTTGACCTCCAGCAGCGGCTTGCAGTTCTCGATCGCCTTCTTGAACAGCTTCAGAGCCTCGTCGCCACCCTTCTGCTCCAAATTCGTCATCGCCGTATAAAAGATTCCCTGAGCCGTCGACTTCTTCCCACCCCACATCATGGAGTTGACGAACTTGGTTACCAGCGTTGAGCTGTACACCGGATCGGGAGCTACTTCGCGCTTCGCAATGTGACCTTTTCTGGGCATTCTCTCTTCTCTTCTCTTCTTCCTTCAGGGCCGTAGACATCTCAAGCCCAGAACCTTAATCTCGAACTTGATCTCAGAGACGGCTACAGCTACTTCGCCGCCTTCGGACGCTTTGCGCCATACTTCGAGCGGCTCTGCAGACGCTTTGCCACTCCAACCGAATCGAGCGTCCCGCGCACGATGTGGTACCGCACTCCCGGGAGATCCTTCACACGGCCGCCGCGGATGAGCACGATCGAGTGCTCCTGCAGGTTGTGCCCTTCGCCCGGAATATACGATGTGACCTCAATCCCATTCGTAAGGCGCACGCGCGCGACCTTCCGCAGCGCCGAGTTCGGCTTCTTGGGAGTTTGAGTATAAACACGCGTGCATACACCCCGACGTTGCGGCGAGCCCTGCAGCGCGGGGCTGGCGGTCTTGTACTTCGTGGGCGTGCGGCCCTGCTTGACGAGTTGATGGAACGTAGGCACTCGAACTCCTTAAAGTCATTCCTGCGTACTGCCCTGCATCTACCAGTTGTCAGCCGCCGCGCATAGAAACCGCACCCCTGCGACTCAACGCAGTAGAGACACGCAAAAGCGCATCGAGTAAAGCTCCCGCTCAAACAGCTGTGAAACCACAAACGAAATCACAGTCGACGGTGGCCGATCGTCCCTTGCTTCCTTACCACTGGAAGGGTAGAGCCGACTCCGTTTCGCTGTTCCGGCCCGCATAGCCCTCCTAGGTGAAGGGTGTCGCAGGCACATAGTGATAGGTCGCAGACAACCCCTTTAGAGCCAAGGATGCTGCGATAGATCAACGTATCCAGTGTACCGCAGCCGACCCAATCCTCTTCGGCTGCCACCCTGCAGGCCCAACCTGAACCGGAGCCTTCGACACGGTGAAGGTCTCAGATATAGGCCATACCTGAACCGGAGCCTCCCTACACTGCGAAGCGCCCCGGATACGCACGGAACCTTCTAACAGTATCAAGGGTCGCGACGGGAGTCAAGAAAAACCCCAAGGCCCTCCCCACGCCAGGGATGCTACGCTGGCCCTATGGCCTGCCACAGCTCTCGTCTTCTCCTTCTCCTCTTCCGCCTCGCCCCCGCCTCGCTCTTCGTCGGACTACTCTTAACCCCAAAGATCTCCCTATCCCAATCCGACCCCTCGAAGACATCCGCTCCCGACGCCCGCATCTCCACCCTGCTCGATGAACTCGGCCGAACTCACAATCCCGTCAACGCCGCAATCTCGCCAGACGCCAGGTTCGTCGCCTGGTCCGTGCGCATCGACCAGGCCGTGCAGCTCCACGTCACGGACCTCAACTCCACGGGCAGGCCCGCCGAAAGCGACAAGATCATCACCACCGGCAGCAACCCAGCCGCCTGCGGCAGCAACGACCCAGCCTGGTCCCCCGATGGCTCGGTCCTTGCCTTTATCTCCTCCTGTACCGCCAAGGAAGAGAAACCCTCGCAGTCACAGGTCTTCCTCTGGTCCGCCAAGACAGGCCAAACGCAGCAGCTCACCCATCTGACCGGCGAACTCGACTCCCTCACCTGGTCCCCAGACGGCCGCTCCCTAGCCTTCCTCTTCGTCGAAAACGCCACCCGCAGCGCCGGTGCCCTCGCCGCCATGAAGCCCTTCTCCGGCGTCATCGGAGAGGACGGCATCGAGATCCAGCGCGTAGGCGCAGTCGACGTCGCCAGCAAAGCCTTCTCCCAGCTCACGCCCCCCAGCCTGCACGTCTACGAATTCGACTGGTCCCCCGACTCCCGACAACTCGCCTACGTCGCCGCCAATCCCCCCGGAGAAAACAACTGGTGGGTCGCCAAACTCTACACCCAGGCCATCGAACACTCCGGCACGCAAACCCCCAAGCCCATCGTCGACACCTCCACCCTCACCGGTCCCCTGCACGGCCTGCAGCTCGCCGTCCCGCGCTGGTCCCCCAACGGCAAGCAGATCGCCTTCATCGGCGGCCTCATGAGCGATCAGGGCGCTACCGGAGGCGACATCTACCTCGTACCCTCCACCGGAGGCGAGCCCAAAGACATCACCCCCAAGCGCCCTTCCTCCCCCACCTTCATCACCTGGATCAACGACGACAGCCTAGGAGTCGCCGAGCACGTCGGAGGCAGTAGCCACATCACTCTCCTCGACACCAGCACCGGCAAGGACGATCCCTCCATCAACGCCACCTTCCCCGACACCATCGGCGCCGGCTCTCTGCTGATGAGCGTCTCCGTCGCCCAGAACGGAGACGTAGCCTTCGTTCGCAGCTCCTTCGAGCATCCCCCCGAGGTCTGGGCAGGCCCGCTTAGCAACCTCCAGCAGATCACCCACCTCAACAGCGGCCTCCAGCCCGCCTGGGGCAAGACCGAGGACGTCCAGTGGGAGGATCAAGGCTTCCACGTCCAGGGCTGGCTCCTCTATCCCGCCAACTACGATCCAGCAAAAAAATATCCCCTCATCGTCTACGTTCATGGAGGCCCATCCTCAGCCGTCACGCCGCGCTGGCCCGGCGTAGGCTACGGAGGCGCACCCTTCGCCGCCCTCGGCTACTTCGTCTTCATGCCCAATCCACGCGGCAGCTATGGCCAGGGAGAGATGTTCACCCAGGCCAACGTCAAGGACTTCGGCTACGGCGACCTCCGCGACATCCTCAAAGGCATGGACCAGCTCGAAAGCCGCCTCCCCATCGCCAAAGAACGCGAAGGCCTCACCGGCTGGAGCTACGGAGGCTTCATGACCATGTTTGCCGTCACCCAGACCACACGCTTCAAAGCCGCCGTCGCTGGCGCCGGCATCAGCGACTGGAAGAGCTACTACGGAGAAAACTCCATCGACCAATGGATGACTCCCTTCTTCGGCAAGACCGTCTACGAC
>CAXTPY010000127.1:0-5663 GCA_964246195.1 uncultured Acidobacteriaceae bacterium | reverse complement strand
CCCCCCGCGGGGGGGGTGGGGGGGGGGCCGGGGCGGGCCGGGGGGGGCGCGGGCGAGCACGCTGGCGAACTCGTTGACCGAGGATGTTTCCGAGGAGTACCTGGAGGCACGGGCGGTGCTCTCTTCCTTCCTGTCGCGGACGGGGAGCAGGAGGGATCTGGAGCGGGCGCGGGAGCTGTTCGAGAGTGTGGTGAAGCAGAGCGCGGAGTATGCGCCGGGGTGGTCGGGGCTGGGGATCACGCATCTGCAGTATGCGCGGCATGGGTTGGGGGGGCAGATGCATGTGCTGGAGGCAAGGCGCGCGTTCGACAAGGCGCTGGAGCTGGATCCGGGTTCGGTGGAGGCGAATCTGTACAGGGTGTATATGCTGCTGTCGCGGGGGGAGAAGGAGTCGGCGCGGCACGGGATCGAGCATCTGCTGCAGACGGCGGGGAACGACTGGAACGTGCATCTGGTGGCGGGGCAGACGCTGCGGATCGACGGGATGTACGAGGAGGCGCTGGAGCAGTTCAACCAGTCGCTGCGGATGAATCCTTCGAATGCGGCGGTGATTTACAACCATCGGGCGCGGGTGTACCAGTATCAGAACCAGATGGAGCTGGCGGCGGATGAGATCGAGAAGGGGCTGACGCTCGAGCCGAAGCAGCCTCTGCTGCGAATCTCGCTGGGATATCAATATATGCGGACGGGGGATCTGCCGAAGGCGATCGAGACGCTGGAGAACGTGATCCTGGATGAGAAGTCGGTGCGGATCGTGTTTCCGACGATCGCGCTGTGCTATGCGCAGCTGGGGGAGCGGGAGAAGGCGGCGACGTTCATCGTGGACGAGACGTTGTCAGCGGCGGAGGCGGACGGGGAGATGGCGTACAGGCTGGCGACGTACTTCGCGCTGGACGGGGATGAGTCGGAGGCTCTGCACTGGCTGCGGCGCGCGATCTACCTGGGGAATGAAAACTATCCCTGGTTCAGCATCAATCCGGCGTGGCGGAAGCTGGGGGGGCATGGAGACTTCGAGAGGATTCTGGAGGACCTGAAGAAGAGCTACAGGAGGAACCAGAAGAACTGGAAGCGTCTGCTGGCGCAGGTGCGGGATTGAGGGCGGCTGAGGTTCGGTGGCTAGAGCGAATTAGCTGATGGTGGACGAACAGACAGCGGCAAGAACGGCCGCTCTACGACGCTGTCCGGCGGAGCGGCGGAGGTTGCCCGGATGTGCCCACCATTCCCTGCAAGGCCCGCTTCCCCGCCCATCTTTGGAGCCTTCTTCTTAGCCTTCAGAAAATCAACAAGCGCCGTCACCTCGTCCTCCTTCAGAATCGCGCCAAATGCAGGCATGCCTTTCCCACCCTGAAGTATCTGCTGCCGGATCTGCGCCGGTTTCAGGCGCTTGCCCACGGTACTTAGTCCTGGTGCCCTCTGCGTGCCTATGCCGTCCAAGCCATGACAGTGCTCACATCCGCGCGTCTTGAATATCTGCTCGCCCGCCTCTTTGCTCTGGCGAGACCACGCATATACCGGCTGCATCTCTCCCACCGTTAGCACACATCCCACCAACGCAACGATGATCGCGAAGCCCCAGTAAACCCTGTCCACTAAGTCCAACTCCTATCCCCTGCCACGATTAATGTAATCCTCCGCCTGCTTCGATAACTCCCGCAGGTACTTTATTACTTAGCTCATGCACGTGCCAGACCACACTTTCATTGGCCAATTCTGGATGTCTACGCAGATACTCCAAGCCATATGTACTCGCCGTCGGATCATCCTTTTGGTCCGCGAACAGTGCCGCCTGCTCCGACGCCTTGGCCTTCATTCCCAACCTGCGATAGAGAATCGACAGATTATAGTGCGCCGCAAGATCATCCGGATCGATGCCCTGCACCGCTTCATACTCTATTCGTGCCAGGGCATACTTGTGGAGCTGATAATAAGAAAATCCTAACTCCCTATGAGCATCGCGTGAAAGCGGAAAAGCTTTTGTAATTTCTTGCAGATCCCCAATCGCCCCCTCCAGATTCCCTTCGTTCCGCTCCACCAAGGCACGATAATACAAAGCGCGAGCATTTCCAGGAGATAACTCCAGCGCCTTCTCCAGGTTCGGCCGGGCCTCGCTGTATCGCTCCCACTGTATCTGCGCAATCGCAATATTCGTATAACCGTCCGCATATTCGGGTCGCAGGGTCTTCACCTTCTCGAACGCCTTTACGGCAGCGGCATACTGTTGCGCATCGAGCAGCGCGATCCCGTAATTATTCCAGCGCATCCACTCCTTGTTCTCGTTGGGCCCGGGCGCCGTCACTTCATTCTTTCCGATCGCGATCGTCCTCGTCTCCGAAGCCATATCCACCACCGGCATTTCGTAGTGTTTGCCCATCCCAAAATCGGCAAAGTGCTGGTCGAACCGCCTGTACTTCACCGTAGCCTTCATGCTGACCGGACCTGCGTTGGACGCCGGCATCCGAAACGTGTATCGCACCACCTGGGAGCGCCCCGACTGAATCGTGTTGTTATACGCGACGACGCGATTATTCCAGACCTGGTGCAGGTCGTTCCTTCCACCCTTCACGTTGATCAGGCGGTTGGTAAAGGTATGCGCCTGCTCGTCAAGATCGCCATTCGCCTTCAGGTACCCGCTCTCCTCGATCACCCTTCCCGTCGCGTCCTTCACCGTGAAGTTCACCCACGACTCGTACATATCGCGCTGCTCGGGGACATGGCTATGCCCAATGCCCTTGTTTTGTATGACCACATCCGCCGTCACCATCTCGCCGGCGGAGGCCTCGTACCCCACCGATCCCAGCGGCGCCACCAGCGCTCCAGCCGAAGCACCTTCCCCTAGCTCCAGCCCGAAGATGTCCACATTGAAGACGCTACTCCTCAAGAACTGGGTCACGCGCGCCGCCTGTTCGTCGAAGCCATAGATCTTCGGAATGATCGTATTCGCTCCCAGCCAGCGATGTGACGCAAGCCGCCCCTGCTCCGATCCGTAGTCCACACCCTTGATCGCCTCACGTTGCATATGACACGTCTGGCAGGTCGAAACCGCGTCCTTCGTATAAAACGGTAGAGGAGATTGTTTCGCAAACGACGATCCTTGCCACTCGTCATAGACCGCGAACGCACGCTGCCACTTATAGTTATTCAAGCTTTTCGGAAGTGCCGCCTTATGGCAGGCCGCGCAATATTCCGACGACTTATAAAAATCCTTCATCACAGCCTTGGTATGACGGTCCAGGTGCGCGAGTATCTCGGCATCGCTCACCGGCCGCGCAATCGGCTTACCCTCTTCATCCACCAGCACCGCGGGAACCCCCATCACGTAGCTTCCCGTCCCGCGCGTGTCCACCTTCTGTATCGAATGGCACACCATGCAGGTCACGCCATCCTGGTCGTACGGCCGCTTGGTAGGCGCGCCTTTCGTCAACGCTCCCGAAAGCAGCGCGATGGGGTCGTGACACCCCTCGCAGTGACGTGAAAACTCTACCCCCTTCTCCTGATTCAGCAGCTCCACATTGCGCAAGTAATATTGCACCCGATTCGCATTGGAGTGCGCCGACTCCCTCCACTGCTGGTGCGACTCCTGGTGACAGTGCCCGCAATACTCCGCCGTTGGAAAGCTCTTCGGGTCCATGAACTCGCCCGTATCCGTCATTGCATTCGAAGGCAGAAACGGAGAGCTCGCGCCAAAGTGGAAGTCATACTTTTGCGCAGTCTTTTCGTGATAGGCATGCCGAGCCGCCGCCGCATCGTCCGCCTCGGTGCCCGCCTTCACTCCGGCTCCCAGCACCGAAGACACAACCGCGGCCCCTGTCGCCACCGCCAGAATCGCGACCCACCGTCCGATCGTTCTCGTCATCGTCATCGTTATGGGCCACTGCGCGATACTGCTTGGCCGGGCGGGACGCCTCGCGCGCAAGCTCCATCAGCAGCCATACTAGCCAAGCCCCCTCCATACTGTACAGTTGGAGATTCTCCTCCACCCTTCGATGGATGACGCTCAGCTCACACCGGCCGAGCCCGAGGCTTATCATAAGAGAGTGGCTTCAGAGAGTTGCTTTCCACTCCCGTCCACGCCAGCCAACCGCTCCACCATAGGGCCCGCATGAAGCGCACACGTTATACCAAATTCACCGGCGACCTCTCCTCCAGCTTCGGTCTTGAAGACCTCATGCAGGCCCTCTCCGACTTCCTGCTCGACTCCGGATTCCAGGACCCCATGTCCCGCTTCCAGCAGCTCGATGGCGACCAGACGATGGAGAACCTCCGCGAAGCCATCCGCCAGGCGCTCGAATCCGGCGAGCTGTTCGACCAGGAGTCCCAGGAGAAATTCGAAGCTCTCTCCCCCGACCAGGTTGACGAGCTCATCGACCAGATCATCGAGAAGATGCAGCAGCAGAACCTGATCAACGCTGAGATGCGCGACCCCGGGCAGGGCGAGCAGGGCGACGCCGCATCCGCACGCTTCGAGGTCACGGACAAGGGCATGGACTTCCTCGGCTACAAGGCCCTGCGCGAACTCCTCGGACCTCTAGGCCGCTCCAGCATCGGCCGCCACGACACACGCCACGAGGCCTCCGGCGTCGAGACCAACGGCTCCTCCAAGCTTTACGAGTTCGGCGACACCCTCAACCTCGACATCACCGCCACCCTGTCGAGCGTGTTCGCTCGCGAAGGTGCGCCCTCCCCCACCGGGCTGCTGAACCTCGAATACACCGACCTCCACATCCACCAGGCCGACTACACTTCCTCGTGCGCCACCGTCGTCCTGCTCGACTGTTCCCACTCTATGATTCTCTACGGCGAAGACCGCTTCACGCCAGCGAAGCGCGTGGCGATGGCCCTCTCCCACCTCATCCGCACCCAGTTTCCCGGCGACACTCTCAACGTCGTCCTCTTCCACGACTCCGCCGAAGAGATTCCCATCGCCCACCTGCCCCGCGTGAAGGTCGGCCCCCACTACACCAACACACGCGAAGGCCTACGCCTCGCCCAGCGCATCCTCGCGCGCCAGAATAAAGACATGAAGCAGATCGTCATGATCACCGACGGCAAGCCCTCCGCCCTTACCCTCCCCAGCGGGCGCATCTACAAGAACGCCTTCGGGCTGGACCCGCTGGTGATCGCCGAAACCCTCGAAGAGGTCTCCCGCTGTAAGCGCTCCAACATCATGATCAATACCTTCATGCTCGCGCAGGACTTCGCTCTCATGCAGTTCGTCCAGCAGGTCTCCGCCATGTGCCGCGGAAAGGCCTACTTCACCTCCCCCGACCGCCTGGGCTCGTACCTGCTGATGGACTTCATGTCCCGCCGCATGAAGACCCAGCATTAGAAGGCCCTGGAGAGGATCTCGGTGGGCATTGGCTTGCTTGTTCCATTCACGGGTAAGCGACTCTATTTGTTGGGAAAGGCAGACTTCTGGAATAGGAATGGGCCGCGCCATTTTATGGACCGCGCAGTGTACTTGTTCCTAGATGCCTTCGCCTGCCTGGACCGGTCGGAGGAGATGGATGCGCGGGGTGGGGTGGAGACGCGGCGGAAGGCGGAGGAGTGGAGTTCGTCTTCGATGTGAGTGGTTCGTTCAGGCGTAGGTGGAGGCTTGGGCGTGGTTGCGGGTGGCGCGGGCCTGGGTGATGCGTTCGATGTAGCCGCTGCCGCGGAGTTGGTGG
>CAXTPY010000126.1:0-5784 GCA_964246195.1 uncultured Acidobacteriaceae bacterium | reverse complement strand
CTTCGAGTGCCGCAGATCGTCCACGTAATACGAATTTCCTCCATCGATCAGGATGTCCTCCGCCTCCAAGTGCGGCCGCAGCTCTCCCACCGTCGCATCCACCACTCCCGCCGGCACCATCAGCCACACCGCCCTGGGCTTATGCAGCTGCCCCGCCATATCCTCCAGCGAAGACGCGCCCTTCGCCCCCTCCTTCACCATCGCCTGCACAGCCTCGGCGCTGCGGTCGTACACCACGCACTCATGTCCGCCCTTCATCAGCCGGCGAACCATATTCGCTCCCATCCGCCCCAAACCAACCATCGCAATCTGCATTCCGATCCCCTCTCTCCCTAACCCTACTTCGGACGCTCCGAACCATCAAGAGCAGTTCAGCGCTCCTTCTCCATCCCCAGCTCCATCCCCAGCGAAACCGCCTGCTCCGCCGAGAAGATCGCCAGGCTCGCCCCCGGCAGCATCACCTTGTCCCGGGCTTCCTTCACGTCCTCGCAGGAGGCCAGCACCAGCGCCCGCCCCTCCGGCTTCTTCAACTCCCTCGCCTCCGCGCCCAGGTTCGCCAGCACCGTGACCTTACCCCGGTCCAGCCTCAGCCAGCGCTCCTCCTCATCCACCTCCACCCGAACGTGCAAAGGATCCCCATCGTTCAACGAAGGCGAGCTCCTTCGCAGGTGGATCAGCCGCTTGTACCAATCCAGCATCTCCCCGTGTCTGCCCTCGCCCACCTCGTCCCAGTTCAGCTTGGACCGCTCGAACGTCTCTGCGTTCTCCGGGTCGGGAATCTCCTCCGGGCTCCAGCCAAACGCCGCGAACTCCTTCCGCCGCCCCTCCGACACAGCCTTCGCCATCTCAGGATCCTCATGGTCCGCGAAGTATTGAAACGGAGTGGACGCCGCATACTCCTCGCCCTGAAACAACATAGGCACAAACGGAGACGTCAGCACCAGCCCCGCCGCAACCTTCGCCAGGTCCATGCCCACGATCTGCTCCAGCCGGTCTCCCTTCGCGCGATTGCCCACCTGGTCGTGGTCCTGGATGAACCCCACAAAGCGGTGCGCCGACAATCCCTGCACCGCCCGCCCATGCCGCCGGTTGCGGTAGGTAGAGAACTTCCCGTCATACACAAACACCCGCATCAACGCGCTCGCCAGATCCTCCAGCCTCCCAAAGTCCGCATAGTACCCCCCCGTCTCCGCCGGATTCAGCAGCGTAAACAAGGCATGATGAAAGTCGTCGCTCCACTGCGCATCGATCCCAAACCCTCCCGCCTCTCGCGGCGTCACCACCCGCGGATCGTTCAGGTCGCTCTCCGCAATCAGCACCAGCCTGCGCCCCAGCGTCGAGGACAGCACCTCCACCTCCGCCGAAAGCTGCTCCATGAAGTGGATCGCCGAGCGGTCCACGAACTCATGCACCGCATCCAGCCGCAATCCGTCCATGTGGTACTCGCGCATCCACATCAAAGCGTTATCGCAAAAATACTGCCGCACATCTTCGCTTCCCGAGTCCTCGAAGTTGATCGCATCCCCCCAAGGCGTGCAGTGCCTGTGCGTCAGGTACGGCCCGAACTTATTGGCGTACGAGCCCACCGGCCCGAAGTGGTTATACACCACATCCAGCAGCACCCCGATCCCCTGCCCATGGCACGCATTCACCAGCCGCTTCAGCCCCTCCGGCCCGCCATACAGCTCGTTCACCGCATACAGCCCCACCCCGTCGTAGCCCCATCCGAACTTGCCCGGAAACGCCGCCACCGGCATCAGCTCCACATGCGTTACTCCCAGTTCGAAGAGGTACGGCAACCTGGCAATCGCAGCCTCGAACGTTCCCTCCGACGTGAACGTCCCCACATGCATTTCGTAGATCACCGCGCCCGTCAGCGGAGGCCCCTGCCACATGGAATCCGTCCACGCAAACGTCGGATCCAGCACCCGCGACGGCCCATGCACCCCCTCCGGCTGCCACATCCCCCGTGGATCTGGATAAGGCGTCTTGTCATCATCGATCAGGAAAGCATAATCCGACCCAAAGCCCGCCGTCTCCACCCGCGCCTTCCACCACCCATGTTCGTTCGGTCCCTCCATGGAAGACGTCTGCTCTCCCACCTTCACGGACATCCTCTTAGCCTTCGGCGCCCAGACTTCAAACTCATGCATCCCGTCTCTCCTCTTTTGTCAGCAGCGCCACCGGAAACTGGGCCAGCAGTTCACCCACCAGCACCTCGCCCCCAGGCCACAGCGCACCCGTCAACCTGTCGCTCCACTCTCCCCCAGGCAGCGTGATCCTGGTCTGCTCCCAAGCATTCCCCAGCAGCGAACTCCACCTCGGCACCAACGTCAGCACCGCATCCCCGCGCGTATACGCGATCACATGCTCCGCCTTCTCTCCCCGCGCCTCGGCCGCCCGGTACTCCGCCTCCGCCCCAAACCACTCTGGGCGCTCCTTCCTCAACTGCAGCGCATGATGGATCGTCCACAGCTTCGGCAAGCCCTCCTCCGACCTGCCCATCACCTCCGCCACCGTCATGCCCTTCATCTCCTCGAGCAGTCCACGCCGCAATGCGTAATCCACCGGCCGCCGGTTATCCGGATCCACCAGGCTCAGGTCCCACAGCTCCGCTCCCTGGTACAGATCCGGCACTCCCGGCGCCGTATGCTTCATCAGCGTCTGCGCCAGCGAATTCACCCTCCCCGCATCCCTCACCTTGCCCACAAACTGCTCCATCTCCTCCAGAAAAGGCGCATGTTGCAACGTGGCCTCGATGAACCGCCCCATCGCGTCTTCGAACTCCTTGTTGTTCGCCACCCACGACGTACGCTGCTTCGCCTCGCGCATCGCCTTGGTCATGTACGCCTGCACGCGCTCTACTGAAATAGGCCAAGCCCCGATCAGCGTCTGGTAGTAGAAATACTCCGTATTCCTGTCCGGCAGATCGTTCGTCTTCAACTCCGCATTCATCCGCGCCCAGCGATGCACCGCCGCCCCAAACTTGCCAGGCATCTCGCTCAAGACCGCCAGCCGCGCCCGCACATCGTCGCTGCGCTTCGTGTCGTGCGTCGAAAGCGTCGTCATCGTCAGCGGATGCGTCGCCTGCATCGTCTCGCAGTACCGGTGGAACTCCTCCACGCTGGCTCCATCGCGCCCCGGATCGCTCCCCACCTCGTTCATTCCCGTCTGCCGGTCGTAGCAGTAAAAGGCCGTATCCTCCACGCCCTTCGCCATCACCGGGCTTGTGAACTGCTGGAACCGCAGCACGAACTCGCTCTCGTGCTTACCCCTCACCTTCAGCGTCAACACCTCGCCCAGAAAGTCGAACAGCCCGCCATCGATATCCTGCCGCCTCTGCTTCGCGCACTCGCAGGCATTCGCGATCGCCTCCCGGTCTTGCTCCGCAATCTCCTCCCGCGCCGGCACCACGTACGTTCGGTACACCTTGAAGCACGCCGCCAGTTCGCGCATCGCACGTCGTATCTCCGCCCGCGTGTAGTCCCGCTGATTGCGGTTGCACTCGCAGATGTCCACGAAGAGCGACGTCAGCCGGTTCACATCGCTCGCCAGCGACTCCTGCGCCACGCCGACCTTCTTCTCGTGAGCGATCGCCTCGAAGTCCGTAGGCTCCCCCGTGAAGTCCGCATAGATCGCGCTCAACTCCGCCATCCCCTCCGGCCGAATCAGCACCGAAGCCGCCACGTTCAGGAAGTCGTACCCACTGGTCCCATCGATCGGCCAGCTCTCGCGTAGAAACTCTCCCGGCTCCAGGATCTTCTCCCCCACGATCCACGCCTCCGGAGCCCGCCCGCGCAGACGCTTGAAGTACTCCAGAGGATCGCGCAGCCCGTCCGGATGATCCACCCGCACACCGTCGAGAATCCCTCGCTCCAGCCAATCCAAAACCAACGCATGCGTCTCCTCGAACACATGCTCGCGCTCCACACGCAGCCCGATTAGCGTATTCACATCGAAGAACCGCCTATACCCCAGCTGCTGATCCGCCGCCTTCCAGTACGCCACGCGATAGTTCTGCTGGCTCAGAAAGTCATCGAGCGCATCGACATTCCCATTCAACTCGGCCAACGACCTGTCCACCGCCTCGCAGACCCTGGGCTGCTCCACGCACAGCCTCTTCAGCAGCTCGAAAAGCACCAGCTTATCCCGGTGCCGAGCCAGCACCGTCCGCCGGTCCGCATACTCCGGCGCCGGCAGTCTCCCAAACGACTCTGCCAGAAAGTTCAGCAGGTCCGACTTCGCATACTCCGCCGCCCGCGACAGCACCATCGGCAGCGATTGTGGTGCGACCGGCAGACTCTGCCCCGAGTACTCCACCAGGAACATGTCGTTGTGCCGCGCCACCTTGATCTCTCCCGACTGCAGCACACGTCCGTACTGGTCCGCCAAGATCGGCACCAGCACCTTGTCCCGCAGCCGCTCCTCCTGCGGCTGCCAGTCGATGTCGAAGAATGAAGCGTACCGGCTCGAAGTCCCGTTCTCAAGCACATCCCACCAGTACCGGTTCTCCTTCCCCAGAGACATGTGGTTCGGTACGATATCCAGCACCTGCCCCAGCCCCACCTCGCCCAGCCGCCTGCAGAAACGCTCATGCGCCTCCGCCCCGCCAAGCTCCGCATTCACCCTCTGGTGATCCACCACGTCGTACCCGTGCATGCTCTCAGGCGCCGCCTGCAAATAGGGCGAGGAGTACACATGCGTGATGCCCAGCGCAAACAGGTAATCCGCAATTGCGGCCGCCTGGTCGAAGCGGAAATCCTTATGCAGTTGCAGCCTGTATGTCGACTGCGGAACACGTAGCGTCATCGTCCACCTGAATGTTCAGAGGTCAGCTTGTTTGCTTGCAGGAGCTTCGCTGGTCAGAGTCTGTTGGACTCCTGCCACAGCCGCTCAGTTGTCTCCGGCCTTAGCTCCCTACAGGCTCTCTGGCCTCAGCTAACACCTGTGTCCCCCGCTGCATCTCTTGTGTAGAAGTGCCGTGCTCTCTGTACGATGCGGTAGTTGCAAAAGGTTCAAAGGCTAGCTTACCCCCAAGAGCCGATTCCACCCGCAGGATCGTAACCTCATGAAACCCACCGAAGGCCGCAAACGCGTCGTCATCGAAGAGATACAGCCCCTCGTGGACTGTGGCCGCCACCCCGCCAAACGCATCCTCGAGGATCAGGTCACCATCTCCGCGGCTCTCTTCGGAGACGGTCATGACCTTGTAGCGGGACGGCTCTTTTACAAGCACGAGAGCGAACGCGCCTGGACCTCGACTCCGCTCGCAGCCTCCGGCAACGACCTCTACACCGCCTCCTTCCCTGCCCGCAAGCTCGGCCTCTACACCTTCTACCTGGAAGGCTGGACCGACCACTTCGCCACCTGGTGCGCGGACCTAAAAAAGCGCCTCGCAGCTCAGAAAGACTCCGCTCCCGGCGCCGCTTCCCCGCCCGCTGCCGAGAGTCAGAACATCCCCCTCGCCCTGCGCACCGGAGCCGAGATCCTCGAGCACACCGCCTCACGCGCCACCGGCACCGACGCCAAGCTCATCACCCAAATCGTTCTCTCGCTCCGCTGGCTCGCCGACCAGGACGCCGCGCACTACGACTACCCGCTCTCCGACCAGTTCCTCAGCGTCGTCGCCAACTACCCCGACCCCAACTTCATCACCCGCTCCTCCCAGCAGGGCAGCGTCTGGGTCGACCGCGAACGCGCCCGCTTCTCCCCCTGGTACGAGCTCTTCCCCCCCGCCGCCGCCCCCCACCCCCGCCCGCACCGGCCCCTGGCCGCCCTGGCAAA
>CAXTPY010000125.1:0-5883 GCA_964246195.1 uncultured Acidobacteriaceae bacterium | reverse complement strand
ATGCAGCCAGTCGCATTGCGGCTGCGTCCTCTGGTCGCACCAGATCGGCGCCGGACGCAGCACCTCTCCCGCACCATCGAGCATCACGCACCCATGCATCTGCCCCGTCAGTCCCACCCCCTCGATCTCCGTGCCCGAGAGCTTGCGCTCCGCCATCGCACCCGCGATCGCCTCCTGTGCCGCCCTCCACCAATCCTCCGGGTCCTGCTCGGCCCAGCCAATCCGCTCCGAGCGGATCGCCGCATGCTCCGCCGAAGCCGAGGCCCCCAATCGACCCGCGGCATCCACCAGCACCGCCCTCGTCCCGCCAGTGCCTACATCGATCCCAAGAACCATGCCCATCCCTACCTCACCCGCATACGGCCCCCGTCAAGTCTATCCGCTCCCCGAGTTGCACGACGCGCGAAGCGCCCAACCCAAATTTTTGAAGACTCCCCAATTCCCGCCGCATCTCAAGATAGGTGCAGCGTATAGGCCTTCACGCCCCACGTTGGCATTCCGCCATTTCACCCAGGTGCAGGTACCATCGAAGCTATGATCCAAAGCAAATCTGACATGGAGTTGCGGGTGCGAGCCGCACTGCTCGGTCTCGGCATGCTCTTTTTCCCAATCCTGCTACCCGCCTCGGCGCAGATGGCGGCCCCGACGGCAGGCCAGGCCGGAGGCGCGTCCGGCAGCCAGGCCGCCCCAGGCCCTATGCAGGGAGCCCCCGCAGTGGCCACCGGCACCAGCACCGCTGCCACCAGCTCCACCATCGCCAGCGGACAGCAGCAGCTCTATAACGCCGCCGGACAGAACGCCGCGCAGGTCACCTCCGACTCCTTCCGCGGCAGCCTGGTCAGCGGCAGATCCACCGGCACCACCATCGACCTCTCGCTCGATGAAGCCATCCAGCGCGGCCTCCGCCAGAATCTCGGCCTCATCCTCCAGACATCCGCGACCAAGTCCGCCAACGGTCAGCGTCTCGAAGAGTTGCAAGCCCTGCTGCCCACCGTCACCGCCGCCGCCAGCATCGAGGTCCAGCAGCTCAACCTCGCCGCCTTCGGCCTCAAGATCCCCGGCCTCAATCCCATCGTAGGGCCCTTCCAGGTGGTGGACTTTCGCGCCTATCTCACCCAGAACCTGCTCAATGTCTCCGCGCTCGAGAACTACCTCGCCGCGAAGCACAACTTCCAGAGCGCGAAGCTGACTGCCGAAGACGCCCGCGACCTCGTTGTCCTGACCGTAGGCAACGCCTACCTGGTCTCCGTCGCCGACGCCGCCCGCATCCAGGCCGTCAACGCCGAACTCGCGACCTCCAAACTTTCGCTCGACCAGGCCTCCGCCGCTCATGAGGCCGGCACCAGCCCCCGCCTCGATGTGCTCCGCGCCCAGGTCGATTACCAGAACGAGCAGCAGACCCTCATCTCCACCACCAACCAGTTAGCCAAGGACAAGCTCGCGCTCGCCCGCACCATCGGCCTGCCCCTCGACCAGGACTTCCGCCTGGCTGACAGCGCTCCCTTCGCCGCCCTCGACCAGCCCGACCCCCAGGCCGCCTTCCAACAGGCGCTTAGGCAGCGCCGCGACCTCGCCGCCTACGCCGAACAGGTGAAGGCAGCACGCAACGAGAAGACCTCAGCCTTCGCCGGCCAGCTTCCCGTAGCCAGCTTCAGCGGAGACTTTGGCGACCTCGGCACCACCCCAGGCCACTCCCACAGCACCTACAGCGCCACCGGACAGATCTCCGCGCCCATCTTGCAGATCGCCCGCACCCGCGGCCAGGAGGACGTCGCGGATGCGCAGTACCAGCAGGCCCGCGCGCGCCTCTCCGACCAGGTCCAGCAGGTCAATCAGGACGTCCGTGACAGCATCCTCGACATCCAGGCCGCGGCCAAGCTGGTCGAGACCACCCACTCCAACCTCGAACTCGCCCAGGAAGAGCTGAGCGAGGCCCAGCAGAGATTCAAGGCCGGTGTCGCCGACAACCTGCCCGTCTCCCAGGCGCAGTCCCAGACCGAGACCGCCAACGACCAGTACATCAGCGCGCTCTATCAGCACAACATCGCCAAGCTCTCCCTCGCCCGCGCCCTCGGCGTCGCACAAAATCAGTACAAAGCCTACCTCGGAGGAAAGTAAACGTGGCAGATCGAACTGACCAGCAAAAAGACGGCCAGGATAACGAGCAGACCGCCCAGATCAGCGGCACCGTCAAGATCCAGCGGCAAGGCGGCGGCGACGCACCCGAGGGTAAAAACAGCTCCGGCGGAGATCCCCAGGGCGACAAGGACACACGCGACCACGACAAGGACGACAAGGACAAAGAAGATTCAGGCAAGAAGAACCGTCGCCGCTTCCTCATCGCCGCCATCGTCATCCTGCTCATCGTCATCGCCGGCCTCTTCTACTGGCACTCCACCTTCACCGAAGACACCGACGACGCCCAGGTCGACGGCGACCTCTACCAGGTAAGCTCGCGCGTCGCCGGCCAGGTCGTCAAGGTCTACGCCCAGGACGAGAAGCAGGTGCAGGCCGGAGACCTGCTCGCCGAGATCGACCCCAAGGACTATCAGGTCGCTCTCGAGCAGGCCCAGGCCACCCTCGCCCAGGCTCAGGCCGCCTACGTCCAGGCCACCGTCAACGTGCCCATCACCAGCGTCACCGTCAGCACCGCCCTGAGCACCACCAACTCCGATGTTCAGAACGCCATGTCCGCCATAGCCCAGTCCGAGAAGCAGGTGCAGGCCGCGCAGGCCGCCGTCGATCAGGCCAAGGCCAACGCCATCCGCGCCCAACTCGATGTGGAACGCTACACCCCTCTGGTGCAGAAGGACGTCATCTCCAAGCAGCAGTATGACGCCGCCGTAGCCCAGGCTGCCGGAACGGCGGCCGCCGTCCTCCAGGCCCAGGCCACCGTGCTCGCCCAGCAGGATGCCGTCCGCCAGGCCCAGCAGAAGCTCAACCAGGCGCGCTTCCAGTCCCAGCAATCGGTGAAGAACGGCCCCGGGCAGATCAAGGCCGAGCAATCCAACGCCAACGCGGCTCTCGCTAACGTCCAGCAGGCCCAGGCGCGTGTCGACCAGGCCAAGCTCAACCTCTCCTACACCCACGTCACCGCGCCCATCGCAGGCATCGTCGACAAGAAAAACGTCGACATCGGCGACAACCTCTCCATCGGTCAGAGCCTGCTCACCATCGTGCCCCTCACCAACCTCTGGGTCACGGCGAACTTCAAGGAGACTCAGCTGGACCGCATGAAGCCCGGCCAGAACGTCAAGATCTCCGTCGACGCCCTCGGCGGCCGAAAGTTCTCCGGCAAGGTCACCCAGGTCGGCGGAGCTACCGGCTCCAAGCTCTCCCTCTTCCCGCCCGAAAACGCCACCGGAAACTACGTCAAGGTAGTGCAGCGCATCCCCGTCCGCATCGACTTCACCAACCTGCAGCAGGAGAATGGAGACTACGCTCTCCGTCCCGGCTTCTCCGTTACCCCGGTGGTCACCGTCAAGTAGTAGCGAGCGACTCTCTCCCTCGTCGTCCCGGCCATCCTCCGGCCATCCTCCGGCCCAACGATCCGTGTCCCCGCTAATCGGCCAGCACCCGGTCGAGATGCCCGTCCCTTCGGCCAAGTAACTCCATCGTGCTGCAACCGTGCCGCCGGGCTGTCCTCGACAGCCGGGCCGTCCTCTTTACCCCTCCCCCCGGCCCACTGCCAGCTCTGTACCCTGCCGCACCCAAATGGCTTGCAGGATCATCTACAGTGTCAGCACCCCGGTACTCTTCCATGCCTTTCGCGATCGCAGCTCTCGTTCACTACGCTTATCTCATCCTCTTCGCCTGGGTGCTGATCGAGCAGCTCGGCGTCCCCATCCCTAGCATTCCGCTTTTGCTCACCGCCGGAACTCTCTCCGCGACCCACCGCATCCACCACGTCCCCGCCATCCTGGCCGTGCTCGCCGCCTGCTTGGTGGCCGATACCACCTGGTTCCTGCTCGGACGGCGCTTCGGCGGAGGCGTGCTCCGCCTGCTCTGCCGCTTCTCGCTCGAAGCCAGCACCTGCGTCTCGAAGACCCAGAACTACTTCTCCCGCCGCGGCCCCGTCACCCTCCTCTTCGCCAAGTTCGTCCCCGGACTCTCCACCGTCGCCGCCCCCATCGCCGGACAAACCGGCATGCCGCTGCCCCGCTTCCTGCTCTACGACCTCGCCGGCTCGCTCCTCTGGGCCGAGACCTACATCCTTGCCGGCCGCTTCTTCGGCGACATCGCCAAACGTTCCGCCCCCTTCTTCCATGTGCTCTCCCACTTCGCCTTCGCCATCTTCATCCTCATGGTGCTCGGCTTCATCGCGGCGCGCTTCTTGAAGCAGCGCGCGTTCCTCTCCCAGGTGCGTGCTATGCGCCTCGAACCCGCCGAACTGAAGCAGCTCCTGGATACCGCAGAGGCCTCCGGCGCCATCGCGCCCTTCATCGTCGACCTCCGCCATCCCCTCGACTACCTCCCCGATCCCCGCGTCCTTCCCGGCGCCCTGCGTATCGGACCCACAGACCTGGCCGCGCACAAGGAGCTTCTGCCGCTCGACCGCGACGTCGTCCTCTACTGCACCTGCCCGTCGGAGGAGACCAGCGCCAAGGTGGCCATGCAGCTTCACAAGCTCGGCATCTACCGTGTGCGCCCCCTCCGCGGAGGCTTCGACGGCTGGAAGAACGCCGGGTATCCGCTCCACGAGTACGTGGAGGTTTCACGGACAAATTCCACGCATTCCGCCACGGCCATACCAAAAAACGCCCGGTAAATCGATCTCCTGATCTCCATCCGCCCCCGCAAAAGTCCCGCAAATCCTCCGTCCAAGTACCATACATTCTGGTGCCGTGCATGGTGCCTGGGGAGAGTGGACCGTTGGCTTATACCGACCTGCGCGAATGGATCAAGAAGCTCGATAAAGCTGGCGAACTGAAGCGCATCCCGCAAAAAATCGATCCCATCCTGGAGATGGCCGAGATCGCCGACCGCGCCTCCAAACTACGTCGCGACGGCGTCTACTCCGGAGGCCCGGCGCTGCTCTTCGAGAACGTCGCCGGCCATCCCGGCGCGCGCGTCCTGATGAACCAGTTCGGAAGCGAACGCCGCATGCGCCTCGCGCTCGAATGCGACTCGCTCGATGCCATCGCCGACCGCCTCCGCGTGCTGATCCATCCGCAGACGCCCGTCTCCATGCTGGACAAGCTGAAGCTTCTGCCCAAACTGGCCGAGGTAGGCAGCTTCTTCCCCAAGGTGATCCCAGCCGAAGACGCGCCCTGCAAACAGGTGATCCACCGCGCCGACCGGGGCCAGCCCATCGACCTGCTGAAGCTCCCCATCCTCAAGACCTGGCCCCAGGATGGCGGCCGCTTCATCACGCTTCCCTGCGTCATCACACGCGACCCGAAGTCGGGTAAGCGCAACGTGGGCATGTACCGCATGCAGGTCTACGACGGCCAGACCACAGGCATGCACTGGCAGCGGCAGAAGGTCGCCGCGGAGCAGATGCGCGACCGCCTGCGCTCCGCCTCGCCCGACACCGCCTCCGCCGTCGACCTGATGGCTATCACCTCCGGCGGTACCGCAGCGGCGCCGTCGATCGCGAGCCTCTCGGCCAACACCCTCGCCAAGATTCGAGGCGGACGCATGGAGGTTGCCGTCGCCATCGGCACCGAGCCGGCCACCACCTTCTCCGCCATCGTGCCCGCGCCGCCCGACGTCGAGGAGTACCTGATCGCCGGCTTCCTGCGCGGCAAGTCCGTGGAACTGGTCAAGGCCGAGACCGTCGACCTCGAAGTCCCGGCCCACGCCGAGTACATCCTCGAAGGCTACGTCGAACTCGGCGAGCTGCGCACCGAGGGACCCTTCGGCGACCACACCGGCTTCTAC
>CAXTPY010000124.1:0-5885 GCA_964246195.1 uncultured Acidobacteriaceae bacterium | reverse complement strand
CTGCAACCTCTCCCCCCGCCCGGTCCAGGTCGACCTCCAGCCCAACCTCCTCCAGCTCCACCTCCGAGGCAGCTTCCTCCGCACCGTCCTCCGCTCGGACCGTGTCATGGGCCCCATGAACCTCGACGCCGTCACCCTGGCCCCCTGGGGCGTCTACATCGGCGAACTCCGCTTCTAACCGCACCCCCCCCGCCTCCACTCTGCTTGGCTATCACGTACGGAGAATGGCCAGGAGTTCGCTCAAGGCATAGTCGAGTTCGGCATCGGTGGTGTAGAAGTGAGGCGCCATTCGGATACCTGCGCCGGGCCGGAAATCGACCAGAATCTCGCGGCGGAGCAGTTCCGCCGTGACCTGTTCAGCGCTAAAACGTTCTCCCGGCGTGATGTCCAGCACGACAACGCCTCCCCGTCGCGCGGGATCCCGCTGCGTGCGGACGATAAGGCCTCCGGCCTCGGCCAGGTCCATCAGTCGCCCGGTCTGGCGCAGGCTCTTGGCGCGGATGGCCTCCACCCCAATCTCCTTGACGATCTCGTAGCCCGGGCGCGCGGAGTAGAGGGCCGGGACGTTGGGCGTGCCGCTGAGGAAGCGGAAGGCATCCTCCGCGTAGGCGATGGGCCCGGGCTCGAAGGCAAACGGTTCGCGGTGGGCCTGCCAGCCCGTCGCGGCCGGCTCGAGCGTCCCCCAGAGATCCCGGCGAACATAAAGATACCCCGCGCCCGGCCCTCCGCAGAGCCACTTCACCGAGCCTCCAACGGCAAAGTCCACATCGAGCGCGCGAACATCCACAGGAAGTATGCCCGCCGACTGGTACAGATCCGCCACCACCAGCGCGCCTACGCTGTGGGCGCGTTCCACGATAGCGGCGAGATCCTGCACGAAGGAGGAGCGAAACGCCACGTGGGAGACGCTCACCAGCCGCGTCTGCTCGTCGATCGCGGCGAGCAGATCTTCCAGCTCGATCGTCATGCCATCGCGCGACCGGACGGAGACCACGCGTGCGCCCTGGCGTTCCAGACCGTGATGAATGTAGTCGTTCGAGGGGAAGTTGAGGCCGTCGGTCACCAGCTTATTGCGTGCGGCGCTCCAGTCGAAGCACGAGGTGACCACCCAGACGGCGGTCGAGACGTTCTGGTGCAGAACCACCTCGCCAGGCCCGGCTCCCACGATGGACCCGATCAAGTCCCCCACCACGACGGGCATCTCCCACCACCCCTCCTGCCAGGCGCGTACGCCCCGCGTCGCCCAGGTGGAGGTGAACTCCCGAACACTCTCTGCCGCCTCCGCGGGCATGGCGCCCAGGGAGTGGCTGACCAGGTAGGTGGTGTTCGCGAGGATCGGGAAGCGTCGGCGACAGCCGAGCAGAGGGTCGGGGAGAGCGGAGGCGTCGAGAGGCGCGGCTTCGGCAGCGGAGAGCATAGTCGTACCTACCATAGTAGGTGATCCAGGTGCCCCCCCGCGTGCCTCCAGCCGTCGCTACGAGCCGCCGTTACGAGTCGAGCAGCGGAGGCAGGGTGGCGTCGGGGTTCGCCCCGGGCCCGCTGCGCAGCTTGAAGAAAAACGCCGTGAGTAGCAACAGAAAGGGTATCCCGTAGAGAAGCGTCGCGCGGAACTCCCGTGTGAACGGCGTAGTGAGCAGGATGGCCAGCAGCAGGCCCGCCCCCAGCAGCGCAGTCCAGGGCGCGCCGGTCATGCGGAACGCCTCCGGGCGCCCGATGCCGCTGCGCCGGTAGAAAAGGAAGGTGACGAAGATCATCAGCCAGGTGAAGAGTGCGCCGAAGATCGAGATGGCCATCATGAAGATGAAGGCTACCCCGGGAAAGAGCGCGTTCGCCACAACGGCCACCAGCACCCCCGAGGAGGAGAGGAGAAGAGCATGCAGCGGCACCCCCGCGCGTGTGAGCCGGCCCAGCGCCGCGGGAGCGTACCCCGCCCGCGCCAGCGAGAAGAGCGTGCGGCTGGTGATGTAAAGCTGGCTGTTCATCGCCGAGACCGCCGCCACCAGCACAACCAGATTGAAGCACGCCGCCGCGTAAGGCAGATGGACGGCCTGCATCACGCGGACGAACGGGCTGCCGGAGGTGCCCGCCTGCTGCCAGGGAACGATGGCCAGCATCAGCGCAAGCGTCACCAGGTAGAAGCCCACCAGCCTCCCAAGAGTCGCGCGAAAGGCCCGGGTCACCGACTCCCCAGGGTTGCGCGCCTCCCCCGCGGCCACGGCGATCATCTCGATTGAGAAGTAGCTGAAGATCGCCACGATGACCGCAAACCACGTGCCCCGCAGTCCGAAGGGGAAGAAGCCTCCGTGGTCCGTATACAAGTGAAAGCCCAGAGCGGGAGAGCGATGCCGCGAGAACAGAACGAACAGGGCAAGCAGGATGAAGCCCAGAATGGCGACGATCTTGACCAGGGAGAAGAAAGATTCAAGCGAGCCGAAGACCCCTACGCGCAGCGCGTTGATGCCGATCAGCAGCGTGGAGAACAGCGCTATCCACAGCCAGCCCGGCGTCGAGGGAAACCACAGGCGCATGTAAACGGCGATCGCCGTCACCTCCGTGCCCACCGCCAGCACGACCGCGGACCAGTAGCTGTAGCGGACCAGAAACCCAGCGAGAGGGCCGATGTAGTGGCCAGCGTAAGCTCCAAAGGACCCCGGCGTCGGGTGGGCTACCGTCATCTCGGTGAGGCAGCCCATCAGCAGAAGCGAGATGAAACCCGCGAGCAGGTAGCTGAGCAAGACCGACGGTCCGGCGAGCCCAATGGCGAAGCCGCTGCCCAGAAACAGCCCGGTGCCAATGGCCCCTCCAATGGCGATCATGGAGAGCTGCGTCGAGGTGAGCGAGCGCTGCAGGCCCTCGGGCGCGTGCTGGCGGGCGGAGACTGTCTTCGCGTGCGGCAAGCGTGTGTCTCCCGTTAGGCCTCTCTGTGGCCGGCTTGTGACAAGAATACGGTGCGTGCCCAGCCCTCGCGCGCGCTCCCCATCAAGGACGCGGCGCTGTAGGCTCGTCTACCCGGACGATCTGGTCGGCGTGCAGGGTGTCGAGGTGCTGAAGGATGCCGCTCGGCCAGCGTATATCCAGGCTAGCCACGGTGTCCGCGCCCAGGCCGAAGTGGGCCCGCTTGTCGTTCGCGGAGAGATAGCCCGCCGCGGTCGAGACGGTCAGCCATTGCGAGCCGTGCGCCGTCGTGAGCTTGATCTCGGCCCCGATCGCGTCGCGGTTGCTGCGGTGGCCCGTCAGCGCCAGCGTGAGCCAGTGGTTCGAGGTCGCCGTCTGGTTGTGCAGAATGTGTATGGGCCCGCCGTTGGTCGTCACCACCGCATCCAGGCGGCCATCGTTATCAAGGTCCCCCACCGCCATGCCCCGTGCCACCCAGGGCTCCTGGAACACCGCGCCCGACTGCCCCGAAACATCGACGAAACCCTTGCCCGTGTTGCGCGCGAGCAGCATCGGTTCCTTGTACCGAAGCTCGGGAGAGGTGAGCTGGATGGTATCCAGGTCGTGGCCCTGCGCGATGAGCAGGTCCTTCAAGCCATCGTTGTCGTAGTCCAGAAAGTGGATGCCCCAGCCGGAGTGGAGCAGCGTCATGCCCGCCAGTCCGGTCAAGTACGAGTCGTAGGTGAAAGATCCATCGCCGTTGTTGCGATACAAGGCGTAGCGCTGGTTCGCTAGATTCGTGATCACCAGGTCGGGCAGCCCGTCGTTGTTGTAGTCCTCGAAGTCGATGCCCATCCCCGCGTAGGTGCGCCCGTCGCCATCGACGGCGATCTCCGCCGCCAGGCCCTGCTCCTCGAAGGAGCCGTCGCCCTTGTTCCGATACAGAAACTCCAGCATGGAATCGTTCGCGATGGCGATATCGGTATGGCCGTCGCGGTCGAAGTCCGCCAGAGCGATCCCCAAGCCCTTCCCAGGTACGTTGAGACCGATCTTGGCGGAGACTTCGCTGAAGTGGCCATGCCCATCGTTGTGGTACACCAAGGGGGAGATGGCAGGGAAGAGGTCCGGGTGGCAGTAGGCGCGGTAGCCTTCGCGATGTTCACCGCAGTAAATCTCCGGGAAGTCCCACTGCAGGTACCGCAGCACCACAAGGTCGAGCAGCCCGTCATTGTCGAGATCGACCCAGGCCGCCGAGGTGTACCAGCTCTGCCCCGCCGCGGTCACGCCTCCCGTACCCGAGGCCGCGGTGACGTCCGTGAAGGTGCCATTGCCGTTGTTGCGGTACAGCCGATTGCCTCCGTACGCGGTGACGTAAAGATCTTCGAAGCCGTCGTTGTCGAAGTCGCCGACGGCCACACCCATGCCGTAGCCGATGCCTTGCAGCCCCGCGTGTTCCGTTACGTCTTCGAAGGTCCCATCGGACCTCTGGTGAAACAGCCGGTTCCAATCCTGCGGGCCGGACTTCCGCGGAACCGTGCCCGGCTGCGTGGGGTCCGCGAGCGGAGCCCCGTTGACCACGAAGATGTCCAGCCGCCCATCGTTGTCGTAATCGAGCAGCGCCACGCCGGACCCCATGGTCTCGAGCAGATACTTCTTCGGCGTGTGCGAGGCCGTGGCCGTGAAGTGAATGCCGGAAGAAGAGGTGCTATCGACGAAATTCCCCGGCACCATGGGCGCCGCCGGCGAGGGCGACTGCGCGCCGCCCGGAGCCAGCAGCAGCAGCGCCCCTAGCAGGATCACAAGCCGGCGGTTTGGACAGGAGGCGGGCAGAGGTTGGTCCGATCGCGAGGACGATAGCCGAAGTCTATATCGCCGCGAGTGGCATCTGCCCCCGCGCAGCGAAGAACACAGAATTGTAACGGGTTACATAGCGTTGGCGGTACACTTGGCTGCGCACCGTCTCCTCTTCCTGCCTGCAACGTAAGCGCAGCGAAAGCTTCGCCCTATGAACATCAGAGCTGTCGCCAAACTCGCGCATGTCTCCACGGCTACGGTCTCCCGCACCATCAACGGAACCGCCAAGGTGAGTCCAGCCACCGAGCAGCGTGTGCGCAAAGCCATCGAGGAGCTCGGCTTCTACCCCGATACCAACGCCCGTGCGCTAGGCTCCGGACGCAGCAGCATGTACGGCCTCATCATCTCCGATATCACCAACCCCTTCTTCCCCGAACTGGTCAAGGCCTTCGAGGATATCGCCGTCGTCCACGGCCAGGAGGTGCTGATCGCCAACACCAACTATGATCCCGAGCGCATGAAGATCTGCGTCACCAGGATGCTGCAGCGCAAGGTCGATGGCGTCGCCATCATGACCTCCGAGATGGACCCCGCGCTCGTGCAGGTCTTCAGCAAGCGCCATATTCCCTTGGTGTTCCTCGATGCCGGCGTGCCCGGGCCAGGAGTCAGCAACGTCAAAATCAACTACTCGGCGGGAGTCGACTGGGCCATGGAACATCTCGTCGCCCTCGGCCACAAGAGAGTCGCCTTCATCAGCGGACCCATGCACCTGGAGTCCGCCAAGATGCGCTTCCGCGCCTTCATGAAAGACACCGCTCGAGAACACCTCATGCGCCATCCCGGCCTCATCCAGGAGGGCAATCACCGCGTCGATGGAGGCCATGCGGCCATGCTGCGCATACTGGACTCCGGAGCGGACGCCACCGCCGTGGTGGCCTCGAACGACCTGACCGCGATCGGTGCCATGGGCGCCATCTCCGAGCGCGGCCTCAGCGTGCCCGACCACATCTCAGTCATAGGCTTCGACGATATCCAGCTCAGCGCCTTCACCCGCCCTCCCTTGACCACCGTCAGCCTTCCGCGCGCGGAGATCGCCAACGCCGCCTTTCGCGCCCTGCTGCATGAAAAAGAGAGCGGAGGCAAGCAGCCCGTGAAGGGCCGCGAGTACGTCGTCGAGCCCACCATGGTCCTGCGAAGCTCCACCGCCCCCGCGCGTG
>CAXTPY010000123.1:0-5904 GCA_964246195.1 uncultured Acidobacteriaceae bacterium | reverse complement strand
CTGCCAGCCCCAGCATCTGCGCCCCAATCCCGATGCGCCCCTCGTTCAGTGTCTCGATCGCGATCTTGTAGCCTTTGCCCGGTTCGCCGAGAACGTTTCCCGCCGGGACCACGCAGTCCGAGAAGACCAGTTCGCATGTGCTCGAAGCTCGTATACCCAGCTTGTCTTCCTTCTTGCCCAGGGAGAATCCGGGCATTCCCTGCTCGACCACGAAGGCTGTAATCCCCTTGTAGCCCAGCGCGGGATCGAGAGTGGCGAAGACCAGGAAGATGCCTGCCTCCTTCGCGTTCGTGATCCAAAGCTTCTGGCCGTTCAGCACGTAGTCTTCCCCCCGGCGCGTCGCCCGCGTGCGCAGAGCGAACGCATCCGAGCCCGAACCGGACTCGCTCAATGCGTAGGAGCCAACCGTGTCCACGGCCAGCCGGGTGAGCAAGCGTCTCTTCTGGCTCTCCGTCCCCCAGCGCATCAGAGCGTTCGCGCAAAGCGTATTCTGCACGTCCACCATCACGCTCACGGAAGGGTCCACGCGCGCCAGCTCCTCCACCGCCAGAATCGCGTCGAAGAAGGTTCCACCCGAGCCTCCATACTCCTCCGGGATCTCGATGCCCATCAGTCCAAGCTGAAACAGCTCCCGCACCATGTCCGCATCCATCTGCTGAGACTCGTCCATCCCGCGCACCAAAGGCGCAATACGTTCCGCGGCAAACTGCCGCACCGTATCCCGGAACATGCGCTCCTCCCCTAGAAGGTCGGTCAGAGCTCCACTTCGTTCGCCAGCCAGACTCACGCAAACCCCCAAGAAGAAAACACCTGAGTTTAGCATTCGCTCAGGAGCCGACGGACAAAACCAGGTGCGGATGGAAGCCCTCTAGCAACCCCGAGCGCGGTGCGCGCCATCCCCATATACACGTCTTCGTACAGAGAGAGCGAACGCATTGAACGAGAGCTTCGCACTTCCTCCTCCGCGCCGCAAGAAGACCGGCTACCTGCGCCACTGGTTGAAGGCCTTCGCGATCTTGCTACTCGCAGTATGCACGGTCGGTCTGGTCGAGTTGGACATCCACTGGCCCTTCCGCTACCACATCGTGGCGCCCTTTCTAGAAAAGGTCCTCGCCAGCCAGATCAAGATCGACCGCTACCACCGCACCTACCTGCCGCACCCAGGCTTCGTGGCGGAGGGTCTTACGCTGCGAAGAAACTCAGCTCCCGACCTGCCTCCCCTCGGTACCGCCGACCGCCTCATGGTCCAGGGCCGCTGGATCGATCTCCTGTTCTTCAGGAACCGCCTGCAGTTCGTGCGGATCGATGGCCTGCACCTCGTCATCCCGCCCGCGAGCAGCCGCGCCAATCATGAAGACTTCCCTCCCGGCAGCAGCTCGGACTTCGCCGGCCCCACCACCTTGCTGGACCATCTCATCCTGCGCAATGCCATCCTCGATCTCGAAAAGAAAGAGGGTCCCATGTTGCGTTTTCCTATTCGCGATCTGACGATAGGAGATCTGCAGAAAGGCCGCACCGTCTCCTACCGCATCGACATGGACAGCCCCGTCCCCCGAGGCCACATTCTCGCCTCCGGCACCTTCGGCCCGCTGAATCCCAAGAGCCTCGGCAGCACCCCGCTCTTCGGCGAGTTCACCTTCGCCCCCATTCTCCTGGGCTCTATCGGCGGCCTCGCCGGCACCTTGTCCGCCCAAGGGTCCTTTCAGGGCACCATCCAGAACATCGAAGCCACCGGCAAGGCGACCACCTCGAACTTCGCCGTAGGCCACGGCCGCCCAACAGCTATCGTCACCCGGGCGCAGTTCTCCGTCAACGGGCTCAACGCCAACATCCACATCCACTCCCTCGATGCCACCCTGGGCGCCACCCTCGTCCATGCCGAGGGAAGCGTTCTAGGCACTCCAAAGGTTACAAATCTCGATCTCGCGATCGTGGGCGGACGTGTTCAGGATGTGCTTCACCCCTTCCTCACCCACTCCGCGCCCGTCACAGGCCCCCTCTGGCTCCATTCGCATGCCTACGTCTCGCCCGCCGCTCCAGGAGTCTCCTTCCTGCAGCGCCTCTACATGAATGGGACCTTGGACATTCCCTCCGAGCGAATCACCAGTGCCAAGACGGAACAAAGCTTGACCACCTTCACCCGCCGAATCGACGCGCATCCGCTGCATCCCGACCCTCGCGCCGCAGCCCAGGCCGAGGCGGAGGCCGACGTCCTCTCCACCGTCCGCGGCCCCGTCACGCTACGCAACGCCGTCGCCTCCACCGCACACCTGGTGTTCGAGGTGCCAGGAGCCTCCGCAACCCTCGCCGGCACCTACAATCTCCGCAACCTGAACGTGCATCTCATCGGCAACCTGCACATGAACTCGGATCTCTCTCACGTCACCACCGGATTCAAGTCGTTCCTGCTGATCCCCCTGAATCCTTTCTTCAAGCGGGATCACGGACCGACCGTGCTGCCCATCGCGGTGACAGGCGGCCCTGGAAACTACAAGGTCCAGCAGGACATCTTTCACAACAAGTGACGTGCGATCTCACAACAAGTGACGTGCGACGATCGCTCCTGCGAAAGCGCCGCGGTTACGCGCTCCGCTCGATCACCAGCTCTTCCCGGTGCAGATCCACACTCGACTCACCCACCGTCTCCTCCGTGTGCTCCGTCACGTGGATCTCTTCGCGAAGGATCAGCCGCTTCGAGGTGACCACCTCCTCCTCGACCACCGGATAGATCGTCGTCGCCCCCTGCTGCCGCACCTCCGGCCGCGCCTCCACAGCCTCGCCGCGGGGTACACGCACCACATCGTAGCCTTTGCTCAGGAGCGGCACGCGCACGATTGCCTCTTCGGTAAAGACCTCTTTGCGGAGCCGCACCGTGCCCCGCTCTACCGTTCGCTTGGAGACGTTCAACTCCTCCGCCAGAATCGGCACCACTCCACCGTCTCCAAAGTCGGCAGACTGGTCCACCGACACCGTCTCCCGCGGCTTCCGGTAACGCTCGAGCACCTCGGCCGGCACCTCGAACACTTGCCCATCCGCCATGCGAATCTGAGCCACTCCCGTCTCCCGGTCGACGCTGCCAGACCCTGCGATACCCTTCCCGTCCTGCTTCATTCCCTGATCCATTGCGCACTCCCTCTCACACGACTTCATCAAAAAAGCAGGCTGGACATGGAGTCCAGCCTGCTTCGTTCGCTGCCGCAAGCACCTTTAGCGATCCTTCGTCGCGAAGCGGTCCTGCCCCTCTATCTTCTCGACTTCGACGTCCGTACGACGCACCGAATCCTTGATCGACTCCGTACGCTCCGTCGCCTCTTTGCCGATCACGACCTCTTCCACCACGCGGCTCGTCTTGCCGACCACTGCCTCTTCCGAGGTTTCAGTCAGCTCGATCGTCTTGCCATCCTGCTGGAAGTCGGCCGCCGTCGCTGCCCGATTCACCGGCCGCCGCTCCACGCGCACATGCTCCTCGCGCAGGGTGACATCTTCACTCACCGGACGCTCAGTTACATGCGTGTAGATCCGAACGCCGCCACGATTCACGGTGCGCTTGCCTACCTGCAGCTCTTCCTCGACCACAGGAATCGAGCGCTCGCCCTCCACATCGGAGGTGCCGCCCTCATACTGTCCGCCGCCGTAGCTCTGGCCAGTGGAAGTCGGCTTTGTCGTCTGCGTAGCGGTGGACCCTGGAGCCCCCGTGCCCGAGGCGTACTCCTCGTCCACATTCCGCGCGCCGTGCTGACGAAGCATCTGCGCTACCTCGTCCGCATCGTCTTCATGCACCGTTGCCGCCAGCACCGCGCCACCTTGCGTGATGCCCTGCTGGTAGTGCTGGTGTCCACGGTCCGGATCGTCGTTCTCGCCCACGAGAGACTTGAAGAAATTGCCAATCTTCTCCCCCATGCCTTCGTTCCGGTTCGAGCCATAGCCCTGATTCGTCCCTGAGGCTGTGCCCGAGCCATAGCTGCCCGTTCCCGAGGTCGACGTGGCCGTACCCGCCGTCTTCGTTCCCATGCTGGACCCAGTCGCGCTCTCGCCCGTGATCCCGTACCCTTGGTCGAAGCCCGTATGAATCGTGCCTTCGCTGTACTGGTTCTGTGACATCACGGTGATGTTGCGAGCCTCGAAACCCTCGGCCACCAGCCGCTCCTTCACACGCTCCGCCTCTTCCGTGCTCTTGAACATTCCTACCACTGTCTTCGCCATAGCCATGCTCCTCATCTTTCGTTAGTGCCCGGAAACATTACACGCGGTCTGACTGCCTGCTTGCCATACGCACACAGCGGTCCGGTTCCTGTTGAGCTTCTCCTGGTTGGTCTTGCGCGAAAATCCGCCTTCATTTACTCAGATTTCAACAAGTTCGCTGCGGCAGAGTCTGCGTCTGGCGTCCGCCCCGGGGCCCACCATCCTTCGGTGAACCTCGAGCGCGCCGACACTCGGAAACGGGCTTTAGCTCAGAAGTCCTGCAATTTTAGGTATTGGGAAGACCGTGAGGGAAAATCCTGCCTAGAGCCCAGCGCAGGAGCTTGTCGAAATCGTTGGGAGACCGCCTTCGGCTCGATACCTGCAGCCGTCCCCTCCTACTGCTGAGGTATGAGTTGCGCTTCCCGCCAAAGGTTGTCCTACCCCGGCGAGAGCGGCATACACCCCCCGCCGGCGCCAAAATCCAGCCCCGCCGCACACTCCCGCACCTACCCGGACAATGGCCTAAACTGTCTGCGACGCCGCGCGAGCCCAGCCGGTGTCCAGCACCTAGCTCTCGAACACCTACACGAAGGAGACTCCCATCAGGATCGCCAGTTGGAACGTGAATTCTCTCCGGGCACGCCTCGACCATGTCACGGCATGGCTCCAAGCGCGCCAGCCCGACATCCTCCTGCTGCAGGAGCTGAAGAGCGCGGACTTCCCCGCTGCATACTTCCAGACCCTCGGCTACCAGAGCGCAAGCGTTACGCAGAAGGCCTACAACGGGGTCGCCATCCTCTCCCGCCTCCCCTTCGAGACGCTCTCTACAACGCTTCCTGGCGACGAAGTCGATAGTCACGCGCGGTTTCTCGCCGTCAGCGTAGCCGGCCTTCGCCTCGTCAACATCTACCTCCCCAACGGCAACCCCGTCGGAACCGCCAAGTTCGACTACAAACTCGCCTGGATGGACCGCCTCGACCAGCAGATGAGGCTCTGGCTCAGCGACGGCCTACCCACCTTGATCGGCGGAGACTTCAATGTCATTCCAGACGATATCGACTGCCATAAGCCATCCTCATGGCTGCGCGATGCCCTGTTTCAGCCCGAGGTCCGCGCGCGTTATAAAACTCTGCTCGACCTCGGCTACACCGACGCCTTTCGCTCTCTGCACCCGGACGAGAAAGGCCAGTTCACCTTCTGGGACTATTTTCGCCAGGCCTTCGACCATAACCGCGGCATCCGCATCGACCACTTCCTCCTCTCCCCCGCCCTCGCCGTCCGCCTAGCCTCGTGCGAGATCGACCGCGAACCCAGAGCCCGCGAAAGGCCCTCGGACCACACCCCCATCCTCCTGGAACTCACGTAATCTACCCAAACCCAGCGCACAAAGGAGCAGACAGGAGCAGACAAGAGCAGAGGCGGAGTCTGCCCACTTCAGCCCAACCTGCCCGCGGGAGGACACCCCCACTGGATCGCCCGCGCCAAGCGCCCGCAGACCAGCACCGGCGAGGGACGCAGGCCCTCGAATGGATCGCCTCGCCCACCGCCCGCAGCCCGCCACCCACCGCAAAGAAGAACCCCGCCTAGCCTCCTCTACGACCCACGTTTTGCACCGCCGTTCCACACCCGAACCAACAGAGTAGCTGTGCCCCTGTAGACTGTCAGGGATGAAGGACGCGCGCGAACCCGTGAACCTCGAAGAGGCGCAGCAGGTGTCCCAGC
>CAXTPY010000122.1:0-5908 GCA_964246195.1 uncultured Acidobacteriaceae bacterium | reverse complement strand
GGTAGACAAGCTGGGCTTCGGCTTGGGCGGGGAAGGGGGCGACGCGAAAGGCGGAGGCAGCGGCGAGGCCGGTGCCTACGAAGGATCGGCGGGTGAGGGACATTGCACTTCCTTCCTGATGGGGGTGGGACGGGTTCTGCTGGCGTATCGATTGTCTCATTTGTCTCCTCGACGGTGGGCTGGGCAGCTAGTCGCCGGCACGTGCGTGAGGACGTGTCTGAGAACTGAGAATTGGATGGGCGGCGGATTCGAGGAAAGACAATAGCAAAGGCGAAATGAAGGGGGTTTTCTTCCCTCCGCCGCGCGATACAACCGCACCGCTCCGGTCGAAATGGCGAGCTCCTAGACACTTTCATAGAGGTGCGTCGATTTGGGCACCGCAGCGAGATCGCAGCTTGGGCTATCGTTCGGCAGCCTCTTTGAGGTAGTGGAGCCAGCGCCGGTCGCTCTCTTCTAGCTTGGAGGAGGAATAGAGATGACGGACGAAGAAGCCGTCCATCGACTCGTCGGTTCTTACCAGGGTGCGGCCTCCTGGCAGTCTCTGAAGCTTCCAGAGGTGGATGGCCTTCGCCTTGTACGCTGTTCCTGTCCAGCCGAACTGATCGAGGGGCTGGAGGAGGGCGATGTGGGCTTGGATACCGATGCCGGCCTTCCAGGAGAGTGCGGTTCCGACCTGAAGCGGACCGTAGATGCCGGCCTTGGTGATGTCTCGCTGCCATGTTGGCCAGTTCTTTACGTCGGTGAGGAGAGCCCAGACCTTTTCAGGGGAGGCGTCGATGGTGATCTCCAAGGAGGCCTTGACGGGAGCATTCTGCTGGATGTCGCCGTTGCGCGCCAGCCGGTCGAGGTGGTCGTCCGCGGGGTTCATGAGTAGGATCAGAAGCACTGCGATCGTCCATCGGCTCATTGGTCCTCCTGGCCGTGCTTTGTTCCGAGAGTACGGTATGTGGATTGGGAGGTTCCCGGGCCGAATGGGAGGCGTGGGTCGTAGAACGGCGCAGGCTTGAAGTTAGACTGGTAGACATTGAGTCTTCTGTCCCATCGGCTTGTGGTCGCGTGGGTCGCTCTGGCGGCGAGCGGCACGTGCCAGAACAGGCCCCAGCAGCAGGCCGCGGGCGCTCCGTCCGCAACCGTCCACCTGTGCCTGCAGGACCCGGCGGGACGCGCCCTGCCCGGCGCCCTGCTGCAGCTTCCTGGCCACGCTTCCTTGCGCACGGGGCTAGACGGCTGCGCCATGCTGCCCGCCAACTCGGGCCAGCTACAGGTCTCGCTGCCCGGTTTCGAGAGTGTTTACCAGACGCTCACAGGGGTCCCGCAGCTGGATGTGGCGCTGCACCTCTCGGGCCGGGCGGAGGCCATCGATGTTACCGCTGCCCGCACTCCGCTCTCGCTGGACGCCAGCGCGTCGAGTGTCCTCACGCTTTCGCACCGCCAGCTGGAGGAGTCGCCCGGGCTGACGCTGGACGATGCGCTGCGCCAGGTAGCGGGCTTCCAACTCTTCCGCCGCACCAGTTCATGGGTGGCGAATCCGACGATCCAGGGCATGAGTCTTCGCGGGCTGGGTTCGACAGCGGTCAGCCGCACCCTGATTCTGAGCGATCAGATACCGCTGTTAGATGCCTTCGGCGGCTGGGTCCATTGGAATGAGATTCCCGCGCTCGCGGTCGAGTCGGTCGAGGTGATGCGCGGGGGCGCGTCCGACCTCTACGGTTCGAGCGCTATTGGGGGTGTCATCGACGTGCTGCCGGTGCTCCCGATCGGCAATTCCTATACGCTCGACCTGATGGGCGCGAACCACGCGACGTCCAGCCTCAACGGCCTGGTAACACAGTCTCGTCAGGGCTGGAACGCTCTGGCCGCCTCCTCAGCCTTCCGTACCGGAGGCTACATCCTAACGGCTCCGGCCTTGCGAGGCGTTGTGGACACACCCGCAAATGTCCACTCGGAAAACGGTCGCATCGAGATTCATCATGGTCTGCCCACCACCTCCACGACGGTCTTCCTACGCGGCAACATCCTCAACGAAGCACGGGGCAACGGGACCCCCATCCAGACCAACGGGACACGCCTGTGGCGTTATGCTGCGGGGGCGGACCGCGACTCCTCGAGCCGCGCCTTCCTGCGGCTTTATGGGTCGGACGAAGCCTACCGGCAGAGCTTCTCCGCGATCGCGCCGGATCGCAGCAGTGAGCGCCTTACACGCCTGCAGCATGTACCGACGCAGCAGCTCGGAACCGCGCTGCAGTGGGCGCGCACCTTACGCACCCTGACCTTCGTCGCGGGCGGCGACCTGCTCGACACGCGGGCCACGGATGCGGAGACGCCAATCGTCGCGGGGAGCGCCAAGGCCGTTCAGAGTGTCAGCGCGCGCCAGCGCGAAGGCGGACTCTACGGCGAGATGCTTTGGCAGCCCGCGCAATGGTCCATGGCGTTCTCCTCGCGTGTGGACCGCTTCCGCAGCTTCGACGCGCGCCAGTTCAGCGGGGCCGCACTGACCCTGCTGCCCTCTGACGATGAGGTCGTCTTCGACCCGCGCCTCGGCATCGTCCGGCAGTTACCGGGGGGAGTTTCGCTCACGGGATCGGTCTTTCGCGCCTTTCGCGGCCCCAGCATGAACGAGCTTTACCGCACGGGCCAGGTGGGCCAGCAGATCACGTTGGCCAATCCTACCCTGCAGTCGGAACGAGCTACGGGCTTCGAGCTGGGCGCTCTGCTGGCCCGCTCACGGGCCACGTCGCTTCGCGCCAGCTATTTCTGGACGGAGGTTAACCGTCCCGTAGCCGCGATCACACTCAGCTCCACAGCGACGACGCTGACGGAGAAGCGCGAAAACCTGGGTCAACTCCGCAGCCGCGGCGTGTCCGCCGAAGCGATCCTCCACCCTGTCTCCTGGCTTACCCTCACCAGCGGCTACCAATTCGCACTCTCCACCGTGACGAAGTTCCAGCCTGACCCCACGCTGGTAGGGAAGTGGACCCCCCAGGTGCCCCGCAACAGCGTCACCGCGCAGCTACGTCTGGAACGGGAGAGGCTGGGCGTGCTGAGCCTGGACCTGCTCGCTACTGGGCAGCAGTTCGATGACTCGGCGAACGCCTACCGCCTGGCCGGCTACGGGCAGGCCAACCTATATGCCCAACATAACTTCGGTTCCCACTGGCAGGTCTACGCCTCGGTGGAGAATCTGCTCAACCACGGCATCCAGGCCGGACGCACGCCCGTGCTTACGCTTGGCACACCCCGCACTACCTCTGTGGGTCTTCGCCTGCGCTGAGCTGCTGGAGGAGAGCCGCGTGATCCTGCGCGCAAGTCGAACTACCGCAATCAGGCAGGCATGAGCGCCTGCAAACGCTCGGGCTCTTTGCCCAGCCAGTCCGGATTCGTGGCCGTGCCGTCGAAGATCGAAGAGGTCTTGAACGGCTCGAACTGGCCCTGCGCCGCCGCCTTGGCCGTCTTGGCCAGCAACGTCTCCAGCTGCTCCGGCGAGAATGGCTTGAAGGTCTTGACCGCTTCAAACGCCTGGTCGAGTATCTTCATGCTGTCCACGCCCGCGATCACGACCGAAGTCGGCAGGTTCAAGGCATAGTGCAGCGCCTCGATCGCAGTCACGGTCCTGGAGCGCATGACGGACCCGTTGGCCAGCGTCTTCATAGCCAGCACGCCGATGCCTTCCTTGGCCAGCTCTGGCAGGACCATCTTCGCGAAGCTGCGGAAGTGAGCGTCCATCACATTGAGAGGCATCTGCACGGTGTCGAAGTGGAAGCCGTTCTGACGCGCGACCTCGAGCATGTACAGGTGAATGCGCGGATCTTTGTGTCCTGTAAAACCGATATACCGCAGCTTTCCGGCCTGCTTCGCTTCGAGAAGCGCCTCCATTGCGCCGTCCTGGGCGAAGATTCGGTCGGGGTCCTCGAAGCGCAGGATCTCATGGTGCTGCACCAGGTCGATGCAGTCCGTCTGGAGACGTTCGAGCGACTGCTCCAGCTGTTTGGAGGCCTCCTTCTTCGTCCGTCCGTCGATCTTTGTCATGAGGAAGACCTTCTTACGGTAGCCTTCCTGCGCGAGGCCGGTCCCCATCCGGACTTCGCTCTGCCCGTTGAAGTAGTCCCATGAGTTATCCAGGAAGGTGATACCGCGATCGATGGCGGTGTGGAGGATCCTGATCGCCTCCTTCTCGGCAAGCTGCGGCATGGAGAGATGCCATCCGCCCAGCCCGAGGGCCGAGACCTTCTCCCCGGTGGTGCCCAGCTCGCGATACTGCATCTCAGAGGAAGAGTCCGCCCTGGCTGTACCCTTGGTCATATGTTGCCTCCATGTAGATTGGTTGTCGATCGCGCCTTGCGCTCCGGTTCCGGGTCGCGTGGACGCTTCAGGCGGTTGGATGCGGCGAGGGTGGGTTGTTCTCTGCGTCGCGCTGTACTTTCCTCGCGGGATTGGAACGGCACGAAAGTACCGCGAGCCGGATGCATTCGATGGAAACGACGGGAGAGGACATGAACCTGGAAGCGCCACAAGATCGTATCGGCGTCATCGAGACCACGATCGACGACGCGACGCCGGAGCTGATGGCGTATGTCGCCGACCGGCTGCTGGCGGCGGGGGCGTCCGACGTGCTGCGCACCCCGGTGCTGATGAAGAAGGGACGCAGCGGCATACACCTCACGGTGCTCTGCTCGCCGGACCGGGCTCCCGCTCTGGAGCGCCTGATCCTGATCGAGACGACCACGCTGGGGCTGCGTTATCGCGAAGAGCTCAAGCTGAAGCTCGAGCGCAGCTTCGTGTCGGTCGCGACGGCTTGGGGTGCGGTCCAGGTGAAGCTCGGCTGGCTGGAGGGCGAGGTGGTCAACTATGCTGCTGAGTTCGAAGACTGCCGACGCCTCGCCGAAGCCCACAGCATTCCGTTGAAACAGGTGATGCAGGCGGCGATCACAGCCTACCTGCAGCAAGCCCCAAGCGAAGGAGTCTCACGTTGACCCGCGAGCAATTGCAAGGCCTGCTGGAGCAGGTAAGGCAGGGAAGCACCTCTGTGGAGGCAGCCGGGGAGAGGCTTCGCAACCTTCCCTTCGAGGACCTTGGCTTCGCCAAGATCGACCACCATCGCACCCTCCGCACCGGGATGCCGGAGGTTATCTTCAGCGAAAGCAAGACCTTGGCCCAGGTCTCGGCCATCTTCGCGAGCCTTGCGGCCTCCGGCATCGACGTGCTCGCCACACGCATCAGCGCGGAAAAGGCCTCGGCCCTGCTTAGCGCGCATCCTGGCGCGGTCTTTCACGAGAGCGCACGCTGCGTCACCCTGCGGCAGAGCGGGATCCAGCCTAGTTCGACCGGCCTGATTACGATTCTTTGCGCCGGCACCAGCGACCTGCCTGTAGCGGAAGAGGCGCGAGTGACCGCTGAGATCATGGGCAACCGCGTGGACCTGATCGCCGATGTAGGCGTGGCGGGGCTGCATCGCCTTCTAGCCCACCGCGAACGCCTAGCCTCCGCGCGCGTGCTCATCGTGTGCGCGGGCATGGAAGGCGCGCTCCCCTCCGTCGTGGGGGGACTTTCGGCGGTCCCGGTGATTGCCGTGCCTACCTCGGTGGGTTATGGAGCGTCGTTCCACGGCCTGGCCGCGTTGCTTGGGATGCTGAACTCCTGCTCGCCCAACGTGACCGTGGTCAACATCGACAATGGGTTCGGCGCGGCTTACGTGGCTACGCTCATCAACCGCGACCGCTGATTGGTGGATCGTGGCCGATCGGACGAGAGGCAAAGGCGGAAGGCAGCGTTTCTCCACTCCGCCGCGCGATACAACTGTGCGGCTCCGGAGGGGCCAAGTTACATGTTGTTGGGGAGGTTCTCGGGGTGGCTTAGGGCTCGACTGCCGCGATCCAGGTGGTGAAGGGGTCGAGGGTGATGGAGGAGGTGG
>CAXTPY010000121.1:0-5908 GCA_964246195.1 uncultured Acidobacteriaceae bacterium | reverse complement strand
TACGGGGCCAATGGTGAGGGCGGCGGGGACGCGGGCGTGCTCGGGCATAGCGTGGCAGCGGGGGTCGTCCCAGCGCTTCTGCTCGAGCGTGTAGCGCTTCTTCATCTTGAGCCTGACTACACCTGCTTGGTGCGCTTGGAGTCGTTGCCGGAAAGAGAAAGGCCTCCGCAGAGGCGAAGGCCTTCCGTAGGTGCCTTTCGGCGTGGCTTAGCTAGCGGACGCATCGCCAGCGACCTTGGCTTTGCCCGCGTCGGATTTGGCGAACTTGCGGCGGAAGCGCTCGACGCGGCCGGCGGTGTCGATCAGCTTCTGCTTGCCGGTAAAGAACGGATGGCAGGCGGAACAGATTTCGAGCACAATCGCGCCTTTGTGGGTGGATCGGGTCTCGAAGGTGGTGCCGCAAGCGCACTTTACCGTGGTGGCGTTGTAGCTCGGGTGAATTCCTTCTTTAGGCATGTTGGTGCTTCCTTTTCTTGAACCGGTCGGACGGGTCTTTAGCCGCCTGACCGACTGAGGTCTCTTCGATTTACCCTCGGCTCGCGGATCGCTTGCAGCGGACTTGTTCACGTCACATCGATGTGCCTGTCGCGTCGCCTGTGGTGCGGGGCAGTCTCCTCAGTTTAGCTTAGGATTCCCACACAGGGCAATTGGATTCAAGGCTGCGATACTGGAGGCTCTATGACAGACACGTGCGTTCTGTGCGGAGGAGTTGGCCTGAAGGTAGTGCTGCGGCCGAACGGCGACCGGTTTGCGGAGCCCTGCGCGTGCCGTGTGGAGCGGCGGGCGGCCCGTTGCCTGGAGCAGGCGCGCATCCCGCGACGTTATGAGCTCTGCTGTCTGGACAGCTTCGACACCATGCACCAGACGGCAAATCCCAGCCTGAAGCGCGCACACGAGACCGCGCGGCGCTTCGTTGAGAGCTACCCTATCGAGACTGGGGGCAAGGGGCTGCTGTTGACGGGGCCGAGCGGGCTGGGTAAGACGCATCTGGCGGTGAGCATCCTGAAGGCGCTGATCACGGAGCGAGGCGCGACGGGCCTGTTCTGGGAACACAAGGAACTGCTCGACAGCTTGAGAGCCATCTACAGCAATCGGACGCCGGGAGCGGAAGACAAGCTGCTGCGGGCGGCTACCACCTGCGATCTTCTGGTGCTCGACGACCTGGGGGACATGACGCCGAGCGACTGGTCGTGGGATACGACGTCTTACCTGCTAAACAGCCGGTACAACGAGAACCGCTCGACGATTATCACCACGAATCTTGAGAATGAACTCCCAGCAGCCTCGCGTGGCGGCGAGCCCTACGACAGGTTTGCCGAGGCTCGGCGTGCTGCCACACGCGAGACACTGGGAGACCGGATCGGCGAGCGCATGCGGTCGCGGTTGCAGGAGATGTGCATAACATTGGAGGTGCAGGGCGAGGACTTCCGCCAGAGGGTGAAGCGGGCGCGCTTTGCGTAAGGCGGGCTAGAGCAGGGTAGCGAAGACAAAGAGCGTTGTGGTGATGGCGGCGATTCGGTAGGCCAGGTCTGCGGCGTGGTGGGGCCGGTCCGAGTCGGGAGATTTGCCCGGCCATGAACTCGTACATCTTGGAACGATGGGCAACTTCGATCTCAAGTGTGTCAGCGTGCTCATGGATGCTCCTCTGCCCTTTTGATGTTGCTGTGCTTGATCCGATTCTGCCTTGCGTCCGATTTCAACCGCTCCTGCAGGATCGCGGAGAGGCTTGCTGAAGTCATCTTGCGCGAACAAAGCCGGTTTGTGGAGAAACATTCGATGAAGATGAAAGTTCAGAGCCCGTTTTGGGACACCCGTGTCTCGTCTTGCTTCGGTGCGATAGGAGTTACACCCGGGTTGCAGTTCTGCGCAAACTACTCGACACTCTGGACGCGATATAGAATCTGCCGGTGGAGGGTACTGCTCGATGAAGGAAGCTGGCAAGATCCCGGGGCGCGAAGAGGGAGGGGTTGGGGCGCGTGCGGAGACCGCGCAGAGGGTGCGGATGTTCTCGGAGCGAGGGACCGAGGCAAATCGCCTGCCGTGGACCGCGTGGCTGACTGCGGGTGTGGTGGTGCTTGCTGTGATTGCGGGCCTGCTGCTGCTGGGGCGAAGGAAGCCTGCAGCTTCGGCGAACACACTGCAACCACCTGCGGCTTATGCCGCTTCACTGACTCTGTCGCAGCTTTCGATGAGCGAGTCGGAGAGCCTGTCCGGAGGCAGGTCCACATTTTTGGACGGACATGTGAAGAACCTTGGGGACAAGACGGTCACTTCCATCACCGTTCAGGTGTTCTTTCGCAACGACGAGCAGATGCCGCCAGCACTCCAAAGGGTTCCCTTGCTGCTGGTGCGGACGCATGAGCCCTATGTCGATACGGAGGCGATTTCGGCAGACCCGCTGAAGCCGGGTAGCGAGCGCGAGTTTCGGCTGATCTTCGAGTCGCTTCCAGGGAATTGGAATAGGCAACTTCCGGAGATACGTATTATCGAAGTGAGTACACGTTAGTAGAATTTCCTTTAATATTCGTTGGATCGCGAATATTAGACCTTGATGAAGATCCTTCTTCTGTAGAGCCCATACATCGGCAGCCAGCAGACCACGACGAAGGCCAGCGAATAAAGCAGCGAAGCGAACGCGGCATCGGGTACGGCGGTAGAGAGTCCTCGATATATCCACTGCTGAACGTTGAGGCCGGAACGAAGGTGAATGCTGGCAAGGGTCGATGCCAGCAACTCGGAGAGGACATAGGCCGCGATCGCGTTCGTCCCCAGCACCAGCAGCGCTGTCATGAAAAATGATGGCCGGGGGCGCTCAGCTTTCGCGTGTGTCGCGTTCCTCTCACGGATGTCTGCCAGCAGCATAGAGAGCGCCAGGAGTAGAAGACTGCATCCCGCCGCAAACAGAACATAGGAACTGGTCCACAGCTTCTTATTGATGGGGAAGGTAAGGTTCCACAAGCCACCGAGCAGCACGCCGCTCACGCCGGCGACAAGAATGCCTTGGGTCTTCTTTGCGATTGTACGGTCGGTCCGCAGCCACTCGCCGGTGAGCATCCCGATCAATGCCGTGGCGAGGGCGGGCAGCGTGCTGAGCAGGCCCTCTGGATCGCGTGTACGTTCGTACAGGTGCGAGGCGGAGAAGATCCTCCGGTCCAGCCAGGCAGCCAGATTGCCGTCACGATCTAGCAGAGGGACCGTATGCGTAGGAACGCCGTAGCCTGGTACCGCCACGAGCCGCATCAGCGCCCAGTAGCCCAACAGGGCAAGGATCGCCAGCAACACCTTGCTGCGCCACTCCGGGCTGATCAGATACAACGAAGCTACCACCAGATAGCACAGCGCAATGCGTGGCAGCACTCCATAAATCCGCAGGGTATGCAGGTGAAAATGTGGAAAGCTGTTGACCAGCAGCCCAAGAAGAAAGATCACGATGGACCGGCGCAGCGCATGAAGGAAGAGGGTTCGCCTTGTGGCCCCGGCGGCCTGCCTTGCCGAGAGTGAAAAGGCGGTCGAGATCCCGACGAGAAACAGAAACGTCGGGAAGACCAGGTCTGTCGGCGTAAAGCCGTTCCAGTCCGCATGCTTCAGCGCCCAGTACGCACGTAGCCCGTCGCCATTGTTATTGACCAGGATCATGAAGCCGATGGTCAGGCCGCGCAACAGATCGAGCGAGAGTAGCCGCCTCAGCTTGGCGCCGTCGAACGAGGAAGTCTGGGGCAGCGTTGCACTTCGATTCGGCACGATCAATTCTCCCTCCCGTTCAAGACCCTGCACTGAATTGATTCATGTCCATTCCGAGGGAGTAGCTCTCCCGGTTCGCCTCGAGATCCTCCCACGTCACCTCGCGTCTCTCATAGGCTGCCATTCTGCCCAGCATGCAGGCCATTGCCGTCTCCACCCCGGCCGGAATCTGGTTGTGGTATTTGCCCGAGGTGATGCTTTCGATGAAGCTGCGATCCTTCTGCTCGTCGGCGTGAGCGAGATTGTCGGAGAAGCTTCCGTTGGCCGCAAAGTTACCTTTGCTTGAGCTCTGCGGGCTTGCATCCTGCCATGTCCACGCGTTTGCGCCGGCGATTTGGATCGGTCCAGTGTATGGAACATCAGCCATCCCTCCCGCTCCAAAGAGATGCAGCCCTGCATCGAACGAGCCGTAGTCCCCAAATTGGGTCGAGGAAAAGCTTACGTGGACGTTGTCCGGATAGGTATAGGTCACCTGGTAGTTATCCCAGCAGTCTCCAGCATGCTTCAGGATGTTGCGGCCGCCCGTTGCCATCGCGCTCAAGGGATGCGACCCCAAAGCCCAGTTGCAGAGATCGATGATGTGGATGTTCTGCTCCACCAGTATGTCGCCCGAGAGGGCACGATACCACAGCCAGTTCCGCAGGCGATACTCATCGGCGGACTCGCCCGGCCGCACCTTCTCCTTGGAGGCCGGTGCGTTGTAGTTCGCCATGATGCTGGCGATCTTGCCCAGCGCTCCGCCGCGCACACGCTCCATCACAGCCGCTATCGGTGGTGCGCTCCTTACCTGAAAGCCGACATCGATGCTTTGGTGGCCATTCACCTTGCGGGCGATCTCTAGCGCTCTCTTCGCCTGCACCACGTCGACGCCGATCGGCTTCTCGCAATACACATGTTTGCCAGCAGCCACCGCCGCCTCCAGATGCTCGACATGAAACCACGGAGGCGTGGAGATCTGCACCATATCGATGTCGTTGGAGTGTGCCAGCTCTTCGAAGGCGCGCGGACCTCGAAAGAGCAGCCTGGTATCGAGCGTTCCCTGCCCGAGCTTCTCCTTCACCTCATTGAAGTGGGCCTGCGCGAGGCGGAGGTTGTCCGCGAAGAGGTCCCCGAGCGCAACCACGCGCGCCGTCGTATTGCGAGCGAAGGAGGTCGCCACGGTCGTGCCCCGGTTCCCACACCCCAGCAGTCCCAGCCGGACCGCGGAGTTGGCTGCATACCCAAAGGCAGTCCCGGGCTTCACCAGCAGCAAACCGGAGGCGGCCGATCCTCGAAGGAAACTCCGACGGTCCATACTTTTCTTCTCCCTTGATGCTGCATGTCTAGCGCAGGACCTTTCTCAGACCTAAATCTCTCGCAGTACACGCTCGAGATAAAGCTTCTCCTTGCGCACATCCTCTATCTGCTGCGGCCCGGAGGTCTCCCGTTCGATCGTCACCGCTCCCGCATATCCCAATCGCTTCAGTTTCGCAAAAACCTCCTTGAAATTCACCCGCCCCGAACCGATCAGGACCTCCTCGCCGAGTTCATTGGGGTTCGTCGGCCACAGGCCATCCTTCGCATGAACGCTCCTCACATGGGGTCCGAGAATGTCGACAGCGTCCACCGGGTTCGCCTTCCCGTACAGGATCAGGTTGGCCGTATCCAGTCCCACGCCGAGATTGGGCCGCGCCACATCGCGAAGCATACGCGACATCGTGGTGGGCGTTTCCTGGCCGGTCTCCATCAGGAAACTCTGTCCGTTGGTCTCGCAGTGCATGGCCACCTCGCGAATGGCGGCCACCACCTCTGGATAAAGCGGATCGGCGGGATCTTCAGGGATGAATCCGCAATGCGTCTGGACCTGCGGCACTCCCAGTCTGCGCGCGAAGTCCGCGATCTCCTTCAGCGCCGCCATTCGCGCAGCACGCGTCTTTCTTGGCACCAGCCCGATCGTCGAGGGTCCTTGGAGGAAGTTCCACACCAGCGGCGGAGGGCCCACAACCTCCACCGTCGTTGCGCGTACATCATACTGCTTAAGCAGGCTGTCGATCTGGTCCGCAGCCGCCGGTGTGGTTCTCCCGAGATAGCCATCGAGCGAGAGAAAACAGGTCTTGAAGCCCAGGTCACGCACACGGCGAATCGTCTCCTCGGGGGCCTTGGCTGGTGAGATAAGTAGGCCCAGTTC
>CAXTPY010000120.1:0-5921 GCA_964246195.1 uncultured Acidobacteriaceae bacterium | reverse complement strand
GCGGATGAAGATCTGGCGCGAGAGGACGAGCTGGAGATCCCGGTGCAGGTGAATGGGAAGCTGGTGAACGTCGTCCGGGTCGGGGCGGGCAGCGGGGAAGAGGCGCTGCGGGTTGCGGGGCTCGCGGATGCCAAGGTGCAGGCGCGTATCGAAGGCAGGAACGTGGTGAAGGTGATCGTGGTGCCGGGCAGGCTCGTGAACCTCGTGGTGCGGTAGTTGGCGCGGCGGCCGGGGGAGGGCGTTGTGCTTGCGGCGGGAACGTTGCGGGGCACGCAGTCGCTGGTGGCTATTTTTTCGCGCTGCTGGCACCGGCCCTTGTGGACGCTTATAGAGGTGCTGTGGCGCTGGGTGGTTGGGATACCTTTGCTGCTGATCGCGGCGTGGATGCTGCGCGGGATTCTGGGGGCGCACACGGGCGGGACCTTCGACCTGGATCGGCTGGGGTTGGATCGAAGGCTCTTGGAAGACCCGGTGGGGACCGCGGCGGCGGATCCGCTTGGCGCCGTGGGCAAGTGGGGCGCGACTCTCGCATCGCTTCTGCCAGACGTGCTGCATGTGGCGGCGTGGCTGGTACCGGTCGCGGTCCTGGCGTGGATTGTGGTGGGGTCGCTAGGGAGGACTTTGCTGCTGCGGCGGATGGACGGGAGGCTGGCGTCTCGTCCGGGCACGCTGATGCTGCTTCAGACGGCACGTCTAGCGGCGATGGGGTCGATCATCGCGCTTTGGTTCTGGGGGCTGCGCTGGATCGTGAGCACGTCGGTGACGGCGCCGATGGCGGCCGGAGGAGAACCGGAGCTGGTGCTGTATTTTGCGTTGAGCATCGTTCTTACGCTGGGCCTTTTCAGCTTGTGGGCGGTCGTGAGCTGGCTATTTTTCGTCGCTCCGCTGATTGCGATGCTGCGGGGTTTGGGGCCGCTCGGAGGTCTTGCGGCGGCGTACCGGGTGGGCGCGCTGAGGTCCAAGCTGGTGGAGATCAATCTTGTCCTGGGGATTGTGAAGATCGCGCTGCTGGTGCTGGCCACGGTGCTTTCGGCGACGCCTCTGCCGTTCGAGAGCGTTACGTCTTCAGGTTTTCTGGCCTTCTGGTGGGTGCTGGTGGGGGTGCTGTACCTGGTGGCTTCTGACTACGTTCATGTGGTGCGGCTGCTGTCGTATCTGGAGCTGTGGCGAGCCTATCAGCGCTCCGATTTAGACTGAAGACGTGGACACGCAGGCAACCTCAACCATCCTGATTCTGGACTTCGGATCGCAGTATACGCAGTTGATCGCGCGCAGGATTCGCGAGTTCAACGTTTTTTCGGTGGTACTGCCCTGCACGGCGGAGATCGAGAAGATCAAGTCGCTTTCGCCACGGGGCGTGATTCTCTCGGGCGGACCCAGCAGCGTCTACGATCCTGGGGCACCGGCCGCGGACCCGGCTGTGCTGGCGCTGGGCGTGCCTGTGCTGGGCATTTGCTACGGTCTGCAGTTCGTGGTGCATCATTTGGGCGGGCGCGTCGAACCGGCGGCGCAGCGGGAATACGGCCACGCGGAGGTGGAGCTCGTCGCCGAGACGACGCTGTTTCGCGGGCTTCCGCAGACGCTGAAGGCGTGGATGTCGCATGGCGATCATGCGGTGAAGCTGCCGGCGGGCTTCGTGCCGACGGCGAAGACTTCAAGCGCGGTCGCGGGCATCGCGGACGAGGCGCGACGCATCTGGGCGGTGCAGTTTCATCCCGAGGTGGCGCATACGCCGCAGGGCATGGAGCTGCTGCGGAACTTCGCTTTGGACATCTGCGGCGCCCGGGCGGACTGGACCCCGGAGCACTTCATTCAGGAGACGGTCGCTCGCATTGCCGCCCAGGTAGGCAGCGGCCACGCGATCTGCGGGTTGAGCGGAGGCGTGGACTCGAGTGTAGCGGCGGTGCTGGTAGCGCGCGCGATTGGCGACCGCCTGACGTGCATCTTCGTGAACAACGGCGTACTGCGCAAGGATGAGTTCGCGAAGGTGCAGAGGACCATGCGCGAGCAGTTGGGGCTAAACGTCGTCGCGGTGGATGCGAGCGAACGATTTCTTGCCCGGCTGGCTGGGGTGACGGATCCCGAGCAGAAGCGGAAGGCCATCGGCAAGGAGTTCATTGCGGTCTTCGACGACGAGGCGAAGAAGATCTTCGAGGCGGAGAAGTCCGCCGGCGAAGAGATCGCCTGGCTGGTGCAGGGCACGCTGTATCCGGACGTCATCGAATCCTCGAGCGTGCATGGGCCGTCGCACACGATCAAGAGCCACCACAACGTGGGCGGCCTGCCCGAGGATATGAAGCTGAAGCTGATCGAGCCTCTGCGGGACCTGTTCAAGGATGAGGTCCGGCGCATCGGGCGCGATCTGGGCATGCCCGAGGAGATCATCGAGCGGCAGCCTTTTCCGGGCCCGGGGCTGGCGGTTCGCATTCTTGGCGAGGTCACGCCCGAACGCGTGGCCCTGCTGCAGGAGGCCGACGATATCGTCGTCACGGAGATCAAGGCGGGCGGACTCTACCGGAAGGTCTGGCAGAGCTTCGCGGTACTGCTGCCGGTGAAGAGCGTGGGCGTGATGGGCGACCAGCGCACCTACGCTTACACCTGCGCCATCCGCGCGGTGGAGTCCGAGGACGGCATGACGGCGGACTGGGCGGAGCTTCCCTACGAGGTGCTGCGCAGGATCTCGAGCAGGATCGTGAGCGAGGTTCGAGGCATCAACCGCGTGGTGTACGACATCACGTCGAAGCCTCCGGGGACCATTGAATGGGAGTAGGCCGGGTGCCGGGAGGCAGCTACCGCGCGCGGGATTTCGTCATGGCGTCGCCCCGCGGCGTGGTCTGCAGGACGACGCGGGTATCGCGCGCGAAGGTAACCTCGCGCCCGCGATGGAACCAGCGGTCGTAGAGCGAGAGCGCGGCGCCATACGCACCGAACCCGGCGGCGATCACCGGAGATTGGGTGGCCGTGCCGACGATGAATCCGGCTAGCCCTACGCTGTTCGAAGCCACCGCGTTCTTGCCTAGCTGGTGAACTGCCCCTCTGTCCTGGTCGAGCGGACGGGACGCAAGAAAAGCGAGCAGAAGAGGCAAGACGATCTTATCCTGCGGCTTGGGCTGGACCTTGCCTTCGGAGTTCATCGCGAGGTCCTGCGCGGAACCTCCATCCACGCCGGCGATGGTCGCCTGCACGTTCTGGCTCTGCCCGGTGGGGAGCACGAGCTGGCGGAAGTCGAACTGCAGCGCACCACTGCGGCCGAAGCTGCGCGCGGGTTTAGCGTGCGTGATGGAGCCGACGATGGTCGCGCCCTGGGGAATCGCTAGGCTGCGGTCCTCGTTGTAGATCGGTTCGGCCACGGTGGCGTGGATGGGCTGGCCCTCCTTGGACGTGGCCGAGGTAAGCTCTTCGCGCAGGTAGGCCTGGATCATCCAGCTCTTGCGCTGCGTCGAGGGAGCGCTGGCCGGGAGGATCGCCGCCGCCTTCTTCTTCGCAGGCAAGAGCGCGGCGGCGGGCTCGGGTTGGGGGACGAGGCGGATGGGGGCATCGGATTCGACCGTCCAGGCTGTGCCCTTCACAATCTGCTGGGGATGGTAGGGCAGCTGGCTGTAGAGCAACTGTTTCGCGCGTTCTTGCTTGCCTGGGTCCACGAAGTAGTGGAACGTCTTCTGCGCGGTGTCGACGCCGATGTCGAACTCATCGCGAACGATACCGCCCTTGCGCTTGGGTTTGGCGACGATTCTGTATACGGGGGCGCCGTCGGTTGCGGTTCCGGTGACGATGGGGAGGCTGGTTCCGTCAGCCAGTACGATGCGGTCGAAGCGCACGATGGGGGTGTAGAACGGGGTGAAATCGCCGTTCAGCCGCGCGCGGTTGCGGAGCGTTCGATCGGGTGTAAGGCCGGTGATACTGCCTGTGAGAATCGTCTTGGCCGGCAGAACGAGAGTGTTGCTGGCGTAGACGGGATACAGCAGCTCCGCGCGAATGGGCGCGCCTTGGCGCATAGGCACCGAAAGCGGCGTGCTTACCGGCAGCGGAGTGCCTGCGGGGAGGGTAAGCGCGGCTTGTCCTACGAGCGAACCCGGAAGAAGAAGACACAACGAGAGCAGGATCGGCTGCGGTTTCATCTAGGCCGATTTTACCTTGTTCCCAGAGGAGCGCCGCCTGCGGGGGACGCGCGGCATCGCCGCTTCTCGAACGCCGCGATGCCTGAATTCGAGGAGTGGACGAGGACGCCATCGCGAGCGGCACGGCGACCTAGGCCAGGGTACAGCGGAAGCTCTACATCTCCACTTTGCCGTGCCAGCTGCTGGCGGATTCGAGGGCGCGGTTCACATTCGAGATGTTTTCGACGCCCGTCGTGTTCAGCCAGTCGCGGAAGGCGGACGCCCCCTTGCGCGCATAGATGGCGATGCCGTCCTTCCAGGTCGCGCGTCCGCACAGCACACCGTTGAAGCGTGTACCGGATTCGGCGGCGAGCTCCAGCGTCTCGATGAAGACGGGATTGGAAACGCCGGCGGAGAGATAGATGAACGGCTTGTGCGTCATGCTCTCGGCGTCGCGGAAGTGCTGCAGGGCCTCGGCGCGCGTGTAGGCACGGTCGCCTTTGAAGGCTCGCGTGCCCTCGACGAAGGACATCTCGACCGGGACTTCAACCTTGAGGACGTCGACACCGTACTTCTCCTTGCCGAACTCAGCCATGGAGCCGGAGACGATCGACGGTTTTTTGAGGGCGTAGGCCAGCGACTTTTCATCTCCACCTTCGGCGTCGTAGCCGACGAATTCGAGAAAGAAGGCGATGTCGTTGCAGCGGCACTCGTCGGCGATACGCTCGATCCAGGCATGCTTCAGGTCGTTGATGTGCGTCTTCTCGAACGGGCTGTAGTAGAGGAGGATCTTCACGCAGTCCGCCCCAGCCTCTTTCAGGCGGCGAACGCTCCAGACGTCGAGCAGGTCGGGAAGGCGGCCGGGAGTGGCGGCGTCGTATCCGGTCTTTTCATACGCCAGCAGCAGGCCCTTGCCGTTGCGGTGTTGCGCGGCGGGGAGCCCGTACTCGGGGTCGAGCAGGATGGCCGAGGCGTGCTGGGTGAGGATCTCGGTCACAAGCGTCTTGAACTCTTCGAGATCGTGGGCGTCGGCCGCGGCTCCGCGCTCTTTGGCCAGCGACTTCTGCAGCGAGCCGCGCTGGTCCATGGCAGCGGCCGCGATCACGCCACGGTCGTTCGAAACGGCTTTCAGTCCGGCGAGTTTTCCGGGGGTCAACTTGGGCATGGCTAGGTCTCCGAGGGTTGGTTGGCACGCTAACGTGAGAGAAGGTTTACGTTGGCCATTCTATCCTGCCGGCTGGGCTCTTCGCACGCTCTGGACCGTGGGTTGCGGGGCTGGCATGCGGCAACTGAGCGCTCTCCCGGACACGTGCCACCCGAGGTCTACCAGGAGCGCGCGTTCGGATCGTTCGAAGGCCGGGCATCGGATGCCGATCAACGGGCAGCGGAGGTGCTCGCCAGGCGATAAACTGGGTAGATGACGAGCCAAATCGGATCCACGACAGGGTACACCGACGACCATGCAAAAGCAGGTCTCGACACTACATTTCCATCTATCGAGACTTGGCGGAACCAGTTTCGATCGTACGAGATTCTGGTAGACGACCCGGAGTTCACCAGCGTCTGCCCGAAGACGGGTCTGCCCGACTTTGGGCGGCTCACGATACGCTATATGCCTGCTGAAAGCTGCCTGGAGCTGAAGTCGCTGAAGGAGTATCTGTTCACCTACCGCAACCTTGGCATCTTTCAGGAGAACATCGTGAACCAGGTGTTGGACGACGTGGTGAAGGCCTGTAGTCCGGTGTGGGCGAAGGTGGTGGGGGACTTTCGGCCGCGGGGCGGGATCTCGACGGTGGTGGAGGCGAGCTATCCGAGGAGATAATC
>CAXTPY010000119.1:5443-5960 GCA_964246195.1 uncultured Acidobacteriaceae bacterium | reverse complement strand
TCAAGGCTTCGAATGCCCGCAGAGACGCGACCGGACTTCGAGTGATGAGAGGGTATCTCGACTACGCGCTCGATCATCCGAACCTCTTCCGCTATATGTATTTCTCGGAGCGGGCCAACGTGTTGGCTTATCCTGATGCACTCAAGACGGGAAAGTCTCCATCCCAGAAGATGCTGATTGTTGCCGTGAGCGGCGCGATGCAGCAAGGCAAACTTCGCGTCGACGACGTGCCTGAAACGTCTTTAACGATCTGGGCACATGCGCATGGACTCGTAACGCTCTACCTCAGCGGGCGAATCCTTCTCTCTCGGCGCCAGTTTACACAGTTGTTTTTGCGTTCCATGGACAGGCTCCTGCAGGGCCTCACTTGAAAGAGCGCGTGTGGTTTCACTTGGACTATTGTTGAAAACGGTGGTTTCAGAGAGTACAAGGTGGGGTCACCACATCAAACGCAAAACATCGTACGCTACCGCCCCCAGGCTGAACCAGCTTCTCACAACGGCGTTTGAACGAAGCC
>CAXTPY010000119.1:0-5433 GCA_964246195.1 uncultured Acidobacteriaceae bacterium | reverse complement strand
GCCCGGCACAACGCCACCAGACCCTCCAGACGCTCATCCCGCCGCGCCGCCCGCTCCTTCGCCACGCTCACCTGCTCCAACCGCCGCGAACCCGACCGAACCGCCTCCTCCACCGCATGCAAGCCATACAAAACTTCCATCCCTCCAGTCTACCCACCTCCTCAGGCCTTACCTCTCCGCGCAAGATCTCTGCCGCGCTTCAGGCCGATCCATCAGTGAAGTTACGGGAAACGCGTTTGAACGAAGCCGCTGGCGCGGCGGATGCTACGCGTGCGACACTCGTGACATCATGGGTTGCACAGGCGTCCTGAATCGATCGTCGCTATGTTTGGCTAAGTATCCATCGCTGAACAGCTTACAGACGACAATCGATTCAAATCCCATAGACTGACCGCATCCGCCGCAAACACCATCGGCCTCCTCCAAACGCCCCTATTAAAACTGCCCCGGAAGGAATTCAGGGCTGCCCCCGCGCATCTGTGGCCGAGGCAGCCCTGATAGGGTCCTAACGTTTGTCGGTACTAACATTCCCTGCGGTCGCTGGATTCACCTCATGAAGGTGCGGAGGCGCTTGGCAATACAACTCTGACGCCTTTAATCAGAAGCCACGCCATCATCCACAACTCGCCAAGCTCTGGAAGTATCGCAACTCGATTCACAATACTCCAATGAGCCGGTACAAGCAGCCCTGTAAAGCTTACTGCCATCAAGGCAATGCCGTTAGCGATCAGCCACGCACCGAGTACCCGCGGAAAGAAGCCCGATCTTATGACCAGAACACCGAAGGGGAACAACCAAAGCGCCCAAAAGACGTTGGCAACGTTCGCTCCATCAGCATGCAGACTCAGGAACAGCATGGCCAACGCGTTACGCTGGGAGCTGTCGAACACGGACAACCAGTTCGGGCCATGCACCAAGGTCAGGGCAGCTAGTTCACTCAACACGTTCAGGAAAGTGATAGGGACAGAGAGCAGAACCAAGGCAACCATCAGGTTTGCATGGCTTTTGTTCACTCCACCCAACAGCCGGTAAAAAGCCCTGACCATGAAGATAAACACGACCGCGCCAACCAGTTCGCTAAGGACGCAGGCGCGGAAGGTCATCTCGGAAGCTAGTACGTTGCGAGCGGTAGCTGCCGCGTTTCCCTCCACTATTAGAGCGCTCGGGACATAGAGGAGTGGAATGCCAGCGGCCGTTGCGCTGAGTAGATAAAGGCCGCCTGCAATCCGAGCTTGCTTTTGGACTGACTTCACATGCACCTTTCTGAGCCCATTAGGGAGGGCAGCCGCTGCGCCCTGTCTACATCAAGGCTGGCAGTAGCCGCGTGCCTACACCCTCTTCGAAGCGCTCACAGGGTCACAAGTGCTCGAAAGCGCCGCCTATCCTTTGACTGACGATGGCTATGTACGGCTATCGAACTGTATGGATTAGCTGCTGGGCGATCTTGCATGCGATCGCAGGAACCATCAAACAGGCCATACCGACAAACGGAAGAGCGACAATACCCCAGGCGAGCTGGCGATAGGTCACGAAGAAGCCATTCATGTGGTCACCTCAACGACAGGGTACGCTTGGAGGCTTCTCACGGTTCCATCTTTTGGTGAAACGGGACCAATCCACCCCTCTGTGACTGTAAACAGTATCGGCAATAATCCCCCACGTGCTCAACGACACGGATCAGTACCGATAAGTCTTAGAAGTCTAGGTCTTAGTGCTGTGTCTGGACCGCCCACTGTTACGGACGACTGGGCCGCATCCTTCTTGGTGGGCTGTTCAGATACAGCGACTTGAACGAGGCCGCTGTGCAGCGGACGCATGCTCGTCACCTATTCGGTGAACAGCGGCCAAACGAGCCCCGTTGGGCCGTCGAAGGTTCTATCATTCGATCTCCTGGCTGGCGTCCCAGCGAAACCCTTTCACTAGGCAATCTTCCGGCAAGCACAAGATTCTCTTGTCTTGTCCAGACGCATAGCTGTCTCTAATCCCAAACCTGCGCGACTAGCCGTAATGAGCGTAGCTCCCGTGGCGCTTGACCCCGCTGGTTGACAGCGCACATGTCAGGAGAATAACCATCGAAACGTGCTGAGTTTACACGGGCCAACAATTTAGGGCTGGCCCAGCGAATCGCTAAACCTGCGCCATGCCGCCGTCGACGAACAACTCCACACCATTCACAAAGCTCGAGTCGCTGGAACCGAGGAACAGGGCCACGGTAGCAATCTCTTCCGGCTTACCGAGCGTGCCACGCGGCACCATCGCCGCCATGCCTGCCTTGAACTCCTCGCCCAGCGGCGCGAGCGCATTGGTGTCGATTGGTCCGGGGCTCAGAACGTTGATGCGGATATTGCGATCCTTCAACTCCAGCAGCCACGTGCGGGCGAGTGAGCGAACCGCCGCTTTGCTGGCGCTATACACACCGAACTGCGCCGTACCTTTGATGCTGACGATTGAGCCGTTCAGGATGATCGCGCCATCGTTGCGGAAGAGCGGTAGCGCCTTCTGAACCGTAAACAGTGTCCCTCGAACGTTCAAGTCGAAGGTGGTGTCGAAGTGCTCTTCGGTAGCCTCTTCGAGCAGCTTGAACTCGCCCGTGCCTGCACTTGCGAAAAGCACGTCAATGTGGCCCTTTTCGCGCTTGACCGTGTCATAAAGCCGATCGAGGTCGGCGAGGTTCGCCGCGTCACCCTGTACGCCGGTGACGTTTCTGCCAACCAGCTTCACGGCTTCGTCGAGCTTATCCTTGCGGCGACCCGTGATGAATATGTATGCGCCCTCTTCCACGAACAGCTTTGCCGTCGCCAGCGCCATTCCGGACGTTGCAGCCGTAATTACCGCTACCTTGCCATCGAGCTTACCCATTGCTTCTCTCCTTCGCTGCCTTCGCTTTTGGCAAAGCGCGTATGTCGTAATGGATGGCGGCCATCTGCCGAAAGATTCATAAGTTCGGGATAAAGGAACTATTGGGCCACGTTAAACATCTACCTTAGTATCGAGGTTTTATGCGGCTGCTTCACCATCCCGAAATCGAAGACGTTCCCCTGGAGGCGATCCTCCATGCGCTCGCCGATCCGCTGCGCGTAAAGATCTTCGCGGATATTGCGCAGCAAGGGTGTTCCCAAAATTGCGCAGCGTTCGCCAATGTAGCCGAGAAGCCGATCCCAAAATCGACGCTTTCGCAACACTTCAGGATCCTGCGTGAAGCCGGCCTGATCCGCAGCGAACGCCGTGGGGTGGAGATGCACAACATCTCACGCGCCGCGGAGGTGGATGCCCGCTACCCGGGGTTGCTGGTCGCCATTGCGGCGGCGCACGAAATTCAGATGACGGACCAAGCGCGCAAGGAGAGGCGAGCCGCAAAGAAGCAAGAACGCCAACCCCTAGTCGGGGTCTGAGTAGCAACGGAACAGAAACCTATATTAGGGATTGGCGCTCCGGGTTTACAGTTCATCGATGGCGTCGGTCGCCGAATTCCGCAAGGGCCTGAGTCCTCCCCGGGTGACGGCGGCCGGCAGGGTGAAGGCGTATCTGTCAAGCATATTTGTAGCGGCTTGCAAGCATCCGGCGTAGAACCTGCAAACAGCGCCGATCGCGCCATAATCAAAGGACAACAGGAACGCGCTCCTGCCTGAATGGAGGGCTCAGTTGAAGTCTGGCAACTCGGTTTCGAGCGAACGAACCTTACGCGCATGATGAGTTCGCCGAAGCCTTCCCAGAGGAACAGCATCGCCGAAGGGGGGTCTCGCCATAGCTTGATTTCGTCGCTTCACGCCTCTGCAGCCATGCTCCTGGATACAGTAGGATCCTCCAGTCCTCCACCTAGCACGCCAGCCATGGACGTGCCCCGAGACAAAGAGGAAGATAGGTCATGACCTCGCCCAGCACGATACAACCCCTTAACAGCACCTTGCCGCAGATGAAGACCATCGGCGTGCTCGGCGGCATGAGCAACCAGGCGACCGCCGAGTACTACCGACTCATCAACGAGGCGGTGAACGCAAGGCTAGGCGGCTGGAACACCGCCGAGATAATCATCAGCTCCGTCAACTTCGGCAACATCGAACGCTTCGTGCGAACGGACGCTTGGGAGGCAGCTGGGGAGTACCTAGCCGGGAAAGCACAGGGGCTGGAGCGTGCCGGTGCCGACCTGCTGCTTTGCGTCTCCAACACGATGCACCGGGTATCCGACACCTTCACCGCGGGCCTGAACATACCGTTCCTTCACATCGCCGATCCTACCGGCGAGGCGATCCGCGCCGCCGGGCTGACGCGCGTGGCGATTCTCGGCACGAAGCCGGTGATGTCGGCCGCCTATCTCAAGAACCGCTATGCCGAGCGGTTCGGCGTCGAGGTGATTGCCCCGGAAGAGGCAGAGCAGACGCAGGTTGATAAGATCATCTTCAACGAACTCGTACGACGCGAGCTGCGACCGGAGTCGAAGAGCACCTATCTCGACATCATCGACCGGCTTCGCGAACGAGGTGCCGAGGGTGTGATCCTGGGCTGCACCGAGATCTTCCTGCTTGTGTCGCAGAACGACCGGCCCGACTTCCCAATATTCGACACCACCGCGCTGCATGTTGAATACGCCGTCGCAACAGCGTTCGGCGACGTGGCTGCGGAAGTCAAAGCGACGAACCGGTCCCGATCGCCACGGACCTGAGCGACTCGCCGTTCTCCCTCCCGCAGCGCACTTCGTGGGCCGTCCGCCTTCTCCGTCGTGCGAACGGATTGGCTGTCCATGATGCCGGCGCTCGGGTCGGATCGCTCCGCCTTATTCGCGCTTAGGGAAGGCGATGCCCGGCGGCCGCGCGGCCGTGTTGCCTTGGGGAGTAGCCCATGACTCTTTTGAAGGCGGTGCTGAAAGCGCTGTCGGACTCATAGCCCAGCGAAGGCGCAATCACCGAGATCGGGTCGCCGGAATTTGTCAACCGGTCTCCGGCAAGCAGCATCCGCCAGTGGGTCAGGTACTCTATGGCAGACTTGCCGACCGCCTGTTTGAACGTGACGGCAAAGGTCGTTCGCGACATGCCGACACGCTCCGCCAGAGACTGCAGTGTCCAGCGGTACGCGGGATTATCGTGCATGGCGGTAATAGCTATGCGCATCCGTTTATCGGCCAGCGCGAAGAGCCATCCCACGCCGCTGCTGGCCCCTTCCGCCATATGCACCCGCAAGGTCTGAATTAGCAGCATCGTGGCGAGCTGTTGCGCAGCGAGAGAGCCACCCGGTTGCGGTTCGTGGAGCTCCTGCCGCAACCGTTCCAGCGTCCAACGCAGCACAGTTTTGTCGGACTCTTTACGGATATGAAGGATCGGTGGAAGCAGCTCGACAAGCAGGCTGGCCTGATCTCCGGCAAGGGTGAAATGGCCGCCGATACCCATAAAATCGCCCCCACCATAGTAGATCGTAATGCCACCTTTGCCCGTTTCTACA
>CAXTPY010000118.1:0-5985 GCA_964246195.1 uncultured Acidobacteriaceae bacterium | reverse complement strand
CGCTTGTAGTGCCCGATCATCTCCCCCAGCGACACCGGCGAGCTCTCGTCGACGATCGTCCCGTCCGTCCGGAATCCCATCGTCGCCACGCTGGACGTATACACCACACGCCCCACGCCACACTCCCGCGCCAGCCGCAGTAACTCCCGCGTTCCCTCCACATTGGCCCCATACATCGCCCGCGGATCGCGCACCCACAACCTGTAGTCCGCCGCCACATGCACCACCGCATCGCACCCCACGATGGCCGTGCGCAGCGCCTCTGGCAGCTGCAAATCCCCCACTACTGTCTCTGCAGCAATCCCCTCGAGAGCCTCCAGGTTCGAACTCTTCCGCACCAGCAGACAAAGATCGGCCCCCGCAGCGGCATACGCTCTCGCCACATGGCTGCCCACAAACCCGGTTGCCCCTGTAAGAAAAACTCTCATGTACGGAATCCAGGCCGCCGATTCTACCTAGTCGAGCTTCTCCGCCTCAATGCCGATGTTCTTCTCCCCTGCCGCCTTCTTCTCCCAATACTTCTTCACCCACGCATCGAAGCTGCGCCCCGCCGCCGTGTCGCGTCCGGTAAATGCCAGCGACGCAATGTCTGCATACGCCACCTTTATTTTCTGCTGCCCACCTTTCGCTGGCAGAAGCCGGACATACGACTGCGATAGGGACGCGCCCAGAGTGCGGTCGAAGATATACCCCTCCACCACCTCGCCCGACCTCAGCGTAAGCGTCACGTCTCCGCGATAATCGAATGCCTTCTCGAGCGCCTCGCTGATCTCCGCGTCCGTTGCCAACGTCGGAATCCAGCCCTCCAAGTTCTCCCTTTCGCGCCCCGCGATATGGTCCAGATCATCCGCGCTCTGGTGGGATAACTGCTCGATCTTCAGGTGCTCCTGCTGCTCCGTCGCCATGTCGTTCAGTCTCCCGAGACCGCTTGCAGATCGACCTGCTTCGCTTTCAAGTCCAAAGAATCGGCGCCATTCGCAGCCCCGATCTGCACCAGGGGACTCCCATGCTCCGTGCGCCATTCATTCAAAATCTTCTCCGCTCCTTGATCGGGATAGAGCGCCGACATGTACCCTTTGGCCGTCTGGATGAATCCCTTCAGCGAACCGAAGTTATAGTTCACCGCCGAAGCCTCATGGCCTGAGTGCACCATGCAGTTCGCGCAGCGCGGATTCCCGCTCTTCGCGCCGTAGGTCTCCCAGGCCGTCGCCTCTAGCAGCTCCTGGAAGCTGTCCGCATACCCGTCCTGCAGCAGGTAGCAAGGCTTTTGCCAGCCGAAGACGTTGTACGTCGGCATCCCCCAAGGCGTGCATTCGAACTGCTGATGTCCCATCAGGTACTCGAGAAACAGAGGATGCGAGTTGAACCTCCACGTCTTCTTCCGGTTCGAAAGAATTGCGCGAAACATCTTGCGCGACTTCGCCTTGCCCAGAAAATGATTTTGGTCGGGAGCCTTGTCGTACGTATACCCCGGGGAGACCATCATGCTCTCCACCCCCGCCGACATCATCTCGTCGAAGTGCGCGCGCACCGAGTTCGGGTCCGCGCCATCGAACAAGGTCGTATTCGTCGTCACCCGAAAGCCACGCTCGACCGCGGCTCGCACACCCTCCATCGCGATGTCGTATCCACCCTCGCGGCACACCCCGAAGTCGTGGTGCTCACGCTGCCCATCCACATGCACCGAGAACGAAAGATACTTGCTCGGCGTAAAGAGGTGCAGCTTCTCCTTCAATAGAAGCGCGTTCGTACACATGTAAACGTACTTCTTCCGTGCCACCAGGCCAGCCACGATCTCCGGCATCCGCGGGTGCAGCAGAGGCTCCCCGCCCGGTATCGACACCATCGGCGTGCCGCACTCCTCCACCGCCCGGAAGCACTCCTCCGGAGTCAGCTCAGTCTTCAGAATATGCGCCGGATACTGGATCTTTCCGCAGCCCGCGCAGGCCAGGTTGCACCGGAACAGAGGCTCCAGCATCAGCACCAGAGGATACCGTTTACGTCCCTTCAGCTTCTGCTGAATCACGTAGCTCGCTACAGTCCACATCTGTGAAATCGGCACTGCCATCGATCCATCCTCCAGGCCGCTCCAAGCGGTCAGCATTTACCGGCCCGCTACATGCGCGACCGTTCTCTACGCAGCCTCTTCCCGCTCCATCGCCTTGCGATACGTGGTCAAGGCCAGCAGCGGAAAGTAATCCTTGTACATGTGGTATCCCAGGTAGAACACACGCGGAAAACCTGTTCCCGTATACACCGACTCGCCGTCGCGTCCTTCCGCGAGTTCCTGCCAACTGCCATCTTCCTGCTGCCGCTCCACCAGCCAGCGCACGCCCTTCGCCACCGAGTCGCTCCGCGTATCCCCCGCGGCCAGCAGTCCCAGTAGAGCCCACGCCGTCTGCGAAGCCGTGCTCGGCCCGATCCCCGCCGTCGTGCGGTCGTCATAGCTCCCGCAGGTCTCGCCCCAGCCCCCGTCGGAGTTCTGTACCATGCGAATCCACTCCGCCGCCTGCTGCACGGCAGGCTCATGGTTCCAGACCCCCATCGCCTCCAGCCCGCGCAGCACCAGGAACGTACCGTAGATATAGTTCACGCCCCAGCGCCCGAACCAGCTTCCGTCAGGGCACTGCTCGCGCAGGATGAACTGGACCGCCCTCTCCACCCTCTTGTCTCGGCGCGTGTAGCCGTACCCGGCCAGCATCTCCAGGATCCGCCCCGTAATATCCACTGTCGGCGGGTCGAGCATCGCGTTATGGTCGGCGAAGGGAATGTACTGGAAGATCATCTTGGTGTTGTCCCGGTCGAAGCTTGCCCAGCCTCCGTTCTTGCATTGCATCGCGAAGATCCACTCGATCGCCCTCTGCGACACCTCGTGCTGGTATCTCTCCCGAGGATTGTTCACACAGTTCAACGCCAGCAGAACCTGCCCGGAATCATCAACATCGGGGTAGAACTCATTGTTGTACTCGAAGTACCAGCCGCCTGGCGGAGTATTCGGCACCTTCACTGCCCAATCACCTTTCTGCCGCACCTCTTTGCTCAACAGCCAGTCTGCCCCGCGCAGCAACCGTGGATCGTCCTTCGGCACACCCGCCTCCCCCAAGGCGAACATTGCATACGCCGTATCCCATACCGGAGACATGGCAGGCTGCATTCGGAAGGTCGGCCCAATCACACCGTGCTTCTCCGGCTCCTCAATCCCCAGCTTCTCGAACTCGTCCATGGCCCGGATCACCTGCGGGTCGTCCGCCGAGTAGCCCAGACAACGCAGCGCTATGATCGAGTTCATCATCGCCGGATAGATCGCCCCCAGACCATCCGACATCTCCAGCCGCTCCAGCATCCACTTCTCCGCCCGGCGCAGCGCAACCTTGCGCGTCGGCCGTATATGGACACGCTCCAGCCAATGCACGATCCGGTCGCACATCAGGAACAGGTTCCGCCATCCTAACAAATGCTTCTTGTCCCACCGCAGGTGCAGATTCGCGTTCTGCCGCCCACCTACAAACAACTCATCGATCCCCTGCTCCGCCGGGATCTTCTTGAATGGCTTTTTCGCGTAGGCGATCGACAGCGGCACCACGATGGCTCGCGACCACGACGAGATCTCGTAGATATTGAAGTAAAACCAGTTCGGAAACAATACGATCTCAGGGGGCACCGCCGGGACCGCATCGTAGTCGTACTGCCCCATGAAACACAGGTAGATCTTGGTAAAGGTATTGCACTCGGTCACGCCGCCGTTCGCGAGAATCCACGCCCGCGCGCGTTCGAGCACCGGGTTCTCCGCGCTCCAGCCCATCAGCTTCAGCGCAAAGTAGCACTTCACCGCAAGCGAGATATTCGATGGCCCATTGGGGAAGATGCTCCACCCGCCATCCGCATTCTGGTAGCGCAGGATCTCGCGCACCGCGCCTTCCATCCGCTTCGGATCGCCGGTGCCGAAGAGCTGGTGCAGGAAGATGTAATCCGCCTCCAGCATCGAGTCGGCCTCAAGCTCCCCGGACCAGTACCCGTCTTCATGCTGCTGTCCCAGCAGGAAGTCGCGCGCCTTGACGATACCCTCAATCACACGGCCGATGCCGAGATCCATCCGCCCGAAGCGGGGCTGAGCCGATGGCTGCGAATTGGTAGAAGTTGTATTCATGGGCGAATGGGTTCCTAATTCCGAAGACACCTCTCTAAAAGTAGGACGCATCACCTTTGTGAAGGTGCCGAAGCGATCGCCTGGACGATCTCCGGCGGCAACCCGAATCGCACATTCTCCGGCATCACCTCGACCTCGTCCACCGAGCCATATCCCCGCGTCTGCAGGTACTCCACCACATCCCGCACAAGCACCTCCGGAGCCGAGGCACCGGCCGTAACCGCCACCGTATCCACCCCATCCAGCCACTCCGGCTCGATCGCCTCCGCCCGGTCGATCAGGTAGGAGTTCGTATCCAGGTTCTTCGAGACCTCCACAAGACGGTTCGAGTTCGAGCTGTTCCGCGAACCCACCACCAGCACCAAGTCCGCTCCATGCGCCACGTTTTTTACCGCGGTCTGCCGGTTCTCCGTCGCGTAGCAGATGTCCTGCGCGTGCGGCCCTACGATATTCGGGAACTTCACCTTCAGCGCCTCGATCATGTAACGGGCTTCGTCCAGCGAGAGCGTCGTCTGCGTCAAATACGCCACTTTCTTCGGGTCCGGCACCACCAGAGCCTCTACCTCTTCGAGCGTCGACACCACCTGCGTCACCTCCGGTGCCTCACCCTGAGTGCCCTCCACCTCCTCGTGATCGCGATGCCCGACCAGCACTAGAGAGTAGCCCTGCTTGGCGAATTTGATAGCCTCCACATGCACCTTCGTCACCAGCGGGCAGGTTGCGTCGATCACTTTAAGCCCCCGCTCCTTCGCCCTCTGCCGCACCGCCGGCGACACGCCGTGCGCGGAATAGATTACGCGCGCTCCCTCGGGAACCTCGTCCAGCTCATTGACGAAGATCGCGCCCTTCTTCGCCAAGTCATCCACTACGTAGCTGTTATGCACAATCTCTTTGCGGACATAGATCGGCGCGCCGAATGTGTCGAGCGCAATCTGCACAATGTCGATGGCACGCACCACCCCGGCGCAGAACCCACGCGGCTTGAGGAGAAGAACTTTCTTGATTCTGGCCGGATCGGCTGGCGTTCCAACCGCAGCATCGAGTAGGGAGGTCGTCACGAGATTAAGTATACCGTGTTTGCTGCGAAGGAGGGTGCAACTCTGAACCAACCACGGTGCAATCCGCCACCCCCCCGACCGTCCACCTGATCGGCCTGCGCGGCCCCAAAGCAGCGCCGGCCAGCCAGCGGAGACTTGTCGTCTTCTTAGATCTTTGCCGCCGTACAGGACGGGTGTCCGCAGTCGCACTGCAGCGTGGTCACACCCTTGGAGTCCGCGCAAAACTGCGAACAATACTTGTCCCCCTTACGGGCCTGACATTGGCAAATCTTGTGGGCGCACTTCTCGACTTCGTTCGACATGTTCTAATCCCTCCAGTTCAGTTCCTCTTGCACTCTGTGGGATGCGCAGCAGCCGATCAGGGGATGTGCCGGCGCATCGCCTGAAAGCGCATAGGGCGCCGAGACCGCCATCCCGCGACGCCACACCTCTTCACCGGCTGTTCTCCATCAACTGACGCGCGTGCCTGAGGCTCGTCTCCGTCACCTTCGCCCCGCTCAGCATCCGCGCGATCTCCTCCGTCCGCTCCACCTCGTCCATCTGCCGCACCGCAGTGCTGGTCCTCCCCTTCGCCTCGCTCTTCTCGATTAGCAGATGATGGTCCCCGAACGCCGCGATCTGCGGCAGATGCGTAATGCAAAGCACCTGCTGGCCCTCCGACAACGTCTTCAGCTTCCGCCCCACCGCCTCCGCCGCCCGGCCCCCGATCCCGATATCGATCTCGTCGAACACCAGCGTCCGCGGAAGCGCCTTCTTCCGCTTCCTCTTCCCTCCGCCGCC
>CAXTPY010000117.1:0-5994 GCA_964246195.1 uncultured Acidobacteriaceae bacterium | reverse complement strand
GCCTCCTTACATACAGCGGGTGCGGGAGGCGGAGGATACGGTGGAAGACAGGGCGCGCTATCAGACGGTGTATGCGCGGGCGGCGGGGATGGGTGTGGGGGCCGACGCGGGTTCGGTGGCGGCGCCTACGGCGGGGCTGCACTTTACTCCGGAGGTGCTGGAGGCACTTCGGGAGCGGAGGGTGGAGGTGGTGCGGCTGACGCTCAATGTGGGCTTGGGGACGTTTCAACCGGTACGGGCGGAGCGTGTGGAGGAGATACGGCTGCACGAGGAGCGGTACACGCTTCCGGCGGCGACAGCGGAGGCGATCAACCGGGCGCGGCGCGAGGGGAGGCGGGTGATCGCGGCGGGAACGACGACGACGCGGACGCTGGAACATTGCGCGCTCGATGACGAGGCGGCGGGGCGGACGGAGATGGAGGCGCACTCGGGGAGTACGCGGATCTTTCTTTCGCCGGGGTATCGGTTTCGCGTGGTGGGCGGGTTGTTGACGAACTTTCATCTGCCGCAGTCGACGCTGCTGATGCTGGTGAGCGCGCTGGCGGGGCGGGAGCGTGTGCTGGCGGCGTATGCGCATGCGGTGCGGGAGCGGTACAGGTTCTTTTCCTATGGGGACTGCATGCTGCTGCTGTGAGGAGGAGCCCAGGCGAATGCGGGGTTTCTTCCCTCGGCTTCGCTCAATCGAGATGAACAAAGGTTTGCTGGTGATGCTTGGTGGGAGACGACGCCGATCGGCTGGTGTTTGGCGGGTGGTATAGATGCCGTGCAACGGTGGGACGCGGTAGCATCGAAGGGCTGGGAAGGATGAGAATGCTGTGAGCGAGACGAAGCAGACGACCGAGACGAAACCTACGATCTACCTGCTGGATGCGATGGCGTTCATCTTTCGCGCGTATCACGCCATGCAGCGGCAGCGGCCTATGTCGACGCGGACGGGGATTCCGACGGCGGCTACGTATGTGTTCGTGAACATGATCAACAAGCTGAGGAAGGACTTTGCGCCGGAGTATCTGGCGGCGGTGTACGACCTGGCGGGGCCGGTGTTTCGCGATGCGCGGGCGAAGGAGATGAAGGGGGTCCGGAGGTTCAACCTGAAGACGCAGCAGTTCGAAGAGGTGGACTATGCGGGGTACAAGGCGAACCGGGCAGAGACGCCTCCAGATCTGATCCAGCAGCAGCCGTATATCCGGCGCGCGCTCGATGCGTTCCGGATTCCCATCTTGAGCTATGAGGGGTTCGAGGCGGATGACGTGATCGGGACGTTGTCGTGCCAGCTTTCGGCGTTGGGGCACAAGGTGTATGTGGTGTCGTCGGACAAGGACATGATGCAGCTGGTGAATGAGCGGGTTCATCTGCTGAATCCGGCGAAGGACAACCAGATTCTCGATGCGGCGGGGGTAGAGGCGGTGCTGGGGGTGAGGCCGGAGCGTGTGATCGACGTGATGGCGCTGCGCGGGGATGCGATCGACAACATACCTGGGGCTCCTGGGATTGGGGACAAGGGCTCGGTGGAATTGATTCAACAATTCGGTACGGTGGAGAGTGCGCTCGACCGGGCGGAGGAGGTGAAGAAGAAAACGTATCGGGAATCGTTACAGAATAACCGCGGCAATATTCTGCTGTCGAAGGAGCTGGTGACGATTCATACTTCGGTGCCTATCGAGTTCTCGCTCGAGGATATGCGGACGCAGGCTCCGGACAATGCGGCCTGCCGGGAGCTGTTTGGAGAGCTGGAGTTTACGACGCTGCTGAAGGAGTTGGCTCCCGCGGCTGAGAGTGTGGCGGCAATTTACAGTTTGTCACCTTCCGAGGATCAGATTGCGGAGCTGCTGCGGGAGGCTAGGGCTGTAGATGCGACTACAGGGGCGCCTCGGGGACTGGCGGTGGCGATTGCGGCGGATGCTCGGGCGCTCGCGGAGGAGGCCGCGATGGAGCTGACGCCTGTGGAGGAGGCAGAGCAGGTGGAAACGGAGCCCGGGGCGGCGACGACGATGGATCTGTTTGGGCCGGGGCCGGAGAAGGCTGCGGCTGCAGTTTCGTTGGGGGAGCCGGGGTGCAGGCTCGGTCTGGCGGTCAATGCGGCTACGGCGCTAGTGGTGGAGCTTTCTGCGGCCGGCGTGCGCGAGGCGCTCGAGGATGCGGCGCTGCCGAAGCTGGTGCATGATCTGAAGGCGGTGACTCGGGCGCTCGCGCGGCAGGGTGTGGTGCTAGGCGGCGCGGTCGAGGATGTGATGCTCTATAGCTACCTCGTAAACCCGACGCATGGGTCGCACACGCTGGCAGATGTGGCGGCGCGGTCGTCGTCGATGGCGCTGCGGCACGCTCCGGAGAGGGTGGTGGCGGAGGGGGGGAGCGCGATCGAGTGGCTGGCTCCGGTGCTGGGGGAGCAGGTTGCCGCAGGCAGGGTGGAGGAGGTCTACAGGACTATCGACCTGCCTTTGGTGGGGGTGCTGCTGCGGATGGAGGAGGCGGGGGTGCGGGTGGATCCGGCGGTTCTGAGTGCGATGTCCGACCGGCTCGCCGTGGATATGGACACACTGGCCGAGACGATTTACGCGGGTTCGGGGCACAGGTTCAATATCAATTCGCCGAAACAGCTCGGGGATGTGTTGTTCAACAAGATGAACCTGGCGAAGCCGGTGAAGTATGGCAAGGGGAAGGTGATCTCGACGGCACAGGATGTGCTCGAGGATCTGGCAGCGCTGCATCCGGTGCCGGCGCAGGTGCTGGAGTACAGGCAGCTGGCGAAGTTGAAGAGCAACTATCTGGACCAATTGCCGCAGTTGGCCGATGCGGAGGGAAGGGTGCATACGACCTTCAACCAGGTGGGGACGGCTACGGGTAGGCTGTCGAGCACGAATCCGAATCTGCAGAATATCCCGGTGAGGACGGCGCTAGGGCGGGAGATCCGGGCGGCGTTTCTCGCGGCTCCCGGGAACGTGCTGATGTCGGCGGACTACTCGCAGATCGAGTTGCGGCTGATGGCCCATTTTGCCCAGGACGAGTTGCTGCTCGATGCGTACAGGACGGGGAAGGATATCCATACACTGACGGCGAGCGAGGTGTTCGGAGTGGAAACCGCGGCGATGGACAAGGAGACGCGCAACCGGGCCAAGGCGGTGAACTTCGGGATCGTGTACGGCATCTCGCCGTTCGGGCTAGCGGCGCAGCTGGGAATCGATCAGAGGACAGCGCGGGAGTATATCGACCGGTACTTTGAACGCTATGCTGGGGTGCAGCGGTTTATTGAAGGAACGCTCGAGACGGTGCGACGCGAAGGGGCGGTGCGAACGCACTTCGGAAGGCTTCGGCCAATTCCGGATATTCAGTCTAGAAACCCAAATATGCGCGGCTTTGCGGAGCGCACCGCTGTGAATACGCCTCTGCAGGGCACGGCGGCGGACCTGATCAAGCTGGCGATGATCCGTCTCGATGCGGAGATCACGCGGCGCAGGCTGCGATCGCGCATGACACTACAGGTGCATGATGAGCTGCTGTTCGACGTGGTGCCGGAAGAGTCGCGCGAGATGCAGGAATTGGTGAAACACGAGATGGAGAACGTGGCGGAGTTTACCGTGCCGATCGTCGCCGAGGTCGGGATGGGGCAGAACTGGCGGGATATGGAGTAGGTTGTGGCGTCCTTCGGTAACGCCCGCGGGTGCTGCTGGTAAAATGAAGGTTCGGTATTGTGTGCGCCTCGCGCAGACCAAAGGAAACGAACCAAAGTGGACCAGCAGACCAAAGCAGCTTTGAAGCAGGACCGTTTTGTCGATACGACCAATAACGGGTTGGAGTGGGCGAGCGAGAATCGCCGTTCGGTGATCGTGGCGGTTGCGATTCTGCTGGCTACGATCGTGGTGATCGTGGGGGGGGCGATGATCTACAACCATCGGGCGGAGGAGGCCTCGGTAGCCTTTGGCGCGGCGATGCAGGCGTACCAGACGCCGCTGGCGAATCCGGGGCAGCCTGTGCCTTCGGGGGTGAAGACGTACCCCTCGGCCGTGGAGCGTGCGCGGGCGGCCAATGGACTCTTTATGGCTGCGGCAGACAAGTACGGCGCGATGCCGGATGGGAAGAACGCTAAGTATTTTGGCGGTCTCACGTATATGGAGTCGGGCCAGAACGGTTCCGCGGAGAGCACGTTGAAGCAGGTAGCGGAGGGTTGGGATCATGACCTCGCAGCGCTGGCGAAGTTCTCTCTGGCACAGCTGTACCGGCAGACGGGGCGCGACTCGCAGGCTATCGAGTTGTACAACCAGCTGACCGCCAAGCCGGCGACGACGGTACCTTCTGGCCTCGCGCAGTTGCAGTTGGCTGAACTGTACGAGGGTGAAGGGAAGCCGGAGGTTGCGAAGAAGATCTATGCGCAATTGAAGGATAAGGATGCAAAGGGAGCTGCGGGAGAGATCGCGGCGCAGAAGCTCAATCCTGCTGCCGCGAACGTTCCAGGTGCAGGCGCGGGCGGCGGTCTGTAGGTATCAAGGTGCCCGAGAAGCGTAAGGACCATCGCCCCCGCTGCTCTTAACCCAAGGTCCCGTTCCTCAGTGCTGGTGCTCTTCAGCGTAAAGGTGGTGGACGGTGGCTCGGTCGCTGATATGGGCGCCGAGCACGGCCTCCGCCTCGTTCCGCACCTGAGCGATGATGGTCCACTGGTCGCGTGAGCGGGTATCGGGAATCCAGCGCGGCAGCGGCATGCGGAGGTAGTCGGAGAGCGCTAGGGCGTGCGGCTCGTAGAGGGTCCGTATACGGCGAAGGCGCTCACCCGACGCGGAATCGTCGCAGAGCCGAAGGCTTACGTCTCCGAGAGCGGAGCACAGGCGGCGGAACTCGGCCGGGGTAAGTCGATCCGTGCCCCCGCCGGAGGCTTGCGCGCGCTCCCTCTCTTCGATCCTGAAGACATGGCCCAGATCGATCAGGGCATGGCGTGCCATGGCGAAGGTAAGTTGCGCCTGACGTGCTGGTGTGCCCTCGACGATCGCGATCAGCAACGCGCACGTATCGAGGATCGCGACGAGTGCGGACAGCCAGCTCTGGTTATCGTGTTGAGAGCGGTAGTAGCAGAGCAGAGGATAGGAGATATGGGATTCAAGGATCTCGGCCGACCAGCGCTCCCACTCGGCAAGCAGAGCCGTGAGAGCCTTCTGTCCGCCATCGAAGCCGTGGCGGAGCAGGAGTTCGGTAGCCGTGGGAGGCGAGCCGGCGCGGGCGTCTAGTAGGGCTACGCTGACCTCGCGGCGGGAGAAGGCCTGGTAGAGAACTGGGAGGTAGCCGATGACCAGGGCGACGAAGCCGAGCCCGGTGCCGGACTCGAAGATGATCAGCGCGCGGGCCGGGAGAGCATGGGGAAGGACATCCCCAAGGCCGAGGGTGAAGAGGGTAGTGCCGCTTACGTAGAGGTCGGTGGCGAAGCGCTGGAGCAGGGAGGGCGAGGCACCTAGCATGGCATCGGCAAAGGGAGAGCCGAGAGCGAAGAAGAGGCAGCCAAAGCCGACTACGAGAAAGACCGCCCAGACGACTAGCAGAAGTAGCAAGGAGAGCGGGCCGTAGATGCTGTACATCTGCTCGCGCCGGCGAATGTCCAGGCGTTCAGAGAGCCATCTCCAGGGCGACCAGGTCAGCAGGAAGAAGAGGCGGGTGATGCGCAGCCGGCCCGCGGGGCGACGGGGTAGGATGATGGTCTGAAAGGCATCGAGAACAACGCCGAGACAGCACAGAATTCCCGCTGCAAACGCCAGCACACGCATATTGCTCCTTTCGAAAGACAAACCAACCTATCAGAGGCGGCTGCTCGAGGGAAGATTCACGGCTGGGGAGCGTTCGGCGGGGATGGTGCGCCCGAGAAGATTCGAACTTCTGACCTACAGCTTCGGAGGCTGCCGCTCTATCCAGCTGAGCTACGGGCGCGTCTGCCTATTCTAGCAGCAACCGTGCGTACCCCTCCACGCGGCATTTGACAGGTGCGCCTTTAGCCGTTCAGCATGGAGATCATGAATG
>CAXTPY010000116.1:0-6040 GCA_964246195.1 uncultured Acidobacteriaceae bacterium | reverse complement strand
TGACGGAGGAGCGTCTGACGGGTGTGCTGGCTGGGCTGCTGGAGGATGGCGAGCGGCGCTTGAGAATGGGGGAGGCGGCGCGTGGCCTCGCGCATGCGGATGCGGTGGAGGTGATTGCGGGAATGGTGATGGAGTTGGCGGGCAAGGCTTCCGGCTGGCGGTAGGCTTTCGGACCCGAGGTTGTCCGTGAGGAGCAACCAATGGTCCTCCGCAGTGGCAGCGCTACGCGCAGGATGACAGTTTGCTCATTGCTGTACACGGGTGGCCAGAGATTGCTTAGAGGTGAGGGGCCCAGCCTTTCTCATATTCGCGGTTCCAGGATTTCATCGCTTCGGGGTCTTTGAGAATCTGTCCGTTGCTGGGATTCAGGTTGAGCTGGCGATTGACCTCCCAAGCGATGTTCGAGAGTTGGAGCATGGTGACGGCGACGTTGCCGATGGAGATGGGAGCGTTGAGTCTCTGGCCGGTGCGGATGGCGGCGATGAAGTTCGCGAAGTGGAGGTCGGTCATGGAGTCCGCTCCGACGAGGTCGGCGGAAGATGTTTCTTTGTTGCCGACGCGGAACTCATCGGTTTTATGACCGCCGAGATCGTAGACCTCATAGCCTCCGCGGTCGATCAGAACGGAGCCTGTGGTGCCCATGATGGTAGAGCCGCGGTCGCGTCCGTAGAGCTTCATGCCATTGCAGCATTTGCCATCCCAGGAGATCATCTTGTCGTTGTAGTTGAAATCGGTGATGAGGGTGTCGTAGAACTGCCAGTCATCCTTGAACTGGTAGCGGCCTCCATTGGCGGCAACGGTGTTCGGGTAGTCGACTCCGAGGGCCCAGCGGCAGACGTCGATCTCGTGGGTGCCGTTATTGAGTGTTTCGCCAGTCCCCCAGATCTTGAACCAGTGCCAGTTGTAGGGCTGCACGTTGTCCTTGTAGGGCTGGCGGGGAGCGGGACCCTGCCAGAGGTCCCAATCGAGGGCTGCGGGCACGGGTGCGACTTTGCCTACGCCGATGGACTTGCGTGTGTTGCTGTACCAGGCGTTGGCAAAGTAAGCGCGTCCTATGAGTCCATCGTGAATCTGCTGCACGATCTTGATGGTGTGGGGTGAGGAGCGCTGCTGGGTGCCCATCTGCACCTGCTTGTTGTATTTGCGAACGGCTTCGAGAAGCAGCGCGCCCTCGCCGGGATTGTGGCTGCAGGGCTTCTCGACGTAGACGTGTTTGCCGGCCTCGAGGCCGGCTATGGCGAGGGGGGTGTGCCAGTGGTCGGGGGTGGCAATGGTGATGGCGTCGACATCCTTCGAGGCGAGGAGTTTGCGGAAGTCCTGCTCGGTGGCCGCGCTGTAGTTCAGTTGCTTCTGCACGGCGGCAGCGAAGCGTTCCATGATGTTGGTGTCTACGTCGCAGACATGGGTGAGGCGGATGTCGTTGCCGTTCGCTTTGAGCGCGGAGAGGTGCGCATAAGCGCGGCTGTTGAGCCCGATGACGGCGAAGTTCACCCGGTCATTGGCCCCGAGAATCTGGCCGTAGCTCCTGGCTGTCGAACTGACTGCGAGACCGGCCGCTCCCACGGCGAATGTATCGAGAAATTCACGTCGAGAGATCACGTCTCCTCCTTGCGATGATATAGCCGGAGGAGAAGGGTTGCAGGCCGACTCTGATCCGCGCTGCATGATCCTAACAGTATTTCTTTCTCCTGTGCGGTAGCTGCTGGAAGGGAGATGGATGAGAGGGAGATTGGGCGCCGGGAGTCTTGCGTTCGTCCGGTCATCGGATTACATTGTCAAGTGTTTCGAAGAGGACCAGAGTTTCGTTTGGAACTGCCCCGTTTGCTGCATGGCGGGCGCGTTCTATGGACATGGAGATCGACCTTGAAGCTTAGTAGAGTGTGCGTAGCAGTGTTTCTAGTTCTGATAGTGGCTTGTACTAACGTCACCATTTGTTTCGGCCAAGCTGTTACAGCTACTTTAGTAGGCACGGTCACAGACAAGACGGGGGCGGCAGTGCCCAATGCTCCGGTTGTGCTGACGAACCAGGGCACCGGGACGACTACGGCCGGCAGTACCAACGAAAGCGGAAACTACGAGTTCACTTTTCTGCAGCCCGGTACCTATACGGTTACGGTAGCGGCGACGGGGTTCAAGAAGACAGAGCGGAGCGCGGTAGATGTTGCCGTGAATACCACGACGCGTGTCGACATGGGTCTTGAACTGGGATCTTCTTCGGAGACGATCACAGTGACGGAGGACTCGGCTCTGCTTCAGACAGACCGCGCGGATGTGGCTGCGCAGATAGATTCCAAGCAGATACAGGACCTACCGGTGGGTTCACAGCGAAACTTCCAGGCTCTCGAGTCTCTTGTCCCTGGTGTGAGCCGACCCGTGTACGATCACTCTGCTTTCTTCGACGCCCAAAACTCACAATCGTTTCAGGTGAACGGCCAGTCGGAGCTATCGAATAATTTGCAGTTCGAGGGCATCGACGACAACGAACGTACCGGTCTGCTCCAGGTTTATGTTCCTCCGGCTGCCGCGATCAAGACGGTGGATGTCGAGACCAGTAACTACGCACCCGAGTTCGGCAGGTCTGCTGGGGCGGTCACCAATGTGATTCTAAAATCCGGCACCAACAGCTTTCATGGATCGGCGTATGAATTCAACCAGGTGAGCGCACTGGCGGCACGCAGTTATTTCAACAATACCGGTAAGTTTCCGAGGTCGGTCAATAACTATTACGGCGCTACGATAGGCGGTCCGATTATCAAAGACCGCACCTTCTTCTTCGGCGATTTCCTGCGTTATAGCAACCATACGAGCCAGTTCAATCTTGAAACCGTGCCGACTGCCGCCTTTCGCGCAGGCGACCTAAGCGGAGGACCCACCACGATCTATGATCCGGCTACTGGCAACGCCGATGGAACAGGGAGGCAGCCGTTTGTCACTGGCGGGGTAGCCAACGTGATTCCGGCGGGCCGGATCAGTCCGACTGCACAAAAGTTGATCGCGCTGCTTCCGCTGCCCAACGTACCTGGAGCCGGATTTATAAACAACTACCAGGCGAACACGGCATTCAATGTCGACACGACCAGCTTCGATGTAAAGATCGATCAGCAGATAAAGAAGACAGATCATCTGGCGGGGCGTTATAGCTGGCAACGCACGAATACCTTGCAGGCACCGATCTTCGGCCTGGCTGGCGGTCCCGTGGCGGGCGGCTTTGAAGGCAACGGTCTGAACACGGTGTGGAACACCGCGCTTGAATACACGCATATCTTCAATTCCAGTCTCTTTACCGAGGTGCGCGGCGGCATCGATCATTACCGCAACACGGCTCAGCAGGCTGATTATGGCTCTACCGCATCGACCGATATTGGGGTTCCGGGGGTCAATCTCAATCCGTTTACGAGTGGTCTGGTGGGGGTCTATATCGCTGGGTTCACAAGTCCAGCCGGAACTCCGCTGATAGGCTATAGCGCAAGTATTCCTTGGATTCGAGCCGAATCGAATATTGATTTTGTGAATAACTGGACGAAGATCGCGGGGAATCACTCCTTCAAGTTCGGTGGCGAGGTGCGTCGTGTGCGGGACGATTTGACGCAAGGCCAGACGTTTAGCCCGCGCGGCATCTTCAATTACCTCGACGGACAGACGGGCTTGAATAAGACCGGGAACAAGACGAGCTTTGCCAACGACTTCGCAAGCTTTCTGCTGGATCTGCCTAACCAGGTAGGGCGCGATGTAAATGTGAATTCGGCGTCCTGGCGGCAGACGCTCTACTTCGCATTTGCGCAGGACACATGGCTGGCGACGCAGAAGTTGACAGTAACTTACGGCGTGCGATGGGAGTATTATCCGCCCGCCACGCCGAGAGCCAAGGGAGGATTTTCGCAGTATGATCCTGCTACGAATACGCTGCAGGTGGCGGGATATGGAGCGATTCCGAGCAACTTAGGAATTCAGAACAATTGGAAGGATTTTCAGCCTCGGATAGGGATGGCGTATCGCGCAAGCCCAGTCACGGTCGTGCGTGCTGGATTTGGGATTAGCAATACTCCTTTCCAAGACAATAATTACGCATATAACCCGCCAGTGAGACAGAACAATGCCTTCAACTCTTTGAGCAGCTATACTCCGGCGCTGCTTCCTAGTGGCGCGCCCGCTACGTTGTCGCAAGGATTTCCCGCGGCTATCGTCCCGCAAATTCCTTCCAATGGCATTTTGCCGGCGACGAAGAACCAAAACTATGTCACGGTGAATCCGCAGTATAAAGATCCTTTGGTGATGTCCTATAACCTGACCGTGGAACAGCAGTTCGGAAGTTCGTGGGTCTTCGATCTTGCGTATGTAGGCAATGAAGGACGCCATATACCTGGGAATTACAATATGAACGCCGGGTTTGTCGCTGGCGCAGGTGCGAAGGGGCAGCCTTTCTACAATCTCTACGGTACGACTGCGACGATCGAACTGTTGCCGAAGGGCACGACCTCAAATTACAACTCCCTTCAGTCTCGCTTAACCCACCGCTATGCGAATGGGTTTGAGGTAAGTTCAGCATTTACTTGGCAAAAAGCGATGGGATACGTTTCGAGTGGCGGGGGACTGGCGACCTTCAATTTCTATCTGGATCCGCACCGCGACTACTCTCCTCTAAATTTCAATCGGTTAGTAACTTCTTCGAACAGCTTTCTTTATGAGCTGCCGCTGGGTAAGAACAAATATTTCCTGAATCACGGGTTAGCGGCGACGGTGGCGGGTGGGTGGCAGGTGGGGGGCTTGGTGTTCCTTCAGACTGGAACCCCACTTCTCTTTACCGCTAGCAACAGCCAGCTGAATGCCCCGAGTTCAACGCAGGTTCCGAATCAGGTGGGACCTTTCCGGAAGCTGAAGGGTATCGGCACGCAGAATCTTTGGTTCGACAAGAGTTCGTTTACACAGCCGGCCGGGGCGGTGCTGGGAAACATGGGGAAGAATGTCTACTCGGGTCCCGGCAGCGTCAGCTTCGATGCTTCCGCTATGCGGAACTTTCCGGTTTATGAACAGCTTGCGCTGCAGTTCCGGTTGGATGCCTTCAACGTAATGAATCATCCTATTTTCAATAATCCGGATACTAATCTTACCGACGCTAATTTTGGTACTGTGACGAGTCAACCGAATACTACCAGCGGGCGTGCTCTGCAGCTCTCGGCTACACTCAGCTTCTAGGTATGGGGGAGTATCAGGGTATGACTTGGTCTCGAAGAAGGTTCTTGTGCCATGCCGGGTCAGCGGCAACGCTGGCGGCGACTTGTGGAGTTCGGGAGTTTGTTGGAGAAACCACGGTTACTGGAGCGGACGAGGCGAATTCTGGGCGCGAGGCGTTTCCGTTTCGGCTGGCTGTAATCAATGACGAGATCTCTCAGGACTTCGAGCACAGCTGCCAAGTGGCTTCGCAGGAGTTCGGTCTACAGTGGATCGAACTGCGCGGCATGTGGGGCAAGAACCTGGTGGACCTTAGCGACAAGGAGGTTACCGAGAGCCGGAGAATTCTCGAAAAGTATAAGCTGCGGGTGACTGACCTCGCGAGCCCGCTGTTCAAGGTGGATTGGCCGGGGGCTCCGTTGTCAAAGGCGGCGGAGCATCGCGACCAGTTCCATGCGGCTACGGACTTCAAGCAGCAGGACCAGGTGCTCGAGCGTTGTATAGCGTTGGCCAAGGCGTATAGGACGGACCGGATTCGATGTTTTGATTTCTGGCGGCTGGAGGACGCTAAACCTTATCGGGCGGCGATGGACAAGAAGCTGCGGGAGGCGGCGGATACCTGCGAGAAGAGTGGCATGATTCTGCTGCTGGAGAACGAGATGTCGTGCAATACGGCGACGGGACCAGAGTCGGCACGGACGCTTGCGGCGATTCGGAACAAGAACTTCATGCTGAATTGGGACCCGGGGAATGCAGGGGCGGCGGGAGAGGCGAAGCCGTTTCCGGATGGGTACGATCTGTTGCCGAAGAGCCGGATCGGGCACTGTCATGCGAAGAATGTGGAGCGAGCGGCGGATGGCAAGTTCTCGTG
>CAXTPY010000115.1:0-6177 GCA_964246195.1 uncultured Acidobacteriaceae bacterium | reverse complement strand
CGCCGACTCCCACTAACCCAACCCGCCAATCAACCCCCAAACGCAATCTGCCCCAGCAGAACCGCATTCAGCGCCAGGATCACCCCCGCCGCCGTCCACCCCGCCACACGCGTCCGCAGCGCGCTCGAAAACGTCTCCATCACGCTCCTCCGGCTGGTCAGAATCAGCAAAGGTATCAGCGCGAACGGCAGCGTGAAGCTCAACACCACCTGCGACAGCAGCAGAATCCGCAGAGGATCGAGCCCCACCGCAATCACCACGATCGCCGGAATGATCGTGATAATCCGCCGCAGAAAGATCGAGAACTTGATGTCCAGAAAGCCCTCGATAATCACCTGTCCCGCCATCACACCCACCGTCGAGGACGATAGCCCCGAGCACAGCAGAGCCACCGCGAACACCGTCGCCGCTGCCGGCCCCAGCAGTGGCCCCAGCGTCTTGTACGCCTGCTCCACATCCGTCACCGGCGCGCCCGTATGCACAAAGGCAACCGCGGCCATCACAATCATCGCCGAGTTGATCAGCCACGCCCCGTTCATCGCCACGAACACATCGATCAACTCGAACCGCAGGTACTTTCGCCGCCGTGAAAATCCCGGCACCGCAGGCGTCTTCGTAATCTCCTTCAACCGCGGCTGCACCAGCGCCGAATGCAGATACACCACGTGCGGCATCACCGTCGCGCCCAGCATCCCCACCGCAAGATAGATGCTCTGGTGAAAGCTCTCCGCAGACCCCGTAGCCAGCGTCGGGATCAGCGTCCGCACCATCACCTGGTGCCAGTCCGGATGCACCAGGAACACCTCGAACCCATAGCATAGCCCGATGATCCCCACGAAAAACATGATTCCCCGCTCCAGCCACTGGTACCCCGCCAGGTCGAGCGCCAGAATCAGGATCACCGCCGCCGCCGACACCAGCGCAGACCCCAGCAGCGTCCCCGTCTTCGTCCATCCATGCGCCATCAGCGCCGGCCCCACCAGCAGATACAGCCCCAGCGCAGCCCCCAGAAACTCCGCGAGATCCGTCGCGATCGCCGACACCTCCGCCATCGCCCACAGCCCTACCGTCATCTGCCGCGAAAAGTGCTTCCTGCAGTTCTGCGGCAGCGTTAACCCGGTCACGATCCCCAGCTTCGCCGACAGGTACTGGATCAGGATCGCCATAGCATTCGACCAAAGCAGCACCCACAGCAGCCGATACCCCAGCCTGCTCCCGCCCTCGATATTGGTCGCGAAGTTCCCCGGATCGATATACGCCACGCTCGCCACGAAGGCGGGACCGAAGTACGTCCACATCTCGTTGCGCCGGAACTTGGGAAATGCCATGTCTTGACTAGTTGACAAATTAGGTCTGCCTAAATAGATCTCGATGCTAGACTAATCCAAGTAATCGAGTATGGCAAAACGGTCGAAGATGAACGTTCGTGCAGACGAGTCGCGGCGCGCTTCCATTCGCTCCCACAGCGAGGCCGTTGACGACTACCTCAAAGCGATCTTCCAGTTGAGCGGGCGCGCCGAGCGCCTGGTGCAGAGCAAGGAGCTCGCGGACCATCTCGATATCACCTCCGCCTCCGTCACCAACATGCTGCAGAAGCTCGCGCTGCAGGAGCCCCAGATGGTGAAATACGAAAAGCACCACGGCGTTAGGCTGTCCCGCTCCGGCCGAATGCGCGCGCTCGAGATCGTCCGGCACCACAGGCTTATCGAAACCTTCCTCCACCAAATCCTCGGCTACCCCTGGGACGAGGTGCATCAGGAGGCGGAGCGACTGGAGCACTTTATCTCCGAACGCTTTGAAGAGCGCATCGCCGCCAAACTCGGCAACCCGGAGTTCGATCCTCATGGCCACGCCATCCCGGCGCTCGATGGCTCCCTCCCAGGGCAGGAGTCGCAAGCGCTTACCCAGCTCGGCGCGGGGCAGGTGGCACAGGTCGCCAGCGTCTCGGACGACGACCCCAGAATGCTCCGCTACCTCGCAACTCTCGGCGTGAATCCCGGCGTCAAGATCGCCCTCACCGAGCAGCTTCCCTTCCGCGGCGACTACCGCGTCCAGATCGGCCGCTCTGCGGCAGCCATCCTCCTCAGCGAATCGCTCGCCTCGGCCATCTTCGTCGTCACCAAACTCCGCTCCAATTGACTTCGCCGGCTGCGATCCCTAGCCTCGAATCCAGTGTGCCACGCACACGTTCGGGAGAGCGCATCGAATGAAGGTCCTGGTCATCGGAGCAGGAGGCCGCGAGCACGCCATCGTCTGGGCGCTCCGCCGCTCCGAACGTGTCTCCGAGGTCGTCTGCGCCCCCGGCAACGCTGGCATCGCGCAACTCGCCCGCTGCCTCCCCGTCGATCTCGCCGATCTCCCCGCCATGGTCCACCTCGTCGAGTCCGAGCGTCCTGACCTTACCGTCATCGGCCCCGAACTCCCGCTCGCCCTCGGCATCGTCGACGCCCTCCAGCCTCTCGGCCACCGCGTCTTCGGACCCTCCCAGGCCGCCGCGCGCCTCGAATCGAGCAAGGCCTTCGCCAAGGACTTCATGCGCCGCCACGACATCCCCACAGCAGCCTATGCCGTCTGCCGCTCCATCGATTCCGTCCGCCGCGAGCTGAGCGGCTTCGATCTCCCCATCGTCGTCAAGGCCGACGGCCTGGCCGCCGGGAAGGGCGTCGTCATCTGCTCCACTCACGCCCATGCGGAGGCCGCCGCCGCAGCAATGTTTTCAGGCGAGCTGCTCGGCGCACCCGTCGAAGAGCTCGTCATCGAACAGTTCCTCGCAGGCGAAGAGATCTCCTTCTTCGCCCTCTGCGACGGCACAACCGCCGTACCGCTCGCCCTCGCCCAGGACCACAAGCGCATCGGCGAAGGCGACACCGGCCCCAACACCGGAGGCATGGGAGCCTACTCCACCGACGGCCTCGTCAGCCCGGAACTGCTCGCCTGGCTGAACCAGAACGTCGCCCAGGCCGTCGTCGACGGCATGTCCGAGGAAGGCTCGCCCTTCCGCGGCATCCTCTTCTGCGGCCTCATGTTGACCAAGCAATTCGGCGAGACCATCCCCATGGTCCTCGAGTTCAACACACGCTTCGGCGATCCCGAGACGCAGGCCATCCTGCTCCGCCTGGAGTCCGACCTCCTCGACCTCTTCAACGCCTCCATCGACGGCACCGCGCACGCGCTCGATATTCTACTCAGCCCCCAGGCCAGCCTAGCCGTCGTCGCCGCCAGCGCCGGCTATCCCGGCACCTACGCCAGCGGGCTCCCCATCCATGGGCTCCGGCCGGCAGAGACAAAGAACAGCTCCGATATCGTCTTCCACTCCGGTACGGCGCTGCGCAACGGCGAGATTGTAACCGCGGGAGGACGCGTGCTCTCCGTCGCCGCCCTCGCCGAGGACCTGCAGCAAGCGCGCGCCCTCGCCTACGCAACGTTGTCTCGGATATCGTTTCAAGGAATGCAGTTCCGGCGCGACATCGGCTGGAGGGCTCTGCGGACGCAAGAGCTATGAGCGCGCCTGCGCGCACCGCCGAAGAGTCGCTCGTCGCGGCAACTCCTTCCCGCCCGGGTGGCCTGAATCTTCTCCGCCCAGGGCTCATCGAATCAAGCCGGAGGAACAGCAGATGGTAGCTATACGTCCAGCCGCGGAACGCGGCCACGCCAGCCACGGCTGGCTCGAGTCCAACTTCAGCTTCAGCTTCGCCGACTACTACGATCCCGCGCATATGAACTTCCGCGCCCTGCGCGTCATCAACGAAGACTACATCGCACCCGCGATGGGCTTCGGCAAGCACCCGCATCGCGACATGGAGATCCTCACCTACGTGCTCGAAGGCGCGGTGAAGCATGAGGATTCGACCGGCGCCAGCGAGACCCTGGTTCCAGGTGAGTTGCAGCACATGTCCGCCGGCACCGGCGTGCGCCACAGCGAAGTCAATCCCTCGCCCACTGACACCCTCCACCTGCTGCAGATCTGGCTCATGCCCAATCGCATGAGCCTTCCGCCTAAGTACGAACAGAAGAAGTTCAACGTCCAGGAAGAGCCCGACAGACTCCACCTCCTCGCCAGCACCGACGGACGCGAGAACTCCTTCGTGCTCCACTCCGACGCCGACCTGCTCGCCGCGAAGCTCACGCCCGGCGCCTCCGTCACTCACATCTTCCAGCACGGCAACGGCTGGCTCCAGGTAGCCCGCGGCGAAGTCAAGGTCCAGGGCGGAACGCTCAAGGCCGGCGACGGCCTCGCCTTGGAGTCCGAGCCCTCAGTCTCCATACAGACCGAATCCGGCGCCGAGGTCCTCCTCTTCGACCTCGGCTGACGTGCGGGGCTTGGCAGCTTAGCCTCGCACGAGGCTAGAAAGTCGGCCGGAACGGGCGGCATCGGTGGTAAAGTAGGGAGTGCAGTGCCTGGACGGGCCGCTGAAACATGCGCTGGGCGATTTTCGCGCTTCTGTCCACGTTTGCCACACAGTTTTCCATCTTCTGCACCTCGTTTTTCTCCACGGTGCTCGGGTACTGTGCGGGCGTTGGCTGCCGGCGGAAGACCTCCGCACTTCAGGAAATTCAGGAATTGGAGCAGGAAAATGGCACAAAAATGCGATCTTTGCGGTAAAGGCCCGCAGTTTGGCAATAACATCTCGCACGCGCACAACACCACGCGACGCCGGTGGAACGTAAACCTTCAGCCCGTAAAAGCTAAGGTTTTGGGCGGCAGCAAACGCATGCGCGTATGCACTAGCTGTATCAAGACGGGCAAGATCGTCAAGGCGTAAACCGCTCATCCCAAACAGGTTGTGTCTACCGTTGATGAAACGCCAAGGACGCGCTGTTCATGCAGTAGCGCAACCCGCTGGGCTTGGGGCCGTCCGGGAAGACGTGGCCCAGATGGGCTCCGCAGGTCGCGCAGGTGATCTCCAAGCGCTTCATGCCCAAAGTTCTATCTTCATGCGAATCAATAGCTTGCGGGGTCACCGGAAGCCAGAAGCTGGGCCATCCGCTGCCCGAATCGAACTTCTTGTCCGACGTAAAAAGCGGCGCGTTGCAGGCGGCGCAATGGTAGATTCCGTCGTCGTGATTGTGATTTAAAGGTCCGGAAAAAGGCCGTTCCGTGCCCTTCTCGCGCATGATGTGGAACTGTTCGGGGGTGAGCAGCTCGCGCCACTCGGCCTCTTTTTTCTGTACTTTAGCGGGGGTTTTGAGGGCTTCGGCCATGGCGTTGAGTGCCTTTCAACCATTGGATGCGGGGCGGATGGCGATGACTTCGATTTCTACCAGGGCGTCCTTCGGGAGACCGGCGGCGGCGATGGTGGAGCGGGCTGGGGCGGTGGTTCCGGGACGGGCGAGGAAGGTTGCGTAGACCTCGTTCATGGCGGAGAAGTCGCTCATTCTATTGAGGAAGACGGTGGTCTTGACGACCTGGGCGAGGTCGAATCCGGCTTGCGCCAGGACGGCGTTCAGGTTTTCTAGGACGCGCGCGGTCTGGGCTTCGATGCCTCCGGGAACCATTTGACCGGTCGCTGGGTCGAGGGCTATCTGGCCTGAAGTGAACAACATATCGCCGGCCTGGATGGCTTGCGAGTAGGGTCCGAGGGCGGCCGGAGCGTGGGGCGTGGAGACGGCGGTCTTGGTGGTGGAGGTGTTGGTGGATGCGTTCTTGGTGGATGCGTTCTTGGTGGATGCGTTCATTTTGCTATTGTCGCGCTTTTGGCCGATTTGTGGAGGTTTTGCGGTGATTTCGTGGAGGTTTCATGGAGGCTTTTACGGTGAAAACGTGGTGCGTTTGCGTGCAGAAGGTGGAGATTTGTGTGGCAAAGCCGGTCGCGACGCAGGACTTCGCGGGGCGAGGGGCAGACAGGTTTTGGGCCAGACGGCGAGGCGGTTTGGATGAGGCGCGAGGCAGGATTTTCGGGGATTGCGCCAACTGTTTGTTGGTTTGGGGCAACGGCGCGGGGCTGGGGGGAATCTTCCTAGGAAACCAGTGAGGTAAGGAATGGGACTTTTGGATTCGATCGAGTCGTTGGCGGGACAGGGCGCGGGCGCGGGGCAGGGCGATACCGGTAGGGTTACGGGAGGGTTGCTGCAGGCGCTGGAGCAGCATCCTGGAGGCCTTGGAGGGCTGCTGGGGAACCTGCAGCAGAACGGGCTGGGGGAGCATGTCCAGGCGTGGTCGAACGGGCAGGCGCAGCC
>CAXTPY010000114.1:0-6180 GCA_964246195.1 uncultured Acidobacteriaceae bacterium | reverse complement strand
GGAAAGACCCCCAATCAGGTCCACTTCAACCGCCTGCCAGACGAAATGGCAGCCTCACCAAGACAGAATCTCTACCTAAGAATCACCCAAATCTGTTCAAACAAACCGAGCCACCTCTGATCGCCAAGTCTTCGTCGCCGAGCATCATCATTAGCATCTGGACGGCCCACCGGACCCTTGCAGACCGGCGGCTGGGTCGCGACTATGAAACGTATATGAAATGTGTTGGAATTGATCGGACGCGAACCGGGCGCATTGGCGAATAAGCTGTCTCTGGGCTAAGTGACCTTTACGCGCCCCGACGCGTCAATGCAGATCACCCTCCGCCGCCTCCGTTGCCTGCGTGGCCAATTGACGAAATGTCGCACGCAGTTCATCGGGGCTGTCCACTACGACCCGTCGCCCCAAGCTGAGCAGCATCGCGGCAAACGTCTCCAGACGGTCTCGACTGCAACGCAGGCGTGTGCCGCCCTGTTCAGCTTCCGTCGCGATTCTCCATGGTGCGAAACTGCGGTCGGCCTCCTCAATGGGAATGTCGATCCATACGTCGATCTGGTAGGTGGATTTAACAAACGGGAGTGTTGTGCGAGATAACGGTGGGCGTCAAAGCCAGTCGGAGGTTGAAAAGTCGCAGTGCACATCTCAAGGTGCGTCACGTGGTCGAGGCGAAAAGTACGCAGAGCCTCACGCGACAGACAATGGCCGATCAGGTACCAACGCCCGTCGGTATGCATTACGGCATAGGGCTCAATCTCTCGGTCGGAGACTATTTTGTCGTGGGATTGATAAGCAAAACGGATTCGTCGGCCTGTGCGGATGGCTGAGGCGGCTCCGATCAGACACTCTACCGAAGTCGGAACCACCCAGGGGCCTGGTTCTATCGCCACCACCTCTTCCACAGTCCGGATGCTCTCGCGAAGCGAATGAGGAAGCACGCGTCCCAACTTGTTCAACGCTCCCTCGGTAGCTGGCGCAAAGGCCGCCAGACCAATCTGGCGCAGCGCCCTTAGCCCAAGGGATAGCGCGAAAGCTTCCTCATTCGTCAGCAGCAATGGCGGCAGGCGGAACCCCGGTCGCATGCGATACGCACCGCCCACGCCGGATGAGGAATCGATCGGAATGTTGAGATGCTTGAGTCGAGCGATGTAGCGCTGGACGGTGCGTAGGTCTACCTCCAACCGCTCGGCAAGTTCCGTCCCGGTCACACGGTCGCGCCCCTGCAATATCTCGAGGACGGTGAAGACGCGCATGATCGGGTCGTACATTCAGTCTCCATTCTTTTTCCAATCTACGACACGAACTGTCGCGAATGCTTCGTATGATGAGTTTGTGCCCAAGAGGAGCACGGGGACGAAGAATGACAATACAAACGATATCGGTCAATCTGGTAACGGCGGACGCTCTGCTGCAAAGCTGGCAGGCACACCGACGATTCACACGCAGGACTATCGAGGGCATTTTCGGAAGACAAGCTGTTCCAGTTTTCCGTGGGGGCATGCGGACCTTTGGACAGATGGCTTTCGAGTCGATCGGCATGGCGGTACCTCTCGTGGAAGGCGTTTCCACAGGAAAATGGGCAGCATTCGAGTACGGGAATCCTATGACAAAGATTGATTTACTGCGCCTATGGGACGCTCAGATGGCAGAGATTGAATGAGAAGTTTCCGAAGATCCCCGCCCGCCCGGTTCTGGGTGGTCGATAAGGCCTTCGGACAGTGGGAGATTCCCGGGCTTGTGTGATCCAGTACGCCATCGACAATGAAATTCATCATTGCGGCGAGGGATATGTCTATCTGCGCGCACTTGACATCGATCCCCCGCCGTTCTGGGATCGCAATTGACCGCGTTCCGTGAGAGACACTATCGAATGCTAGGGCGATTGGGGCGTGGATGTCGTTCACTTCTCGATACAGTTATCCTGACTCCCGTGGTAGTCAAAATGAGTGCCGCGGGGCGGAACGCGCTTTTTTGCCCGAAGCAAGAGTAGTCCCTGGCGAAGTTCACCTCACGGCATGAATCCACTTTCCTGTCAGATATTGTTAAGGAGCTGCTGAATGCAACTCAGCTTTCGTGAAGTCGACGTCAATTCCTGGAAAGACTTCACTGCCCTGTTCGAAGAGCGCGGAGGGCCGAAGATCTGCTGGTGTATGCCGTGGCGCGCCTCTGTTGCGGAAGCAAAACAGCGTGACGGTGCCAGCCGCCGCGCACAAATCCAATTGAGAATCAATGACAGAGTGCAAGTGGGTCTTCTTGGATACCTTGGCGGCCGGCCGGTTTCGTGGTGCTCGATCGCGCCCCGCGAGACTTTTCGGAACCTCGGAGGCCCGGAGGCGTCAGCTACAGAATGCATCTGGTCCCTCACCTGCATCTTTATCAAGCGCGAATACAGGGGCAAAGGTTTCGGTCCACAGATCATTCGGGCAGCGGTCGAGCACGCAAAATCAAATGGCGCGACCAGCATCGAGTCCTACCCGGTAGACCGCGACTCGCCAAGTTTTCGCTTTATGGGATTTGTCGATATGTTCGAGGCCGAAGGTTTTGCCGAAGTCGGGAGAACCGGTCAGCGGAGGCATGTCCTGCGTTTAAACTCTTGATCACGCATGACGAATGCACTGGCAAGTTCCCCGAGGAGGTCGAAGCTGATGAGATTTTCATTGGGGGGAAGGCCCGCAACGTAAACCTTAGTGTCTAGGCGAGGCGCATCACTGGCACAAGAACCAACGACGAAACCGCCGTTATGACAATTCTGAGCACGGCGGCAAGGTCCGCACCAGATAGTCGCGGAGTTCGGAATGTTCATAGGACATTTTGCTGTGGGATTGGCAGTGAAGAAGTATGCTCCACGTACTTCGCTTTGCGGTGCTCCTAGCTGCACCTCTGCTTTTGGATCTGCTATGGCCGTTCTTTCTGCTGTTGGGCTTGGAGAAGGTACGCATTTCCCCAGGCATGACGAAGTTAGCTCCACTTGATTTCGTCTACTATCCGTGGTCCCACAGTCTCTTGCTCTGCGCAATATGGGCCATCGCTTTTGCTCTCATTTATCAGTTCGTCACTCACTATCGGCGCGGCACGATTGCGATCGCTTGCGGCGTGCTGAGTCACTGGTTTATTGACTGGATCACGCACACACACGATATGCCCTTGTATCCAGGCGGCCCGCGGTTCGGCCTCGCACTTTGGAAGTCTGTTGAGGGGACCGTGTTTGTCGAGCTAACAATGTTTGCGATAGGAGTTTGGCTTTATATGGCGGCTACCCGCGCCTGTGACCGCATCGGTCGGTTTGCATTTCTGGCCTACGTCGTACTCCTGCTTGCCACCTACCTCCATGACTCCTTCAGCAGTGAATTACCTGCTTCAGTGAGGGCGGACATTGCGTGGCCTGGCCTGATCGCTGGAATTACCATGCTGCTTTGGGCCTGGTGGTTCGATCGCCACCGTGTGATACGAGAGCCATAGTAGTAGCGTGGCTCCGCTTCTTGGTGGCTCTGCGGTAGACACTAACTTGAGATTGCTTCCATCCACTGCCCGATTTGAACGGGACACTTGATGTGAATCCATGTTTTCAGCACGGATATGTTTATGAGGTAGTTGCAACAGCGTCGGGGAAAAGCATTTAGCATAAGACGATGAACAGCTAAAGAGAGATTTCGGACGTCCAGTAAGAACTGATTCAGATGAGGCGTTTCATGCGGTATCCACGAGTTGATATGGAAGGCATAACTACCGTTGTCGCATTGGCGGAGACTGGCGACGCAATGACGACGGAAGCGTTTCTTGAAGGCCACGTAAAAGCCTTCGCGTACTTCGGCGGCGTGCCCACGCGGATACTCTACGACAACACGAAGATCGCGGTGGCGAAGATCCTTGGCGGAACCGAGCGGAAGCGCACGCGGGCTTTCTCCGAACTCCAGAGTCACTATCTATTTGCTGATAAGTTCGGCCGTCCCGCGAAGGGCAAGGGCAAGGTGGAAGGCCTGGTGGGTTATGCGCGACGGAACTTCATGGTGCCGATCCCGCGCTGGGATGGGTTCAACGCGGACCTTGAACAGCAGTGCCGCAAGCGGCGGCAGCGCAAGTTGCGCGGGCACACGGAGACCATCGCCGAGCGCTTCGAGCGCGACCGCGCGGCGTTTCTGACGTTGCCCGCCGCGCCTTATGAGGCCTGTGAGAAGGTCTCAGCGAGGGTCAGTTCGCTGGCGCTGGTGCGTTATCGCGGCAACGACTACTCGGTGCCGACACGGCATGGACACCTCCAGGTGCTGGTTCGCGGCTACGTCCATGAGGTCACCATCGCCTGCGGCAGCGAGGTGATCGCGAAGCACCCGCGCAGCTATGAGCGCGAGGCCGTGGTCTACGATCCGCTGCACTATCTTGCGCTGCTCGAACAGAAGACGCGGGCGCTCGACCAGGCAGCACCGCTTCAAGGCTGGCAGTTGCCCACGTGCTATTTGCAACTGCGCAGGTTACTGGAAGCAAGACTGAAGCACGGCGGACGCGAGTACGTGCAGGTGCTGCGGCTGCTTGAGACCTTCTCGCTCGAAGAGGTCACGCAAGCCATCGAAGACGCGCTTGCCTTCGGCACCATCGGCTTCGACGCGGTCAAGCATCTGCTGCTGTGTCGCATCGAACGAAGACCGCCAAGGCTCGACATGGAGAACTATCCGCATCTGCCGCTGGCCCACGTGCGCACCACCCAGCCCGCCGATTACATGACTTTATTGGAAGGAGCGAGCGCATGAGCGATACCTCCGCGCCCATCGAGACGCCGCAGTTACTGCTCGACCATCACCTGAAGGCGCTGCGCCTGCCAACCATGCTGCGCGAGTACGATCGCGTGGCCCGGCAGTGCGCCGCCGAGGACCTCGACTATCCCCGTTATCTGCTGCGCATGGCCGAGCTGGAACTGCTCGACCGCGAACGCCGCGCCACCGAGCGACGCATCAGACAGGCGAAGTTCCCTATCACCAAGAGCCTGGACAGTTTCGACTTCCTCGCGATGCCGACGCTCAACAAGGCGATGGTGCTGGAACTGGCGCGGTGCGAGTTCCTCACGCGCCGCGAAAACGTGCTGCTGCTCGGCAACAGCGGCATCGCGCTGGCGCTCGGTCTCGCCGCATGCCAGCAGGGACACCGCGTCCGCTTCACCACCGCCGCCGCTCTGGTTCACGAACTCATCGAGGCCCGAGACGAGAGGAAGCTGCTGCGCTTCCAGAAGCAGATCGCCAGCTACGAGCTGCTCATCGTCGACGAACTCGGCTCGTGCCCCTCTCGAAGACCGGTGCCGAGCTGCTCTTCGAGATGCTCAGCCAGCGTTACGAACGCGACTCGACCATGCTCACCTCGAACCTGCTCACCTCGAACCTGCCCTTCGCCGAATGGACCGAGGTCCTCGGCTCCGAACGCCTCACCGGTGCTCTCCTCGACCGGCTCACCCGGTGCATGAGTCAACGGCACGAACATCTCGCGCGTGCGCAGTTGTTCGCCTCGTACGTAGTTCTTCACGATCGTGTAGCCGCCGCTGAACTGATGCTCGTCTCTGAGACGATCGAAGATCCGCTTCGCCGTATGGCGCTGCTTCGCTGGCCTCTGTTTGTCCTCGTCCAGAATGGCGTCGATCACACCGATCCACGGCGCAAGCTTAGGACGTTGGATCGGCTGCTCCGCCGATAGCCAGGCGGCACAGAAAACGACACCATCTTCCGAACCGACTTGCGCAAAATCCCAAACTCCCGCGCCACCGACCGCTGGCTCGCACCATCTATCAGCACCGCTCGACGTACACGACCGTATAGCTCCACCTTGAACATCCCTCCGGTGTCCCACAGGGCCGCCAATCAAGGCAACTCCCCGCAGAACTAGGCTCCGGCGGTGGACTCCTTTTACACCGCCACAAACCGCCGCTCACGCGGCGCTCTGTGGTCTATTTTTGCTCCGGCGCTCATACTTTCTTGAGGTGTCCCCATAAGGGTCACAGTGAAGCGGCAGCGTCGGCGAAGCTTCAATGCGAACGCGCAAAGCTGCTACAGCCCGCTTTCCAGCAGGCTGATCTGGAGCATTCGATTGGGTGCTGCAAGTACCGAAAAGTGCGGCAGCGATGAGGAGAGCCGATGCTGAACGGAGAGTTATCAAATACTGATCCGCTCGATCTCGCTCAGGTTGATTTCGTCCGAGGTTCGGTCG
>CAXTPY010000113.1:0-6201 GCA_964246195.1 uncultured Acidobacteriaceae bacterium | reverse complement strand
ATCCCGCCCCGCCGTCAAACACGAGTTCCCCCCCCCACTGACGGCCGATACGGAGCGAACGATCCAAGCGGCAACTCCCATCCTTAGCCCGCCCCTTCCCGGAGGAAGAATGAGTCCCAAGTTGTTTGTTGCAGCCACTCTCTCAGCAGTATTGTGTCCGACCCTTCTATTCGCAGCGGATATCACCGGCAAGGTCGTAGTCGACGGCACCGTGCCCAAGATGAAGGTCATCGACATGTCCAAGGAGCCCGCGTGCGCCAAGGAGTACACCACACCCCCCACCACCCAGGGCATCGAAGCCGGCCCCGGCAACGCCCTCGAGGATGTGGTCGTCTATGTCTCCGCCGGCGCCAGTGATGACTCCGCCGCCCCAGCTCAGGCCGTGAGCTTCGATCAGAAGGGCTGCCGCTACATCCCCCACGTGATCGCGTTGAAGGTCAATCAGGAGATGAAGATCAGCAACGAGGACCCCACCTCCCACAACATCCATCCTCTGCCTAAGCTCAATCGCGAGTGGAACAAGTCCCAGCCCCCAGGCGCCCCGCCCATCGTCACCAAGTTCGACCAGGCGGAGTTCATCCCTGTAAAGTGCAACATCCACCCCTGGATGCACAGCACCTTCGCGGTCCTGAAGACCTCGCACTTCGACGTCACCAAGAACGATGGCGGATTCGACCTGAAGGGCCTGCCCCCAGGCAAGTACACCATCACCGCATGGCAGGAGATGCTCGGTACCCAGTCCCAGGACGTAACCGTCGGAGCCGGCCCCACCAAGCCCATCGTCTTCACCTTCAAATCGAAGTAAGACAAGAACCCACGATACGGGGCGTCCCAATCCCAAGGGCCGCCTCGAATTCACCAACCGTCCGCGAGGAATTTGCGAGGAATTATGGGTAAGTGGTTTGCAATCGTTGTCGTCATCCTTGCGATTGGTTCTGCCGTCCCCTTCGTGCGTCACACCTGGGCGCCCCCCGTCGATATCTCGACCAACGGGCACCTCATCGACGAGCAGCTGAACGATACGATGATCGAGTCGGGCGCCGCCTTTCTCCTGGCCCAGTTCATGCTCGCCGCCTTCGTCTGGAAATCCACCAACCGCTCCGCCGACGCGCAGATCCAGTCCTTCCCAGGCGGAGCCAAAGTCATGATCATCGCCGCCGTTCTCTTCGTCGGAACCGAGATACTCTCTCTCGGCGTGCTAGGTCAAAAAGCCTGGGGAGCCGTCTACTTCCAGCAGCCAAGTCCGGACGCAATGAAGATCCAAGTGCAAGCCGGACAGTTCGCCTTCTACTTCCGCTATCCCGGCCCGGACGGCACGTTCGGCGCCATCCACCCCGATAAGATCGACGAGGGCAATCAGAACTTCTTTGGCCTCGATCCCAGCGCCGATCCAGCTTCGAAGGACGATATCGTCACCGGCGAGCTGGCCGTGCCGGTAAATAAAGAGGTGCAGATACTCATGCACTCCAAGGACGTCGGCCACTCCTTCTACGTCCGCGAGCTCAGGCTGCAGCAGGACTTCGTTCCCGGCCTCGATTTAGCTCTCCACTTTACGGCAACTAAGACGGGTAAGTACGAGATCCTATGCACCCAGCTGTGCGGACTCGGCCATTACAATATGAGAGCCTATCTCGAAGTAATGTCGCAGCAGGATTTCGACCAATGGCTCAAGACCAAGGCCTCTGAGCAGTAAGACTCGAACGGCGCATCGCCACAAACGTTCCTTTGTACCGAGAAGGCAGGACTAGACATGGCGCAAGTCTCAGTTGAACCAGCACACCATCATGCCCCCCCGCAAGGGTTTCTGCGGAAGTATGTCTTCAGCCTCGACCACAAAATCATCGGACTCCAGTACTACGCCCTAGGACTCGTGGCGGTCTTCGTAGGCATGTTCTTCTCCTGGCTCATGAGAATCCACCTCATCGCGCCCAACATGCCGATCAAAGGCCTGCATCTGCTGTCCGCTGTAGGTGCGCCGGGCGATGTCATGACGCCGGAATATTATCTGTCGCTCTTGACCATGCACGGTACGTTGATGGTGTTTTTCGTACTTACCAACGCCCCCTTCGCGGCCTTCGGGAATTACTTCCTCCCCATCCAGATTGGCGCGGAGGACATGGCCTTTCCCCGCTTCAATATGATGTCCTTTTGGACGACATTCCTGGCCTTCGCCGTCCTAGTCTCTAGTTTCTTCGTCGGCGACGGTCCTCCCACCTCCGGCTGGACCGCCTACCCGCCGCTCAGCGCCGTGGGCGGAGATGCAGGCCCCGGACTCGCTACCGGCCAGACCCTCTGGGCCATCTCCATCGCCATCTTCTGCATCGCCTCCCTCCTCGGATCTCTGAACTTCATCGCCACCACGCTCGACCTGCGCACCAAAGGAATGACCTTGATGCGCATGCCTTTCTCTACCTGGGCATGGTTCATCACCTCCTGTATCAGCCTCCTGGCCTTCGCCGTTCTACTGCCCGCGTGCATCCTCCTCATCCTCGACCGCGTAGCAGGAACGAGTTTCTTCATTCCCTCCGGCCTCGTCGTCAGCGATCATCTACAACCTCACTCCGGCGGCTCGCCCTTACTCTGGCAGCACCTGTTCTGGTTCTTCGGCCACCCCGAGGTCTACATCGCCATCCTCCCCTCCATGGGCATGGTCTCCCATATCCTGGTAACTAGTATTCGCAGGCCGCTACTTAGCCACCGCGTAATTATCTTTTCCATGGTGGCCATCGGCTTCCTCAGCTACATGGTCTGGGGACACCACATGTTTGTCAGCGGCATCAACCCGTTCTCCTCCCTCTTATTCTCCTTTCCCACGCTGGTCATCACCATACCGGCTACCTTGATCACCCTCATCTGGCTAGGCAGCCTCTATGGTGCCAAGATTCGAATTACCTCCGCCTCCCTCTTCGCGCTAGGTTTCCTCTCCGTCTTTGTAACTGGCGGAGTAAGTGGTTTCTTTCTCGCCCAGCCCTCCATCGATATCTACCTCCACGCCACGTACTTCGTCGTCGGGCACTTCCATATGGTCATGGGAGTAGCCTCTCTCTTCGGCGTATTTGCCGGAACCTACTTCTGGTTCGGTAAGATGACCGGCCGCATGATGAATGAGAAGCTCGGTAAGATCCACTTCTGGACTACCTTTATCGGAGCCTACTTAGTCTTCATGCCCTTCCACTATCTCGGGCTCGCCGGCAACGTCCGCCGCTATGCAGCCTTCACCGACGATTACCTCATTCCCTTGCTTCCCGTCCATCGCTTCATCACCTTTGCTGCCCTGCTCCTCGGCGCCGCGCAGTTCATCTTCCTCTACAACCTCATACACAGCCGCTTCTTCGGCCCCCCCGCTCCGATCAACCCCTGGGAGGGAACCTCGCTCGAGTGGACCATACCGTCGCCCCCGCCCTTCGATAACTTCGGCGGAAAGACCCCTACCGTCTACCAAGATCCCCATCAATTCGGCGTCCCGAACGGCCAGGGCGGAGACTTCGTAATGCAAACCTCTCAGCATCTCGGCTTTGTCCATACCGACGTCCTGCTCGAAGATGTACTGCCATCCGATCCAAGGGGCACCTAATATGTCCACCACGACAGTTCCCATAGCGCAACCCTTAGCGGGAGGCAGAGCTCCAGGGGGCGGCCTACACGATCTTGACCTCGGCAACCGCCTCTTGCCCTCGCCCCGGGCGAGGACTTCTGGGACCGGAATATGGCTGGCCTTCTGTGCCATCTCCATGATGTTCGCGGCGTTCAGCAGCGCCATGATCGTCCGCAAAGGCTCGACGGATTGGCAGCACATCGACCTGCCCTGGTTGCTCTATGCCAACACCGTCGTGCTCCTGGCGAGTAGCGCCACCTTCGAGATCGCAAGAAGGCGGACCTCGGTCTTCATGCGCAGCGCCGGAGTCAGTACTAACTCCCCGATGCGTTGGATGACTTGCACCCTCGCACTGGGCTTGCTCTTCGTCGCCGGTCAGTTACTTGTCTGGCATCGCTTGGCGCTTAGCGGCCTCTATATCTCCACCAACCCGAATAGTTCTTTCCTCTATCTCTTTACCGCTGCCCACGCAGTCCACGTGGTAGGCGGTCTCCTTGCAATTCTGCTGGTTATGTATCGGCTCAACGGCCCCGTACCCTCCCTCCGTAAAAGCACCTTATCGTCCGCTTCCTCCTACTGGCATTTCATGGGTCTTCTCTGGATCTACCTTCTATTGCTTCTCCGTACCCAAATCTAAGATGGAGGAAACTGCGTGAGTCACTCTGACGTCTTGCTGCCACATCACGCGCTTGAGATGGAGCAGTCGCCTTTCCGGATCATTTCTAAAAAACTGATCATGTGGCTGTTTATTATCTCGGACGCAATCTCGTTCGGGGCCATGCTGTTCGGCTACGGCTACCTTCGCAACGCCTCCTCCGACTGGCCACATCCCTTTAAGTTCTTCCCCAGCATCGTCAACGTGATGGCTATGTCCTTCATCCTCATCACCAGCAGCTTGACCATGTTGTTCGCGCTTCGGGCCGCGAACCGGGGCAACAAACCCATGGCTATCCGGTGGATAGGAGTTACGGTCCTCGCGGGAATTCTCTTCGCCGTCCTCCATCTTCGGGAATGGCACGGTCTTATGGAAGAAGGTATGGGAATGTCCCACAATCCCTGGGGAGCCCCCCTCTTCGGCGGCACCTTTTTCGCCATCACCGGCCTTCATCTCACTCACGTCGTGATCGGCGTTATCGCTCTCACGGTGGTTGCGATCGGCTATCATCGCGGTCGCTACACTGCCCAGGATATTGAGGTCTGGACCCTGTACTGGCACTTTGTGGACCTGGTCTGGATGTTCGTTGTTCCCCTGGTATATCTGCTAAGTATCGTGCGTTGAGATTCAAGTCTTAGGAGGAAAACCGATGGAAACCCACAATGTCGAAGCTACGGGAGTAAGACTGTACCTGATGGTATATGCCGCCATTGTTTTTCTCGCGGCGTTGCAGGTCTTCGTGGCCTATCATTCGCGATTCGACATGCTCCGGAGCCATGACCCCAATGGAGTCGGCCACGTCGATACGGCGAGGCTGCTGCTGCGCATGATGATGATAGCTGTAGTGCAAGCTGCTCTCGCAATCTCCGTCTTTATGCATATGCGATGGGAGCGGCGTAGCCTGATGCTGGCCCTCATTCCAACCACCGTATTTGTCCTGCTTATGATGAATATGATCTGGACAGACAGCTTTAGGCTTCTTCACCTCAAGCCATTCTTGCACTAAGGCGCCGCGCAACACGATAGGAGGGCAGGGGACTATGACAGGAAAACTCATGACGATCAAGGCCGGCGCGGTTTCATCGCTTCTGCTCGCCGGGTCCCTCGCGGTTCACGCGCAAAGCTGCGCTCTCTGCTACAGCCAGGCAGCGTCCGAGAAGGCCCGCTTTATCCAAGGCTTGCGCGATGGAATCACCATCCTCATCTGGCCTTCTCTTCTGGTATCTACGGTTATGATCCTGGTCGCCTACCGGAAGAGAAATCTCTTCAACGACAGCCAGGGGCCCGATCAAGAAGCCTGGTGACCGAAGCGCGGAAGCTAAAAATCAACTCCGTTAAGTAAGTACTGGAATAGAAATTAGATAAGTTGCAGCTGTACTTGCGATCGTCTATTCCTTACACCCAGCGGCTCATCCGCTCGAAGTACCCTTAGCGTAGGCATTTACTAACTCGCCCCGCAACGTCGAGTGAAGCTTTCAAGGCAGACGATCTCCCAGCGCCTTCCGAGTTCAAGGTCGCAAGAAGACCGCCTATAAGCCGATCTATGCGACCTTACTCAAGTCGAAAGTAGCTCCGCGTCCCATCTTGTGCCTCACCCCGCGGCAACTCAAAACGATGCCCGCCCAGCTGCACCCTACTTTGCCTCACCCAGCTTCAAATTGATAACAAACGAATTCTTGCTGTCGAACGAACTGATCGTCTTCGTCGCACTCTTCTTGCCATCCGCCTCGGCCCACAGCTCGTAATCCACATTCTGCGAGAGCTGCCCAAACCTGTACCCCCCCTCATCGTCCGTGATGTAGCTCTTCACGTTATGCGTCTGGTCATCCTGCAGGTAAACCACCGCCCCCTTCACTCCAGCCCCGGCCTTGTCCTCCACCTTGCCCTGCACCACGCGCTGCACCGGCCCATGCTGCTCCGCCCGCGCCATCGTCGCAGCCGTCACCGGCTG
>CAXTPY010000112.1:0-6225 GCA_964246195.1 uncultured Acidobacteriaceae bacterium | reverse complement strand
ACCCTCAACGTTCCGTCCAGATCATGACCACAAACCCCTACCTGACCTTCGCCGCGATCTCCCTTCTGCTGCTTCCCACACCGAACCTCCGCGCCCAGGCCCCCGCAACAACACAACTCACCGCAACGCCGCAACCCGCGCTGCGCCTCAACATCCCACACTCCAGCAACCCCTTCAACGCCTACCGCGCAACCAGCGTCCCTCAACCCAACCTTGCCAACTCCCCACGTATCGACGCCCTCATTCACGACGGCGTGCTCGAGCTCTCCCTGCGGGACGCCATCGCCCTCGCCCTCGAAAACAACCTCGATCTCGCCATCGCCCGCTACAACATTCCCATCTCCCGCGCCGACGTTCTTCGCACCCAGGCCGGCGGAGTCTTCCTCGGCGTCGACACCGGCATCGTCCAGAACACCCCCGGGGGCGGTGCCGGAGGCTTCGGCTCAACCTCCGCAGGCGCGGGCGCGGGTGGCACCACCGGAGGCGCGGGCGGCGCAGGCGCAGGCGCCTCTGGCTTCGTCCAGTCCACCCTCGGCCTCGGCACCGCCGTGTCCTCCTACGACCCCTTGATCTCCGCCAACGTCAACGTCCACCACTACACTGAGCCGCTCTCCAACATCTCCATCTACGGCGTGCAGGTTCTGCACCAGAACACCATCACAGGCAACTTCGGCTACACGCAATCCTTTCCCACCGGGACCAGTCTCTCCGTCATGCTCAACAACGATCGCGCCACTACCAACAGCCCCTTCACCTTTCTCAGCCCCGAGCTCGACACCTACTACCGCGTCCTCTTCCAGCAGCAGTTGCTCTCCGGCTTCGGCTTCAGCCCCAACCTCCGCTATCTGCGCATCGCCCGCAACAACGCGAAGATCTCCGATCAGGCGTTCGAACTCCAGGTGATCACCACCGTCACCCAGATCGCCAATATGTACTGGGACCTCGTCAGCACTTACGAAGATGACCGCGTAAAACAGAGCTCGCTCGACTACGCGAACCGGACCCTGGACAGCGCCCGCAAACAACTCGACCTGCACGCCATTCCCGCACTCGACGTAATGAAGGATGAAGGCGAAGTCGCCAACCGCGAGCAAGACCTCACCATCTCCCGCTCTCAGCTTCAATTTCAAGAGTTGCTCATCAAGAACGCGCTCACCAAAAACCTGGACGACCCCATCCTCGAGAGCATGCCCGTCCGGCCCACTGACCTCAGCACCGTCTCAACCGATGCCACCTTCGCTTCCTCTGCGCCCACCGAAAACATCATCCAGGAGGCTCTCAAACGGCGCTTGGAGCTCTCTGAATCGGACGTGGATCTTCAAAGCCGCTCGATCAGCCTGAAGGCCGCGCGCAACGCTCTCCTGCCCTCACTCGCCATGACCGCCTACTACGGGGGCACCGGTCTTGCTGGACCCGCCAACCCCGGCTCCACCATCAGCTCCACCGCCCCCCTCAACTACAACGGCGCACTCAGCGATGCCTTCAATAATTCCGCTCCCGACTATTACGTCGGTCTGTCCTTGCATGTCCCCCTGCGAAATCGCCTCGCCAAGTCCGATCAGTATCGCGCCGAACTCGAAACGCGGCAGGCGGAACTTCGTTCGCAACAGCTCCGCAAGCAGATTCGAATCGAGGTCCGCAACGCGCAGTATGCTCTCGATCAGAGCCAGGCCCGTGTAACCTCGGCAACCAAAGCCCGCGACCTCGCAAGCAAGACCTTCGACATTACGTCCAAAGAACAAGCGCTTGGTGCAGGCTCTGCCTTCCAGACCCTGGCTACCCGCCGCGACCTCGCCACCGCTGAGTCTGCGCTGGTCGCCGCCCGCACCGCCTATCAGAAGGCTCGCATCGAACTTGACCGCGCCGTCGGTAGAACGCTCGACGCCTACTCGATTTCGATAGAATCGGCACGTACCGGCGTTCAGGCCGCAAACCCTTCGCCGCCGTAATCAGGAGCAGCGTGCCGACAGACACTTCCTTCGAATCCTCCACTCCCGCCTCCGCCTCGAAGGGGCCCTGCCGCCTACTCATCGCCGACGACCAGCCCCACATCCTCGAAGCTCTCCAGTTCCTGTTCAAGCCCGAGGGCTACCATCTCGAGACCGCCCGACTCCCCGCCTTGGTCCTCGAATACATGGCAAGCACAGACTTCGACTGCATTCTCATCGATCTCAACTACACACGAGACACTACCTCAGGCCAGGAAGGCCTGGATCTTCTCGCTGCTATCCGCCAGCGCGACTCGCACGTCCCCGTCATCGTCATGACCGCCTACGCCAACATCGATCTCGCGGTCGAAGCCATGCGCCGGGGCGCCAACGACTTCATCCAGAAGCCCTGGGACAACCCCCGCCTGCTCACCATCCTCCGCACCCAGCTCGAACGCCACCGCGCGCAGAAGCGAACCCAGTGGCTCGAAGCGGAAAACCGCATCCTCCGCGCCGAAGGCGCTCCCGATTTCATCGCCACCGCCCCCTCCATGCTCAGTGTTGTCCAACTCATGGGACGCATCGGGCCGTCCGACGCCAACGTACTCATCACAGGCGAGCACGGCACCGGCAAAGAGGTCGTTGCCCAGACAATCCACAGGCTCTCCCAACGAGCCTCGCACACCCTCGTCGCCGTCAATACCGGCGCCCTCTCCGAAGGCACCTTCGAGAGCGAGATCTTCGGCCACGTCAAAGGAGCCTTCACCGACGCACGCGCCGACCGCATCGGACGCTTCGAGCTCGCCAACGGCAGCACCCTCTTCCTCGATGAGATCGCCAACATCCCCGTGCGTCAGCAGGCCAAGCTCCTCCGCGTCCTCGAGACCGGAGAGTTGGAGCGCGTCGGCTCCTCAACCACACGCAAGGTAGACGTGCGCATGCTCTCCGCCACAAACGCCGACCTTCACGCCGAAGCCGCCGCCGGCCGCTTCCGCGAAGATCTGCTCTTCCGCCTCAACACCGTCGAGATCAGACTCCCTCCTCTTCGCGATCGCCGCGAAGACATCCCCGCCCTCGCCGCCTTCTTCCTCTCGCGCTACGCCACACGATATCGCCGCCAGATCGAAGGCTTCGATCCAGCCGCGCTGCAGGTCGTCCTCTCCTATGGCTGGCCCGGCAACGTTCGCGAACTGGACCACACCATGGAACGCGCCGTCCTTATGGCGTCCTCCAGCCGCATCGGCCCATCCGATCTCGGCCTCGGCAGCCCTCGCTCGGCGCCGCAAAACCTCGACGACCTCAGCCTCGAAGCAGTCGAAGCCATCCTCATCCGCAAGTCCCTCGCCCGCGCGCAAGGCAATGTCAGCCACGCCGCCGAAGCACTCGGCCTCAGTCGCGGCGCCCTCTACCGCCGAATCGAAAAATATGGCCTCTAGGTCAACCTCAGCTATCCCCCAGCCAGCCTCCCTGCCGCAGCCGCGCCCTCGCCGCCTACCTCGCCGCCTACCTCTCGGCCGAACCCGACGCCGCATCAGCTACGAACGCAGGGTCCGTCTCTGGCTGCTCGCCCTCTCGTTGCCCGCCGTCGTGCTGGTCTCCATCTTCATCTATCAACAGAGCCAGTCCGTGCTCAGCGCGCTCGCATCAGCCCTCGCCTTCGCCGCACTCTGGGCCTTCGTCACGGCATCCTTCTTCGAGCAGCTCATGCGCCCTCTGCAGACGCTCTCGAACGTCGTCGCTGCCCTGCGCGAAGACGACTTCTCCTTCCGCGCTCGCGGAGCCCGGCGCGGCGACTCCCTCGGCGACCTCGCCCTCGAGATCAACGCCCTCGCCGGAACGCTCCAGCAGCAGCGCTCCGCCGCTCGCGACGCCATAACCCTGGTCGAGCGCGTCATGACCTCCATGCAATCGCCCGTCCTCGCCTTCGACCCCGCAGGCTGCCTCTGCCTCCTCAACGAAGCTGCCCAGGACGCCTTCCACCTTCACCCCCGCACCGCCCTCGGCCATGCCGCCGCGGAACTCGACCTCGCAGCTTTGCTCCACGTCGCAGACCAGGGCATCTACTCCCCGGCCGCACTCTCTATCTCCTCAACCCATCCCAGGCGCTGGTCGGTACGCCGCACCACCTTTCGCCTCCACGGCATCGCTCACACCCTCCTCGTCCTCTCGGACGTCGCCTCCGCCCTCCGAGAAGAGGAACGTCTCGCCTGGCAGCGCCTCATCCGCGTACTCAGCCACGAGATCAACAACTCCCTCACACCCATCAAATCCCTCGCCGGCAGCCTCCGCGATCGTCTTCCCCCATCCCCCGCCACAGGAGAGAACACCGAAGACTTTCGCCGCGGCCTCACCGTCATCGAAGAACGTGCCGCCTCCCTCAACCGCTTCCTCCAGGCCTATCAGCAGCTCACACGTCTCCCTCCACCTCAGCTACAGCCACTTTCGCTCGCCCCCCTCATGGAACAGGTCCTCCACCTGGAGGCCCGTCTCCCCGTTCAACTCGTTCCCGGCCCAGCCGCCGTCCTCCTTGGAGATCCCGACCAGCTCCAGCAACTGCTCATCAACTTGCTCCGCAACGCCGTAGAAGCCGCACTCTGCCCCGACGCCCGATACCCAGCCGCCCGACACCCAGCCGCGCAAGACCCAGCCGCACTCACACCCGCCGGCCTTCCGCCCTTCAACCCTGAAGTCGCAGTCACCTGGACCTGCACCCCCGCCGAGTTGATCCTGCACATCCGCGATAACGGCCCCGGCCTTACCAATCCCGCCAACACCTTCGTACCCTTCTACACCACCAAGCCCCACGGCAGCGGCATTGGTCTCGTCCTCGCCCAGCAGATCGCCACCGCCCACAAAGGCTCCGTAACCCTCTTCAACAACACGACCTCATCAGGCTGCACCGCCGAGCTACGCCTCCCCTTGGAACTCCCCTGAACACCCGCCCGCAGACTCCCTCTCCAAACTTCGCGCTGGCTCATTCCTCGCGCAAAGTCGTTGCAGGATCAATCCCCGCAACGCGCAGCGTCGGCAACGCAACCGCAAACGCAGTTACCGCTGCGAGCACCAGCACCACCGCAACGATCGTGCGCACGTCATAAACATCCACCCCGTACAGCAAACTGTGCATGGCCCGCAGCGCTCCTGCACAGAAGATCAACCCCAGCACAAGCCCCGCTGCCAAAGCTCGCAATCCCGGCAACGCGATGTGCAGCATCGCCTGGCGCACCGTAGAACCCAATACCATCCGAATACCGATCTCCCGCGTCTTCTGCGCCACGATATTCGCGACCAGCGCGAACATCCCCACGGCACTCAGCAGCAAAGCCAGCCCCGCCATCGCGCTCAAGAGCGCCACCTCAACACGCTGCGTTGCCAGCGTCTTCGCCAGCAGGTCGCGCATGCTATAGAAGCCGGAGAACGGCAGGTTCGGGTCCGCACTCCCCAGCGCGCGTTGCATCTGTGCCGTCAGCCCCTCCACCGGCCCTGCTGTACGAACCACCCAGCTGGGTTGGAACCACAGGTGAACGAACGACAGCAGCCTGCCGCCCATCTGCCTGGCCGGAACATAGATCGTCTCTTCGCCCGTTAGAGGAGCGACAGGATCCACCCCCGGCGCCATCGCCACAGCCTCGACTACACCCACAATCCTCGTATCCTTGTTCACATATCGCCCCACCGCATCCGCGCCATGGAAGAACTTACGCGCGAACGTCGCATTCACGATGGCAACATGCTGCGTCTCCGGTCCATCCGCATCGGTAAACGAGCGGCCCGCGAGCACCGGAATCTGCAATACCGAAAAGTAATTGGGCGTGACGTAAACCTCATCCGCCATCACCTTCTGCCCCGCCTCCTTACCATCGCTGATCGCTATGCCTCCCATGATCAGCGAGCGCTCATACGGCAGGCTCAGCCCCACCGCGGCATCCCGCACCCCCGGAATCCGCCGCATCGCCGAGATGCTCTCCTCAAGCAGCCTTTGGAACGCTCCCACATCGTGATAACGCGCATCGTCGAGCGATAGCCTCGCCGTCATCACTCCATTCGGGTTGAATCCCGCCGGCAAACTCTGAAGATGCACGAGAGTACGAAGCAGCAGCCCCGAAGCCGCCAGCAACACCACCGTCAGCGCAACCTCACTCACAATCAACGCCTGCCGCAAGCGCAACCGATCCCCTCCCGTAGCGCCTCGGCTGGCAATCGCCCCACGCAGATCGAACCGTCGCGTCGCAAACGCGGGAAGCATCCCGAACAGCACGCTCGTCAGCAGCGAGAGCACAAGCGTAAACCCCAGCAC
>CAXTPY010000111.1:0-6456 GCA_964246195.1 uncultured Acidobacteriaceae bacterium | reverse complement strand
CCCCAAACCTCAAGCCCCCGCTCCAGCTTCAATCCCCCACGGCTCACATACTTCAGGTCCGTACCCAGCAGCCGGATGGCCGCGCCCAGCCGCACCGCCGTTCCCGGCTTGTCCACCCTCTGCTCCTCCACCAACACACGACCCGCGAGCACCAGAGCCTGCGCCCGCTCCCGGGAAGCGGCCAACCCCTCCTCCACCAGCAGTTTGTCGAGCCTCGTCTTCATGCGTCGCCCGCGCCGCCTATTCCCCCGCAGCCCTTAGGTTACATCCTTCGTTACTGGTCGATTCCGAGCACGCCACAGCCAACTTCGAGTACTCTTGCTGGGTGAGTCGATGACTCGTCTGGCCGCCCCCTTCGCCTCTCCCGGGAACAGGGCTGCCACACTCGCTTTACTTATTTGTACTTGGCACAATCCGCTTCGATTGCAGGTGCGTTTTATGTACAGAGAGACAGGAGTAGAGAACTCTCCTCCACTGTCAACGCAGGACGATTCGAGTCTGCTCTCGCTGGTGCAGCGGGGCGATGAGCCTGCCATGGCAGCGATCTTTGATCGCTATTCGAGAGTCGTGTACTCCGTCAGCCTGCGTGTTCTGCGGGACTCTGCCGCGGCGGAGGATGTGCTTCAGGAAGTCTTCATGCAGATCTGGCGCAATCCCGATGGGTTCGTCTCCACCCGCGGCAGCCTCGCCGGATGGTTGGCCGTAGTCTCAAGAAATCGTTCCATCGACGCCCTCCGCCGCCGCCGGCCTACGGAATCCGTCGACGACATCCCCCTAGCCTCCTCCTTCGACCTCGCCAGTGAGTCCGAACAGAACTTTATGGTGGAGAAGGCTCGAGGCTTCATCATCCTCCTCCCTCCGGAACAGAGAAAGACCCTGGAGATGGCCTTTTTCGACGGCTTGACACACTCCGAGATCGCCGAGATGACCGGCGACCCGTTAGGCACCGTCAAGACCAGGATTCGCAGCGCGCTCACCACGCTGAGAAAGGCATTCAAGGCATGAACACGAACAGCCATCTCGATATCGAAGATCTCGCGCTGTTCGCCATGCGTCTTCTTTCGCCTAGTGAATCTGCCGCCATCCAGCAGCATCTCTCCGAGTGCCCCGCCTGCCGTCAGGAGTTTTCCGACGTCTACGGAGACCTCGCCCTCTACGCCTTCTCGATCGAACGCCAATCCCCTGCCCCCGAAGCCAGGGAGCGCCTGCTCAAGCAGGTAGCACGCGAAAAGAAGGTAATTCTCATCAGCGCGCCCGAACGTGCTACCCCTGCCACCATCGACACCCTGCAAGCAGGCGCCCAGCGGCCTTCGTTACTCGAGTCCGAACTCCCGCGCCGCAACGTCGCCCTCAGGGTCTTGCCCTGGCTGGGCTGGGCCGCCGCCATCGCCGTCGCCGTCTTCGCGGGCGACCTCTACCAGCAGCGCGCAGCCCTCCAAGGCACGGTCGCCCAGCAATCCCAGCAGGTCGATCACCTCACCGCCGACGCCGCCGATGCCGCCGCAGCACGCCGCATCCTCGAAACCATGACCGACGCCTCGGCTATGCGCGTCACCCTCAACCGTTCCAAAACCGCCCCTGTTCCCCAAGCCCACGCCACCTACATCGCAGACCAGGGCTCGCTCATCTTCCTTGCCTCGAACATGCAGCCTCTCGCCCCCGACAAGATCTACGAACTCTGGATCATCCCCGCCGACGGCCGCGACCCGGTTCCCGCCGGCACCTTCCGGCCCGACCAGCGCGGCGATGCCAGCCTCATCCTCCCTCCTCTCCCCAAAGGCATCCCCGCCAAAGCCTTCGGCGTGACCGTCGAAGACCAGGGTGGAGCGCAAACTCCCACCCTGCCCATCATCATGGTCGGAGCTTGAGCGACTAGATCACCGCACTGCGCGGACCCTGCAAGCCTCGGTGACGCACGTCTCCGAGGAGTTCCGCAACCTGCTGCGGCCAGAGCATCGGGCCTCTGCCAAGCCGTCCCTACCTTCGCTTCGGAACCTTCCGCTAGGGAAGCGTAACCCTCACCTGCACACCCTTACCCTGCAGAGGCACCAGAGCCTCGATCGAATCCGTGTCCGTGCGGATAACCGTCATCGTATTCGACTCGGGCGACGTCACATACACCTTGCCCGTAGGCGCCCCCGTAGTCACCGCGATGAACGTAGGGTGCGGCGAGGCGGGCACTGCGATCACCGCGGTCACCGTATTCGTCGTCAGGTTCACCACGGAGACCGTGCTGTCGCCTTGGTTCACCACATACGCCCGCGTCCCATCCTGCAGCACAGCCACCACCCGAGGATTCACTCCCACCGGCACCGTGGCCAGCACCGTGCCGAAACCCACCGCGTCCACCGGATTGGTCGGGTCGCAGTTCGGATTGATTGACAGCGCGACCGCAGAACACAGCGGAATACTTACAATGCTCAAGGAACCCGGCCCCGTTCCGTTCCCCGCATTCGCCACCACCAACTCCGAAAGCGTAGGCGCGAAATCTGCCCACAGAGGCTGCACGCCCACCGGGATCGTGCTCACCGGTGTGTCCAGCTGGTTGGTCTGCGCATTGATCACGCTCACCGTACCGTCCGTCTGGTTCATGATGAACGCGCGCTTGCCGTCCGCCGTCATCACCCCGTACACAGGTCCACGTCCCACGGGAAGCGTCGTCGAAATCGTGTTGCCCACCGTCTCGATGGCAGCCACCTGCCCGTTGCCTCCGCCCGCTCCCTGACTGATGGCATACGCCCGGGGTGCAGATCCGATCCCCGCGATGTAAACCGGATTCGCCCCCACCGGAAGCTCCTGCTGCAGCTTGGGCGGCGCCCCCGTCAACTCCGCCACCGCGGACCGCCCCGGCTCCGTGATGTACGTGTACACGTTCGCCGGGAAGATGCTGTTTGGGCGGTACGGGTCACAGGTCGTTGCCGAAGCCGGGCAGTTGTCCGAAAGCAGCGTCGTCTGCTGCACGTTGATCGTCTGCAACTGCGTGGAGATGTCGAACGAATTCACCGTTCCGTCCCCGTTCAACGTATAGCCTGTGCTGCCCGTGCTGTTCACCGCCAGGTAGTAGGGGTTCACTCCCACGTTCGGCGTCACCAGAACCGTGTCTCCGGAGAAATCCACCAGCGTTACCAAGCCCAGCGCATTCGGCGCCGTCGGCGTCCGCGGGTCTGAGATCACCACGGCATACTTGGTCGGTTGTGCCGCCGGCCCCACAGGATTGATCGCACTCACCACCGGGCGATAGGTATTGCCGCAACCCGACATCAGCAACGCTGCGGAGGCCGCCGCCGTCCAGCCACCTCTACCGCCGCCTTTACCGAATGAGCTGCGCAAAAATGAAATCGCTGCCTGCCTGCCTGCCGCTTTCCCTACATACCCTGCTGAATGCAAAACCTCTCCCGCGACTTCACTGAACTTGACTATGCTCAAGATGTGATTGTAAATCACCCGCAACGCCCCGGCGCCCGGAGCGGCGCGCGGAACACCGCCTCAGGCATGCCTCAAGCAACGCAAAACTCCATGATCCCGCAACCCCGCCGAACCACGCCGCACGCAACCGCCAAGGCCATTCCGCGCTCCCGCGATCTTCTTCAGTCGCGTATCCTCGCAGCCTGCTGCACCGTCACCTTGACCGCTACGCTTCTCTGGCGGACATGGCTCCTACTCCACTCCCCGGCTCTCCAGTCGCGCTGGCTGTCGGGCGTGGCAGTCAGCCTCGTCTTCTCCCTAGTAGCCTGGAAGCTCCGCGCCGCCACCCTGGCCGCCGCAGCCCTCGGCGCCCAGGTCTCCCTCAGCCTCTTCCTCGGCATCCTCGGCCCGGCGGCCTTCTGCCCGGCGCGGCCCAACGCCTTTCCCGCCCTGCTTGTCCTCGTCGCAACCACCCACCTCGCCACCCGCTTCGGAAGGCGCAGGAAAGAGGCCGGGGGCCTCTCCGAAGCGCGCACAGGCAGACGCCTCTCCCAGATCGCGGCCAACCTCGGCGTAGCCGCGCTGTGTGCCTCCGCCGGTTCGGCCACCCACTCCACGGCCGGCTTCGCGGCATGCTTTGCCGCCAGCCTCGCAGCACTGGCCGAAGCCACCGCGGACACCGTCTCCTCCGAGGTAGGCCAAGCGCTCTCGCACCCCACCTACCTGCTCACCTCCGCCGCCCCGGTTCCTCCCGGCACCGATGGAGGCATTAGCCTCTCCGGCACCGTCGCAGGCCTCGCCGCCGCCAGCGTCGTTCTCCTGCCGCTCCTCGCGCCCACCCGCCTCTCCGGTCCTCTGCCTCTCCCCATCGCCCTCGTGGTCCTCTCCGCCGCGGCCTCTGGGCTCCTCTTCGACAGCCTGCTCGGCGCCACCCTCGAGCGCCGTGGCTGGCTCGGCAACGACCTCGTCAACTTCGCCTCCACCGCCTTCGCCGCCGCGCTCGCCGGCTCCATGCTCTACCTGCTGCCTTCGCTCGCTCCCGCGCTCTGCCGCTGAGTCTTCACTCCCCGGACTTGCCCTCGATCCAACTCACATCCAGGTGCATCCGGTAGAGCGTATAACTCACCATCTCGTGCAGGTATCGCGCCGCAACGTCGTAGCCACCGATATGCCCGAACGGCGCCCGCGGCGAGGTGTAAACCTCGAGCCCGGCCTCTCGGCACATCTCGCGAACCCGGAACAAATGCGTCCCATCGCTCACCACCACGATCCCATGCAGATCGTTCTCCCGCGCGATCGCCGCCAGCCTTCGCACCTGCTGCTCGGTATCGAGCGATCTCGTCTCCGCGATGATCTTGTCGAACGGAACGCCATTCGCCAGCAGGTAATCCCGGCCCACGCCACCCTCCGTATTCCCCAGATCCTTATCGTTGCCTCCACCCAGCGTAATGATCAACGGTGCCACCTGGTCGCGGTACAACTCCACCGCGTGATCCAGCCGCGCATGCAGCACTGGAGACGGCCTCCCCCCATACTCCGCCGCTCCAAAGACCGCAATCGCATCCGCCCTCTGCGCCTCGTCCTGTCCCGCCACCTCGGCGATCTGCCGATACACCCAAACGCTCCAAACCACCGCAGCAGCCACCACCATCCCCAACAGGAGACGCAGCAGCGAACCTGCAGCGCTGTGTCGCCCCGCTTGGCCGGCCCTCGCCATCATCCCTCTACCTGTCCCGTACGTGTCATCTCGAAGCCAACGCTCCAGCAGTGTACGAAGTCTACACACAACGCAACCCTATGCCCCCGGGACCGTCGCCCAGCATCGCCCGCTCTCGAAGTCCTCTGCTACACCCGCTAACTTTGCAAGACCAGCGCGATCTCATGGGTCGAGATCGCCCCCTGCCGCAGGATCGTCCACTCTCTCCCACCCTGCGAGAGATCGACGATGGTCGTCGGCACAGCTCGCGCCGTCGGCCCACCATCCACGATCATCGATATCTTTTCGCCGAGTTGGTCGCGCACGCAGTTCGCATACGTACACTCCGGCATCCCGCTCAGGTTCGCCGAGGTCGCCGTAATCGGCAGCCCCAGCCGCTCCACCACCGCCCGCGGAATCGCCGCCTCCGGAATCCGCAGCGCCACGTTCCCCGTATTCGCCGTCACCCGCAGCGGAAGCTTCCCCCCGGCCTTCACGATGATCGTCAGCGGCCCCGGCCAGAACTTCTCCGTCAGCCGGTCGAACGCCGTATCGATACCCCGCGCCAGCTCATACGCCTGCGCCACATCCGCAATCAACAGAGACAGTGGCTTGTGCTTCGCCCTAGTCTTGATCTCGTAAATCTGCTCCACCGCGCGCAGATTCACCGGATCGACGGCCAGGCCGTAAAACGTATCCGTAGGCAGCCCCACCACGCTGCCCGCGTTCAAGCTCTGCACCACGCGCTCGATCAGCTCGGGCTCAGGTTCGTCTGGATGGATGCGCACTGTCTCCGCCGTCAAATCGTGTTCCTCTTCCCCATATCCTACGTACCGCCAACGCCTTCAGCCAGCCTACCGCCGCAACCGCCAACCGTCCGCACCTCAGCATACCAACAACATCCCCCATCCTCGCTCGCCCCACCAGCCCCACCACCTGCACCCCCGCCCCGGCGTACTATCGGTTAGATGGCTTCGAATCGGACGGCTTCGAATCCGGCAGCCCTAACTCAGACGGCTTCCACAGCCTCCACTACGCCAGCTTCGCATCGGGCCGACTCCGCGCCACCCATCTCCAGCCGCTCCAACCCCCGCGTCAAGCAGCTCCGCGCCGCCTTCGCCGGCCACGCCAGGCTCTCCGGCGGTCTCGTCGCCATCGAAGGCGCCCACCTCATCGAAGAGGCGCTCCGCAGCGGCCTCCTGCTCAAGACCCTCTTCCTCAGCGAGCGCGCCGCTCCTCCCCCGGGACTCCCGCGCACCCTCGAACTCCTGCGCCTCACCGACGAGCTCTTCCGCAGCCTCGTCGATACCCAGTCCCCGCAAGGCAGCGCCGCCCTGCTCCTGCCTCCCGCCCAC
>CAXTPY010000110.1:0-6476 GCA_964246195.1 uncultured Acidobacteriaceae bacterium | reverse complement strand
GCCTTGCCCAGACCCCCCAGTTTTCAATCGCGCGGCAAACCGCGCCGCCTGCTCCTCCGAAAGCCGACGAATGTCGCTATTCGACGTCACCCTCACGTTCACCAGCTTCCCACTCGCATCCTCCTTCAACGTAATCGTGCCACCAGCGGAATCTATCGATGCGATCGTCCCCGCAAGGTTCTTGAACGACCCGCTCACAATCTCCTGCGCCGAGATCGCGCCGTCCGGCCCCCGTTCCCCCCGCACCCGCAACTGATCTCCCACCGCGATCTCCGCCAGCGTTCCCGCTTGGCGTCCTCGAACTTCACCGAATCCGCGGAGTACCGCCTGAAGATCGTAGCCGGCGTCGTCTTCACCTCCACCTTACGCCCGCCCGAGAGCACCGTCAGCGTTCCCGAAGAGGCTTCAATGGAGCTCACCACACCCCCGCTCGCCCTCTTCCTCCAGTCCGCCTGCTGCGCCTCGTTCCTCTGCGCAATGTCCCCGGACTTCATCAAAATCACACGCGTGACCGTCAACGTATTCGGAAGATCTCCCGGCCTCCCGGAGGCCAGCACCCGGTCTCCAACCGCGATATCGTCCATCGTAGCCGGCTTTGCCGTCTTCAGGTCCGTCGTCCCCGGGTCGAGTTGGTACAGCTTCGCGCTCTCCGCGACCCCGACCGAGACCTCCTGGCCCGCATCCGTCGTCAACGTGATCTGGTCGTGCCGAATCGCCTTCACCGTTCCCAACTGCTTGGTGGAAGCTGCCGGGGTGGCTTGCGCATGCAGGCCAGCCGACCTCCCGACCGGGGCGCCCCAACCAGTGAACAGCATAGCCACGATCGTGAGCCATCTCAAGCTGGAACTTCTTGTACAGATCATCGCGCCTCTCCGATTCATCGCGCCTCTCCGATACTTGCGGCAGATAGCTGTTCAGAGTCGCGCCTTCGTAGGTGACCGGCCACCCGCAGTAGAGCATCCACCTGACAAGAGGTACGATCCAAGGTAGCAAAAGTTTCGCGCAACGTACGCTTCGCAGTCTCCTTACCAGTCGCTTCCGCTCATCTTAGTGGAACCAGGGATCGAGTGGAAACGAGGAATCGTATGGAAACGCGGTGCCCCCCGTTCCGCACGATCCTCACCCGGCCGCGTAGGAGCGTTAAACGTATGTCGCAATCATCCATCCCAACCTCCCCAGGGTTTTCCTCTGGACAACACACACCGCCTCCACTATGTTCATCTGGCGGACGCCGCGAAACAAATTGACCCTTACGAAGAGCTAAGACCGTGACCCTATTGAACCGTAGAAACTTTATGAAAGTTGCCGGCACAGCCATTGCAGGCTCGAAGCTGGAGATGCTCGCCGCCGGCCAGCAGCAACCACCCGCGCCGAAATCTGCTAACGATCAACTCCAGATCGCCTTGATCGGTGCCGGAATACAAGGCCAGGGAGATACCAAGGTCGCGCTCCAGGTCCCCGGCACAAAACTGGTCGCTGTGGCAGATTGCTACGATGGCCGGCTCGCGCATTCCAAAGAGCTCTGGGGAAATGACGTCTTCACCACCCGCGACTACCGCGAGATCCTGGCGCGCAAGGACGTTGACGCCGTCATCATCGCAACTCCGGACCATTGGCACAAACAAGCAGCCATCGACGCGATGAAGGCCGGCAAGGATGTCTACTGCGAAAAGCCGATGATTCACCTGTACTCAGACGGCCCGGAGATGATCGACACCGCGCGTTCCACAGGAAGAATCATCCAGATCGGAAGTCAGCGCGTCAGCTCCATCGTCTACGCCAAGGCGAAGGACCTGCTCGCCTCGGGCGCCATCGGCAAGCTCAACCTCGTCACCGCGCGCTGGGACCGGGACTCCTCGATCGGCGCGTGGAACTACTCCATTCCGCTTGACGCCAGCACCGAAACCTGCGACTGGCCCCGCTTCGAAGGCACCGCGTCCAAGATGGCCTTCAACGCCAACCGCTTCTTCCAATGGCGCAAATGGAAAGACTACGGCTCAGGAGTCGCCGGCGACCTCTTCGTCCACCTCTTCAGCGGGACCCACTTCATCACCGGGGCAAACGGCCCCACCCGAGCTATGGCAACCGGCGGTCTGCGCTTCTGGAACGACGGACGCGACGTTCCAGACGTCATGCTCGCCCTCTTCGACTATCCCGAAGGCTTCAATCTCAGCCTGCACGTCAACTTCATCGACGGAGGCGAGGAAAGCGAAGGCTTTCTCTTCACCGGCTCGGAAGGCACCATGGAGATCGCCGGAAACAAAGTGATCGTCAACCGGGCACCGCTGGAGAAGGAGCCTGGCTACACCGTCAGCACCTTCACCAATGCGATGCAAAATCAATACATCGCCGAATACCGGAAGAAGTACCCCGTGATCCATCCCTCCGGACCTCCTCCCGTGGGCATCGAGGAGTACGCCGCGCCCAAGGGTTACCTCGACAGCTACGATCACTTCCACAACTTCTTCGACTCCGTGCGCACCCGCAAGCCCGTCGTCGAGGACGCCGTCTTCGGCTTCCGCGCTGCCGGGGCAGCCCTTCTCAGCAACCTCAGCATGGAGCGCGGCAACGTCGTAGGCTGGAACCCCAACACCATGAAACTGGCATAACCCGATCCTCCGCAAAGCGATGTAGCTTCGAACGCTGCCCGCCCACCCGGTGAACAGAAACCATCAACAGTAGAAGAAAGTTCGAGTAAAACCGTCCCATGCGATTCCATGCCTTTCCTGTCCTTCTCCTCTTCGCCCTCGGAGCAGCCGCCGCGCAGGATCCCAGCGTCGCCAAGGAGTTCCGCCGCCCCACGCCCGGCAACGGTCCAGAGAACACTCCGCAAGTCACCTTCCTGGCTCACCGCCTAGGAACCGACCACGCCGAAGGCATCTCCGCACTCGACATGAACAACGACGGCTTCACCGATCTCCTGAGCGGAGCATACTGGTACGAAAATCCCGGCGCCCAGGGCGGCGATTGGAAGCAGCATCAGTTCCGCACCGTCGACCTTCACGGGGAGTTCGTCTCCGACTGCGGCGAGTGGATCATCGACGTGAACCACGATGGCGCTCCCGACGTCGTCACCACCGGATGGATCACCAATGGCCTCTGGTGGTACGAAAATCCAAAAGATCCCAAATCGACAGCCCTCTGGAAAAAACACTTCATCACCGACAGCTATGACACCGAGGGCGGCGCCATGGCTGATATCAACGGCGATGGCAAGCCCGACATCGCCCTCGCCCACTACGACCACTCCGGCATCCTCTGGGTCGACTTCTCCGGCCCCCAGCCACGCGTCCACCACGTAGGCGGCAAGGAGCAGGACGGCCACGGCATAGGAGTCGCCGACGTCGACGGCGACGGCAAACCCGACATCCTCACCCCCTACGGCTGGTTCAAGAACATCGACGCCGACAACGACAAGTGGGAGTGGCACCCCGACTGGCGAATCGGAGATACCGGTTTTCCCATCCTCGGCTACGACGTGAACAAAGACGGCAAAATCGACATCCTCTTCGGCCAGGGCCACGGCTACGGCCTCTACTGGCTCGAGCAGGCAGGCACGCCCGAACATCGCGAGTGGAAACGCCACATCATCGACGAATCCTTCTCCCAGTCCCACGCGCTCAAACTCGTCGACCTCGACGGCGACGGCGAGCCGGAACTTGTCACCGGCAAACGCTACCGCGGCCACTCCGGACACGATCCCGGGACCTACGATCCCTTAGTCGTCTACTACTACAAGATTGATCGAGACAAAGCCCAGTTCACTCGCCACTCTATCTCCGTGAACGGCACCGGAGGCGCAGGCACACAGATCATCGCCGAAGACCTCGATAAGGACGGCGACATCGATATCGCCACAGCCGGCAAGACAGGCGTTCACTTCTTCGAGAATCTCCGCATCAACAAAGTACCCAAGGAGCAGCGCGAGAAACAGCTTCTCCTCAACCTGAACTGGCCCTTCCCCGGTGAAGGTACCCAGGTGGAGCAGCAGGACGCACCCAAGCCCAAGTAGCGGCGATGATGTTCGTCCAATCGCTCCACGGACTCAGCCCCAACCGTGCCGAAGACACCGACCGCAAGCACATACAGCAGGCCGTCCTCACCATCCTTATCGTCCTCATCCCCATGCTCCTGAACGCGCATGCAGGAGCCAAATACTGCATCTCCTTCCCGTCTTCTCCCGCGCCTCCTTAGGCCCGGTCGGCGGCATCTCCCCGCCATCGTAGCCTGCGGCTGGTTCGGCGTCCAGACCTGGCTAGGCGGCCAGGCCGTAGCCGCCATCGCCGGCCTACTCTGGCCGCACACCCTCCACATGCCGTGGATCCCCAGGACCTGCTTCCCCGGCTTTTGGCTGCTGAACATGGCCGCCGTCTGGAGCGGCGTCGAGTCCATCCGCTTTCTCCAAAGCATCTCCGCGCCCGTCATGCTTCTGCTCTCGTTCACCATCCTGGTCGCCGGCATCATGATCGCCGACTACTTCCTCCTGCGCCGCACCCGGCTCGACCTCTACTTCCTATGCAGCCGCGGGGGCCCAATGCCGCGCTCGTCGGGCGTTTCCTTCCCGCCCTCGCCTTCCTCTACCAGGACGCCTGATTCCTCGGCTTCTTCTCCTCCGGCGCCCTGTACTATCTCATGATGCTGCGTCAAAGCAAACTGCTGCCATCCAACACCGCGCCACTGGAAAGGGCCAGACCATGACTCCCATCGCAACACCTGTGCAAGCCTCCCCGGACGAGATGACCTCCGAAGAAGTCGTCCGCATCACCCGCGAGACGAACTACGGCACCTGGCGTTTCCAGAAAGGCTGGGCTCCCCTCCACCTCGCCGACGCCGAAGGCTGCTACATCATCGACGGCAACGGCAAGCGCTATCTCGACTTCTCCGCCCAGCTCATGTGCATGAACCTCGGCCACAAGAATCAGGCCGTCATCGACGCCATCGCCAAGCAGGCGCAGGATCTTGCCTACGCCATGCCCGGCTACGCCACCTCTGCGCGCGCCCAGCTCTCGAAGCTTCTCCTCGAAGTCCTGCCCAAAGGCCTCAATAAATTCTTCTTCACCACCTCCGGCACCGACGCCAACGAGGCCGCTTTCAAGATCGCTCGCATGTACACCGGCAAGACCAAGATCATCGCCCGCTACCGCTCCTACCACGGCTCCACCGCCGGCTCCATCGCCGCCACCGGCGACCCCCGCCGCTGGGCCATGGAGCCCCGCGGCAAAGCCCCAGGCATCCTCTTCGGCCCCGAGGTCCACTGCTACAAATGCCCCATCCGCCACACCTATCCCGGCTGCAACATCGCCTGCGCCGACTACCTCGAACACATGATCCGCAACGAACACGACGTAGCCGCCGTCCTCGTCGAACCCATCGTAGGCACCAACGGCGTCCTCGTCCCGCCCGACGAATACATGCCCAAACTCCGCCGCATCTGCGATGAGACCGGCGTCCTGCTCATCGCCGATGAAGTCATGAGCGGCTGGGGCCGTGCCGGCGAGTGGTTCGCCATGAACCTCTGGGGCGTCACCCCCGACATCCTCTGCACCGCCAAAGGCATCACCTCCGCCTACGTTCCGCTGGGCCTCTGCGCCACCTCGGAGAAGATCGGCGCCTTCTTCGAAGACCACTACTTCGCCCACGGCCACACCTACGAGGCCCATCCCATGACCCTGCTCCCCGCCGTCGCCACCATCCGCGAGATGCAGCGCCTCGGGCTCGTCGAACGCGCCCGCGAACTGGGCCCCTTCGTCGAACAGAAGCTCCAGGCCCTCAAAGCCAAGCACCCCAGCATAGGCGACATCCGTGGCAAGGGTCTCTTCTGGGCCATCGACATGGTCAAAAACCAGCGCACCAAAGAACCCTTCAACACCTACACCGACAAGGTCTCCGGCAAGCCTCTACTGGTCGACCAGATCGCCGCCAAAACGATGGCTGATGGCGTCATCCTCCAAGCTTGGGTCAGCCACTTCGTCATTGCCCCTCCGCTCATCATCACGCGCGAAGAGATCGCCCACGGCATCGACATCCTAGACCGGCACCTCCACCTCGCAGACGAACACTGCGCCCCCGACGTCTCCGCCTCCACGCTCGGAACCACCACCTCCGCCACCTCCGACAGTTAGCCGGTGGCCATCACAAAAACCGAGCCTCTCCACAACGGAGCGGCTCGTTCTTCTATCCCGAACTAGCCCAGCGTACGCAGTGTCGTATCCACGCCCGTCCGGATCCCCGCCGGCCACCGCGAAGTCACCGTCTTCAACTGCGCATAAACCGCACCCCTCCGGCCCACTCACAAGCTGCAGCGCCGTCTCCAAGCTGTTCAGCCGCACCACCCCCAGCACCGATCCAAAGATCTCCTCGCGGTACATCCGCATCTCCAGCTTCACCCGGTCGAACAAGAAAGCGCACAGGAAAACCCGTCGCCCTCCGGCAGAGCACCGACACGTCCATCCATCACCAGTTGCGCCCCTTCCCTC
>CAXTPY010000109.1:0-6550 GCA_964246195.1 uncultured Acidobacteriaceae bacterium | reverse complement strand
CATCTGAACCTTGGATGGGTACAGAGCAGCGGAAGAGGAGCGTACGCGGATGGCGAGTCGATCGGGGCGGGGCAGTACGACGCGAAAGCGGGTGGTCGTTCTGGGTGGGGGGTTTGGAGGTCTGCACGCGACCCTGGGGTTGGCCAAGCTGGACCTGAACATCACCTTGATCGACCGGAGAAACCACCACACCTTTCAGCCTTTGCTATACCAGGTGGCGCTGGCTGTACTGTCGCCCGCGGACATCGCCCAACCGATACGGGCCATCATGCGGGATAAGAAGAACGTGGAAGTGCTGATGGATGAGGCGGTCGGATTCGATGTGGCGCAACAGCGCGTGCAGTTGAAGTCTGGGGCGCAGATTCAGTATGACTATCTGGTGGTCGCGACGGGATCGACGCACTCCTACTTTGGGCATAACGAGTGGGCCCCGCTGGCGCCGGGACTTAAATCCGTAGAAGACGCTACGGAGATTCGCCGGCGCGTGCTGCTTGCGTTCGAACTGGCAGAGCGTCAGAAGGTGGAGACCGGGGAACACCCTCCGCTGAACTTCGTGATTATCGGCGGTGGACCGACCGGCGTGGAGCTTGCGGGAGCCATCTCCGACATTACGAGACTTTACATGCGGAAAGACTTCCGCCATATCGATCCTGCGAAGTCTCAGGTGATGATCCTTGAAGGTTCGCCGAAGATCCTGGGATCGTATCCTCCGGACCTTCAGGCCAAGGCTAGAGAGCAGTTGGAGGCGCTGGGCGTGAAGCTGCGCACCGGAGCGCACGTTACGGATGTCCAGCCAGGTTATGTGATGCTGGGCGAAGAGCGGATCGACGCGGTGGTGACGCTCTGGGGCGCGGGCGTGCAGGCTTCGGCGCTCGGCAAGCTGCTGGGTTTTCCAATCGACAAGAAAGGGTGCGTCCTGGTGGATGAGCAGTTGAATCCGCCAGGTCATCCTGAGATCTTCGTGGTTGGGGATCTCGCTCACTTCGAGCAGAACGGGAAGCAGGTTCCGGGTGTGGCGCAGCCGGCCATGCAGATGGGGGATTACGCGGCAAAGCGGATTGGACGACTGACGGCGGTAGAACGGGGAAGCGATGGATCAGGCAAGAACGAAGGCTTCAGCTACTTCGACAAGGGAGATATGGCGACCATCGGGCGCAAGGCTGCCGTGGCGAAGATCGTCTGGCCGTTCAAGGCGCATTGGAGTGGGTTTCCTGCGTGGATGACGTGGCTTGTGGTTCATATCTTCTTCCTGATCGGGTTCCGCAATCGTCTGAGTGTGTTTCGTCAGTGGGCTTGGACTTACTTGACGTATAGCGATGGCGCTAGGTTGATCACAGGCTCGCAGGAGCTTCCTGGCTGGGACGCTCAAGAAGGCGTGGACAGAGGCGCTACGGCCAAGCCGGTGGAGGTTCGATGAGCGTGAGGCAACCGACCCGGCCGTTTGAGCATTCAAGGCTGCTGCGGCGACGGTGCATCGGGCCTGCACGCCTTCGATTGGGGAGGGGCGAAGGTTAGCCTGACGGTTTGCACGGAGTCTCGGGCGCGGTCGAGCGCGGCGGAGAGGGTCACGATCTGGATGGGAGCGTTGAGGCCTCCGTTCAGGTCTGTCTGCACGCCGAATGAGAGCAGGACGGAGAGCTGCAGCAAGGCCAGATCCTTGCAGCTTCGGGGAGTAGGTACCTGCTGGACCGCAGTCGCGGCTTGCTTCAGGGTCTCAATCAACTGCGTCTGCAGCGAGGGCTGTGCATAAGGAAGCAGGGTGTACCTGGCGTCTCCCGGAGCATAGATGAAGTCGAGTTCGGTGGTCTTGTCCTTTGTCCGCGATCCGCCGAGCGCGAAGAGGTAGACACCGACGCCGCCGGTGACCTTTGTGTCGATGATGGTCTTGAAATCGAATTCGGCGAGCGAGAGCGGAGGCAGCGATCGTCCGCGGGCCACCTCGGGCAGCGCCTGGTAGGCGTCTAGGGCTTGTTCCACCTGCAGGATCACGGTATCGAGGGGTATCTTCTGAGGGGTGTGGTGGCAGTGAAGGAAGCACAGGCTGAATGCGGGATGCGCCGCCGCCAGGAGCAGCGTGAAACAAAGCTTCAACCTCATGCCGAGAGTCTCCGATGGGCGGAATCATACACGTCAGGGTTCTGGAGATGGTGCGGTGCGTCCACGGCTCGGCATGCATCGAAGGATCAGCGCAAAGGAGCTACCCAGCGGAATTGGCGGGGTGGAGCTGCGGGGGAAGAAGTCTGGAGGGAGTATGAAGAAGCTGAGTGTTCCGGTAACGGAACAGGACCACGTTCAAGGGGCACCGGAGGCTAAGGTGACTCTGGTGGAGTACGGAGATTTTCAGTGTCCTCATTGCCGCATCGCTCACTCTGTGGTGAAGCGGGTGCAAAGGCACTTTGGCAAGCAACTTCGCTTTGTGTATAGGAACTTTCCCTTGACGGAGATCCATCCCATGGCGGAGCCGGCGGCGGAGGCGGCCGAGTTTGCCGCGGGCAAACGGAAGTTCTGGGAGATGCACGATGCGATCTTCGAGAACCAGTCGACGCTGCAGCCGGAGTTGCTTGTTGAACTCGCCGAGGAGCGGGGGCTCGACGGCGACGGTATGAGGGCGGCGATGGAGGAGGGGCGGTTCGCGGCGAAGATCGAGAGCGAGGTCCAGGGAGGAGAGCGGAGCGGAGTCCATGGAACGCCCACTTTTTTTATCAACGGGCAGCCTCACGAGGGCTCTTTCCAGTTCGAAGATCTGAAGGGCGCTATCGAAGCTGTCTAAGACATTCTGCACCGTAGAAGAGTTGAATGCAGGCCGCGCGTGTCTGGAACGCGGCTAGCGCGATCTGAGCAGAGTATTTACCGCTCCTTCAAGGTGGTCTGGTAGGCTGGACTTCTTCAAGGGATAGCTTCATCCGTCGGGCCGGTCCAGAGTCTCCGCGAGCCTCCGTCTTTCGGTGGGCTTGGAGATACTGCTCTCGGTATCGAGCACTTTGAAGCCGAGGAGCGTGGTGCATGATCGCAAAGAAGATGCTGTATGGGTTTGCCTCCTCTCTGTGGCTTCTTGCTTCCTGCGCTGGGTTCGCCCAGACTGCGGTGGATGGCGCGATCGGGGGCACGGTCGAAGATAAGAGCGGAGCGGTGGTGCCGGGGGCGACGGTACTGATCCATTCGAATGGGACCAACGCGGAGCAGACCGTCCTCGCCGATGCGTCTGGCTTCTTCCGCGCGATCCATCTGCAGCCGGGACACTACACGGTGACGATCAGCGCGCCTGGCTTTGAGACCTTTCGTTCGGTGGATGTGGTGGTCGAGGTCGGGTCATTGAGCGATCCGCATGCGGAGTTGACGGTTGGTGCTTCGACGACGACTGTAGACGTGACGGCTCAGGATGCGTTGATCAATACGACGTCTCCGGATTTTGCGAACACGATCGATCAGACCGTGCTGCGCGACCTTCCTGTGGCGAACTATCGCTGGTCGAGCTACGCGCTGCTCACGCCGGGCGTGGTGAACGATGCTAACGGGTTCGGTCTACTCAGCTTCCGCGGCCAGAGCACGCTGCTGAATAACGTGACGTTCGATGGCGCGGACGACAACCAGGCCTTCTTCTCGGAGGAGCGGGGGCGCACGCGAGTGGGTTATTCCACGGCCAAGGCTTCGATCCAGGAGTTTCAGGTGAATACTTCAAACTACTCCGTCGAGTACGGCAGGTCGGCGGGAGGTGTCGTGAATGCTGTGACGAAGAGCGGCACCAACCAGTTTCACGGAGAGGCGTACTTCTACGATCGGGACGCGGAGTGGGGGGCGGAGAATCCGTTTACGACCAGGGCGGTTGAGACCAGCACGAATCCGGTGAAGTTCACGAGCGAGGTGTTCAAGCCGAAGGACTGGAGGAAGCAGATGGGGATCGGGATTGGAGGCCCGATTTTGAAGGATCGGCTGTTTTTCTTCTTTGCCTTCGATGATTTCAAGCGCAACTTTCCGGGGATCAGCGCGCCTACGAGTCCGAGCTTGTTCTATACGCTTCCGGATGCGGCGCTGCCCACCGGGACCTGCGCCACTACCTCGACGAGTTCGATCGACGGCGCGGCCTGCCAGCTCGCGGCTAACCTGAATCATCTGCAGCCGGTACCCGGGGCTACCGTCACGCAGAACTATGCGCTAGTAACTCCAGCGCAGTATGCGGCGGCGGTCACGGTCTATAACAACGGCATCAGCGGGCTCAGCAGCGTGACAGGAACGACCCCACGCAGCGGAGACCAGAACATCTTCTTCCCGAAGCTGGACTGGCAGATCAATGGAAAGAACCATGCGACGGTGGAGCTGAACCGGCTGCGCTGGACCTCTCCCGCGGGCATTCAGACGGGGACGACGGCGGTGAACTATGGCATTGCGAGCTTCGGCAACGACTACGTCAAGGACACGTTCGTGATCGGCAAGCTCGATTCGGTGCTGACGCAACGGCTGTCGAACGAAGTGAGGTACCAATACGGCCGCGACTTCGAGTACGAGACGAACCAGACGCCGACGCCGTATGAGACGAGTACGTTGTTGACGCCGGCGGGTTACACGAATCCGTACGGCATTCCTCCGAATGTGAATATTGCCAATGCAGTGCAGATTGGAACTCCGTTGTTTCTGAACCGGCCGGCTTATCCCGATGAGCGGCGCTGGCAGCTCTCGGACACGGCGAACCTGGTGCGCGGCAATCACAACCTGAAGTTTGGCGAAGACTACATCCACACCTACGACCTGATTCAGAATCTTTATTCGCAGTACGGCGGCTACACCTACAGTGGAGCCAACTACACTCCCTTCGTGAATTACATTACGGACCTGAACACTACGAACGGCTGCTCTCCTTTGGTGAAGAATGTGGCCATCCCGCAGGAGTGCTACAGCAATTACCAGCAGGCGTTTGGGAGACCGGGGTTCGACCTGACGACGGGGGACTGGGCCTTCTTCGCCCAAGACGAGTGGAAGGTGAATCCGCGGCTGTCGCTCACGCTGGGGGTGCGGTACGAGTACGAACATCTGCCTCCCGCGCAGATCCCGAACCCCGCGCTCGATGCCCAGAACATCAACGGGCTGCAGATTCATGGTTCTACGTCGGCTCTACCTAGCGACAAGACCAACATCGGGCCGCGCGCCGGGTTTGCTTGGGACATCTTCGGCTCCGGGAAGACGGTGGTGCGCGGAGGCGCGGGTGAGTTCTTCGCGCGGATTATCAACTCGACCATCTATAACGCGATCAGTGAGACAGGGCTGCCGGCGGGGCAGCAGACGATCTTCCTGACCAGCAGCACGCAGGCTCCGAACCTGCTGTTTCCGCAGATCGTGAATCCGGCGAACTCGGGTGCGGCGACCAGCGGCAACTCCGCCGTCGTCTTCTTCGACAAGAACTTCAAGGCGCCGGAGATCATCCAGGCGGATCTTACGGTGGAGCAGGATCTGGGGTGGCAGACCTTGTTCTCGGTGAGCTGGCTGGGCGCGTATGGGCGCAGGCTGCCGGATTTTGTGGATACCAACCTGCCGGCGGCTACGGGTACGGTCTCCTATACCGTGGTGGATGCTTCGCGCTTGGGTCCGCTCGCGAGTGGGACGGTGGTGACGATGCCTTTCTATGGCAGGCTGGCGTCTTCGCTGAGTGCGAATGGGCGGCCCAACCCGAACTATGGTCCGCTGACGGATATCTTCAGCGGGGTGAACTCGAACTACGAGGCGCTGGTGGGGCAGGTGACGCACAGGATGACCAAGGGGCTGCTGTTCAGCGCGAACTATACCTGGTCGCATGCGCTGGACTATGGGGAGAACAACAATACAGGCACGGCTACCGACTTGCTGCTGGACCCCAGGAACCTGCGCGCGGACTATGGAAATTCCAACCAGAACGTGCCGAACCGGTTGGTGGTGTATGCGGTTTACCAGACTCCGCCGGCATTTCACGGGGTCGCGGGGTACCTGTTGAACGGCTATGAGGTGTCGCCGAGCTTCTCGGCGCAGTCGGGGCTGCCGTACTCGGCGAGCTTGACGGGGAGTACGAGCGGGCTGGTGACGGCGGGGACTGCGGGCGCGGCGCTGGGGTCGTCGGTCAATGGGTCGGGCGGTGCGAACAGGTTGCCTACACTCGACCGGAACAGCTTCGAGCAGCCTCGGGTGATCGACCTGGACTTGCGCTTGACCAAGCGATTGGCCATCGCGGACCGGGTCAACGTGGAGTTGATCGGGGAGTCGTTCAACCTTGCGAATCACCTGAACGTGACGGCGGTCAACTCGACGGCTTACAGCTATGGGCCGTCGGCGGGGGGGACGAATGCGCTGACGTATAACGGTCCTTTCGGGGTGCGGACGAGCGGGAATAGTACGCTTTCGTTGAGTCCCAGGCAGGTTCAGCTTGGGGTGCGGGTCTTATTTTAGAGCGGACTCGCGGACCGTGTAGAGGACAGACAACAGCAAGAGCAAACATGGATTTTCTTTGGAAAGGACAATAAAAAGTGTGAAAAGGGCTGAGGGGGGTGTCCCCTCAGCCCTTCTGTTTTCTCCTGCAACCTACTGGGGG
>CAXTPY010000108.1:0-6589 GCA_964246195.1 uncultured Acidobacteriaceae bacterium | reverse complement strand
GAGAATCTCACCTCCATCACACCCGAGGCTCCCCCCTCCCCCGCGCGCCGCGTGCTGGACAGGACCGTCCCTGTAAAGATCGCCCCCGAGGCATCCGCCATCGCCCGCAGTTCGTCCGTCAAAGAGCCCGGCGCAAAGGTCGCCGCCCCCGAAACCGGGCCCGTCGCAGCTTGCACCTGACCGTGCGCCGGCGCGGCAACGGCCGCCAGCAGAACACACGCCCCCACGAGGATTCGCCTCCAACCCACCACTCCACACCTCCACACCCTTTTTCGTCAGGTGTGGATCAAAACAGTGCAGATGACTCGTTTTAGGACACTCCTCCGTGCTACAAACCACAGCGGACGCTCACAGACCCGGCCGCGCAAGTCTGCCCCCCCAATAGGCCGCTCGTCGTATACAGGTCTTTCTGGCAACGTACCGCTTCAGGTCAGATCTCCGGATAGAAGTCGAAGAACGCATCCAGGCTCATCTTCAACTGCGCCTCGATCTGCTCCCGGCTACCCTCCAGCACATGCATGGTCACGTGCGCCTCGTTCCCGTTCCTGAGCTTTACCGGAGCCTCTCCCACCGACGCAACCTCGTCCGCCGGCAGCAACCTCATCCCGTACACCAACGTTAGATTTGCCATACCCCGATACTACGCGCGCGGAAGTCATAGCCACTACGCGCGCGGAAGTCATAGCCGGATCTAGCCGAATACCAGCCACCGAAGAATCCAGCCCCCGCCATTTACAATCAAACCCAACCGACATGGCTGAAACATCCACTCCGAACTCCACACGTGACACCGTAATTCTGGGCTCCGGCTGCTCCGGACTCACCGCCGCAATCTATGCCGCCCGTTCCAACCTCAAGCCTCTCGTCCTCGAGGGGCATGAACCTGGCGGCCAGCTCTCCATCACCACGCTGGTCGAGAACTTCCCCGGCTGGCCCGACGGCATCCAGGGTCCCGAACTCATCGAGAACATGAAGAAGCAGGCCACCCGCTTTGGCGCGGAGCTGCGCATGGCCCATCTCACCTCCGCCGACCTCTCCAGCCACCCCATCCGCCTGACCCTAGGCAAGGAAGTCATCCATACCCGCACCCTCATCATCGCCAGCGGAGCGAGCGCGCGCTGGCTCAACCTTCCCAGCGAGCAGGCCCTCATCGGACACGGCGTCTCCTCCTGCGCCACCTGCGATGGCTTCTTCTTCTCCGGCAAGGAGATCGCCGTCATCGGCGGCGGGGACTCCGCCATGGAAGAGGCCCTCTTTCTCACTCGGTTCGCCACCCAGGTCACCCTCATCAACCGCAGCGAAAGCTTCCGCGCCAGCAAGATCATGCTCGAACGCGCCATGGCTCATCCCCAGATCAAGTTCGTCTCCAATACCCTCGTCGAAGAGGTGATCGGCGTCGAGCAGAAAGAGGTCACCGGCCTCCGCCTCAGGCACCGCGTCTCAGGCGAGGAGTGCGTTCTCCCCGTCAGCGCCATGTTCCTAGGTATCGGCCACGAGCCCAACGCCAAGGCCTTCTCCGGTCTGCTCGACCTCGACCACGATGGCTACATCCTCACCCGCGACCACGTCTTCACCACTCTCAACGGGCAGCTCTTACCCGGCGTCTTCGCCTGCGGAGACATTCAGGATCGCCGCTACCGCCAGGCCATCACGGCCGCGGGTTCTGGCTGCATGGCCGCGCTCGAAGTAGAAAAGTACCTCGAAGAGCACGGAAGATAAGCTCTATCTCCAGAAACCCGCAACTCCATGCCGATCCCCGCGTCTAAATCATAAGCACATCAAGTAACCCCAACCTGGGCGGTATGTATTGCGGCTGAAACTCGCTTCTGTTTTCCTTCTTGCGATCTCCCTGCCGGGTGCGCATGGACAGGCCTTGCCCTCGGTCTCGTATACGGAGCCGTCGGCAGCCCTGCCAGACGCCCCCATAGTAGCGTCCAGCGCACAGCCCCCGTCCAGCAGTTCAACGCCGCAGCAGGGCTCGCCCACAGAGTCCACTCCACGCGAAACCCGCGCTGAACGCCAGGGTATCCCTACCTCGCAGCAACAGCCCAAGCGCATCCTCGGCGTTATGCCCAACTATCGCGCCGTCAGCGCAGGCGAGATCCCTCCTCCCCCAAGCTCGAAAGAAGCCTTCAAGATCGCAACGCAAAACAGCTTCGACTACTCCTCCTTCGTCTTCACCGGCCTGACCTCCCTGTTGGCCAAAGGTACCGACGCGCATCCCGATCTCGGCAAAGGCGTAGGCGGCCTCTGGGCGTACACCTGGCGCGGCTTCCTAGACAAGACCGATGGCAATTACTTGGTAATCTGGGCGCTCCCCACCCTGTTTCACCAGGACGAGCGTTACTATGCCATGGGTGAAGGCAGCAAGTGGAAGCGGCTGGGCTACTCTCTCAGCCAGGTGGCCGTAGCCCGCAGCTACGATCACCGCCCCGTCTTCAACTACTCCGAAGTCCTCGGCCGCGCCGGCGCCCAGGCCGTCTCCACCACCTACTACCCCAGCGCCGACGCCAACGTCGCCGACCTAAGCGCTAAGTACGCCTACGCCCTGCTGCGTGACGGCGCAACCAACGCCTTCCGCGAGTTCTGGCCAGACATCGCCGTCCACGTGCTCCACCGCAACCCTTGATCCGCGCAAGTCAAGTCCTAATAGCTCTCTAGATTGTCTTTCCTCAGGGTAGTTGTTGCTTGTCTTTGTTTGTTTGAGAAGCCTCCTCGCGGAAGGAGCAGGCCTCTCAGGCGGCTTGTGGGGTTATCTAGTCTTCGGCGTGCTCCTCCATGCGGAGATCCCTGAACCCGACGCCGCGAGAGGCTCACCGAAATAGAAGCCCATAGAAGCCCAGGACCTCCGCGCAGCGAAACGTCCTCAAAGGGGCCATCGCCCTTGTTGCGGTACAGAATCTTCCGCTGGTGGAAGGAGCTATCCGGCTCGGTCGATTGATGAAGTTACCCAGGATCAACTCAGCGCACACTTTCGATATCTGAGCCGAATAGCCTTGAAAGGCGGGAGCGTTCTTAGCCTTTGAGGTTCCCCTCCGAAGTGAACTCGGGCTCACCTTACGCCCTGCTCAAATCAGCCAGTCGGTCTGCTAACGCGTCCGGACGGGTTAGGCAAAAACTCGCTCGTGCTGCAAGCACCCAAATATTTCGAAGAGGCCGCGCTTCCTGGTCTCTGTAAAGTACGGGGCAGAACACCAAGGCCGCAGCACTTATTCAGCACTGGCGAGCGGTGTACACTTTCGCAGTCCAAGCAAGGTAGTACCGGGAGCTCCCCTGCATGCGCCATGGTCCTTTCGCACTTGTCGTCTCCTTTGCACTCACTCTTCCTTCGCTGTCTCAATCGGCCACACCCCTCGCGCCCACTCCGCCGATGGGCTGGAACAGTTGGGACTCCTATGGCCTGAGCGTTACCGAAGACGAGTTCAAGGCAAACGTGGATTGGGCGGCCAAGAACTTGAAACAGTACGGGTGGCAATATCTTGTCGTGGATGAAGGATGGTATCTGCAGAATCCAAACAGCCGGGGTAAGCCCTCCTGGCAGTTCACGATGGATCCCCAGGGACGCTACCTGCCCGCACCGAATCGATTTGCGGATGCGCACGGAGAGCAGGGCTTCAAGGCACTCGCAGACTACGTCCACGCTAAAGGCCTCAAATTCGGCATTCACATCATTCGAGGTATTCCGCGTGAGGCCGTAGAGAAAAACCTCCCCATCGCAGGAAGCCAGTACCATGCGGCGGACGCCGCGGATACCGCAGATACGTGTCGTTGGAACTCAGATACTTACGGTCTGAAGCCCAACGCCGCCGGCCAAGCGTACTATGACTCGATCGCCCGCCTGTACGCGGGTTGGAGCCTCGATTTCATTAAGGTCGATTGCATCTCGCAGCCTTACAAGGCAGACGAGATCCGAATGATGAGCCTCGCGCTCCAGCACAGTGGGCGCCCCATCGTGCTGAGCCTCTCGCCCGGTCCAACCCCTTTGAGCGACGCCCAGGACGTGCGAAAGTATGCGCAGATGTGGCGCATCTCCGACGATGTCTGGGACCACTGGGGAGTATGGAAGGCCCACGAATTCTCGCAGGGCATCCTGGGACAGGCTACCAGCGCCGCAGACTGGGCTCCGTACGTGGAGGTGGGCCACTGGCCCGATGCGGATATGCTCCCGATCGGACACCTCGGCCCTCGCCCGGGCGCGGATACAGACCGGCAAAGCCGTTTGACGGTAGAGGAACAGCGCACCCTGTTGACACTCTGGTCGATGTTCCGCTCTCCACTCATGATGGGTGGCGACCTGCCAACGACGGACGCAAAGACCATGTCGCTCCTCACCAACCCGGAGGTGATCGAAGTCGATCAGCATTCGACTCAGAATCGCCCCGTCTTCAACCAGGCTGGAAACCGTACCGTATGGACCGCGCAGTCCGGCTCCGGAGCGGACCGTTACCTTTCGATCTCCAACCTCTCGGACAGCACGCAGATATTCCAATACACCTGGAAGCAGTTGGGCTGGAATGGTGCCGCCTACCGTCTGCGCGATCTGTGGGAGCACAAGGACCTCGGATCCATGCCGGCTATGAACGTCACGCTTGCGCCGCATGCCTCCGTGCTGTATGCGGTCAAGGGTCTGGATTGATCCAGTGCCACCCCATGACTCCGTCTGCGCTCGACCACTCGAAGACCCGACGCTAGGATCTCGAAGATGAGGCTCTCCCTTGCTAAAACCAGGTTCTTGCGTCAGCCGCCGCTCCTTTCTGTCTTCCTCCGTAGCAGCAGTGGCAGCCTTCTCCCCTGCATCCCAGGTGCAGCGGTCTAAATCCGCAACTACACCGCATTCCTCTCTGGATATCCTGCGGGAACCGGACACCGTTGCAGCCTACACCGGACTGCAGCGTCCGATACCTCTCACCCGGTCCGGTCCTGCCTGGCGCGGCAGCGGTGTCGATGTGCAGACCACCCCCGGCCAAGACCAAATGTCCATCCAGCTTGCATCTCCGTCGGAGGCCCTCACGCATGTGCACCTGCGCTGGAACACCCACGTGACGCACGAACTCACCTGCCTGGGAGACGCCTGGGAGCGAAGCTACGGCGACCTGGAGTGGCGCGCCCGCGTGCCCGAGCGGGTCATGCCGTGGTACTTTTCCACCTTCGACGGAACCACAACCCACGGCTATGGAGTACGCACGGGAGCCAACGCTCTTTGCTTCTGGCAGCTGGACGCTCAGGGCGTCAGCCTCTGGCTGAACGTCGCCAACGGCGGCAACGGTGTGCTGCTGGGCGAAAGGGTGCTCGCCGCCGCAAGTATCGTGACCCAACGAGGGCAGCCCGGCGAGCCTTCGCTCAACGTCATAACGGATCTGTGCCGCCGGATGTGCGCCAAGCCCAGACCCTCGCCCGGAACCATCTATGGATCGAATGATTGGTACTACGCCTACGGCAATAACTCGCCGGAACGCATCTTGCAGGACGCAGACCTGGTAGCGGCCTTGCGCCCGGATAAAGCGCCTGAGCCCTTCACCGTCATCGATGAAGGTTGGGAAAATCCCGCGAAGTTCAAAGACATGGCGGCGCTGGCCCAGCAGATCAAGCAGCGGAAGGTCCGGCCCGGCATATGGCTGCGACCCCTGCGTGCTCCGCAGGTCACCAGCGCGGCATGGCTGCTGCCCGCCAAGCGCTTCGGAAAGCGGCAAGATCGCGCCACTGAGCTGGCCTATGACCCCACCCATCCTGAGGCGCTCGAAGCCGTGCTCGCGCGCGTACGCACCCTTCGTGGCTGGGGTTATCAACTGCTGAAGCACGACTTCTCGACCTATGACCTCCTCGGGCAGTGGGGCTTTGAGATGGGGCCGCAGCCCACTCTTCCCGGGTGGTCCTTTCACGACCGCAGCAGGACGAACGCAGAGATCATCACCGGCCTGTACCGCAATCTACGCGCGGCTACCTCCGAAGACATGCTGATTCTCGGCTGCAACACCGTGGGCCATCTCGGAGCAGGAATCTTCGATCTGCAGCGGACGGGAGACGACACCAGCGGAAGAGAACCGGAGCGTACGCGGCGCATGGGAGTGAACACCCTGGCCTTCCGCATCCCGCAGCATGGAACCTTCTTCAGCGTCGATCCCGACTGCGTCGCCATTACCGAAGCCGTGGACTGGCAGCATTCGCGCCAATGGCTGGAACTCGTCTCGGGTAGTCGCACCGTGCTCTTTGTCTCCGCTGCAACCGAGGCACTCGGCCCCGAGCAGAGAGAGGCCCTCAAGCAAGCCTTCGCGCGATCGCAGTCGGCCGGTCCCGGACTGCAGCCATCCGACCCGCACCGCAGCACCACGCCCGAACGCTGGACCGACGCAGCGCGCGGAACCGAGGCTCACTTCCGTTGGTGCGAGCCCGACGGAGCCTATCCCTTTTCGGTATAGCCGCTCCAAATTCCCTCAAACAGAACTTTCAGAGACGATGCGGTCATAGAACCTCCTCACCCCAGCTAAACTCAACCCATACCCGTGAACCCCCGCGAAGCCATCCTCCAGTCCATCCGCGCCGCGAACGCCTCCGCCTCGGTAGCGACCGCATGATCCACCCCGCCGCAGCG
>CAXTPY010000107.1:0-6688 GCA_964246195.1 uncultured Acidobacteriaceae bacterium | reverse complement strand
GCCGCGCGCCGTCCTCTGGCTGAGAACGCAGCCCCGCCCACGCAACCCGCCGCCTCCGCACCGGACGCCTACGGACCCTATATCCCCTACAATGGCGACAACCCCTCCGCGCCCGTCGCCTCGGCAGCCGCTTCCGATCCGGACGCCGAGGTCGTCACCAGCGTTCCCGATCCCGCCGGCCAGGTCCGCACCGGAACCCTCATCAAAGCGCGCCTCCAGCAGCCGCTCTCCACCCTCTCCACCGTTCCCGGAACCCGCTTTACCGCGACCCTCACCGAAGACATCGCCTCCAATGGGCGCGTGGTCCTTCCCGCAGGCTCCCTCCTGAACGGGCGCGTCACCGCGGTCCACTCCGGCCGCCGCATCGCCGGCGCGGCCGCCATCCACCTGGAAGCCCGCAGCATCACCCTGCCCGACGGATCGGAGTTGAACCTCCACGCCCAGCTCATCGACCTCGAGAACAATGCCTCCAGCCGCGTCAACAACGAAGGCACCCTCCTGCGCCGCGATCACGCCAAGCAGACGCTCGCCTTCATCGGCCTGGCCACCGGCAGCGCCATGGCCGCCGGAGCCGTCCTCGCGGGCGGTGTAGGAGCGGCCGTAGGCGCCGGTATCGGAGCGGGCGTGAGCACCGTCCTCTGGCTCAAGCAGGATCGCCAGGAGAGCTTGCCCAGAGAGTCGGAACTCATCTTCTCGCTCACCTCCCCCATGCCCCTCCAGCCGCTCCACGCCACCAACCTGAGCAGCCTGCAGCCCATGCCGCAAGCCGCGGCGGCGCAGTAGTGACGCAACTCCTCGCGCCCCGCTACCGGTAGCCGCCCACCAGCCTGGCCGCAACGCTCGAAACCCCGATCTGGTCCGTCAAGCTGAACAACCTGTGATTCCTGGGCCAGCGCGGGGCCGACGCGAAGCCGGTCCGGAACCTGCTCATGCCCGGCTCCTCCGTCCAGTCTCCCTGCATCGTGTGGCGCAGGACCTCCTCTGCCGCGGCGCTGCTCACCGGCAGTATAGGAATGTGAGCTACAGGAAAGTACGGCATATTGCTGAATAACTTTCCGAACAGCTTGCTCGCCGCGCAGCGGTAGATCTCTAGTTGCGGCTGCAGCAGCTTCGCGAAGCTCGGCAGCGCCGAAGAAGTCTCTACCACGCAGCCGCAGCGGGAGAGCAGCAAGCAGTCGAGCAGCGCTCGATCCGCCCTCTCGCTCCTGGACACCGTAGGCTCCGCGGACAGATGAAAATCCACCTCGCCCAGCGAAGCCACAGGCAGGGCGACGGAGGCGCGCAGCTTCTCGACGAACGCCGGCTCATCGCTCGCCGCGAAGATCGCTTCGAACTCTTCCCGGCCGCTTAGAAACTCCCGGACCAGCACGATGTACTGCTCCTGCGAGATGGGATTGCTATCCCACGGCGACTGCTGCTTATCCGTCCCGCGGTAGTGGACCCCCAGCGTGCGGCCCGGAAGAGCATGCGCCTCCGAGAACCGCAGGATGCGCTCTGGAATCCTGAAATACCTGTGCCACATCCTGTGCAGGGCTTCCCAGTCGTTGCCCAGCACGTGCGCGTGTCTCCGCCGCAGCTCCTCGATGGAGACTCTGCGATACGGCCCCTTCGGCGGAGCGTACGCCAGCTCCAGAACGCCCGGTATCGTCAACGCTTCGGGAGCGTCCCCGTAGTGCGTCGACCGGATCTCCCATTGGGGAAAGATCCCGCGCGCGTCCAGATAGGGCAGTATCTGGAAGACGTAGTAGAACACCTGCCCGAACAAACCCTGCTGAAGCTCCTCCGGCTGTGACGACACGCAAAGCGGAAGCCCCATGCAGTTCGATCTCCCCTCCCGGCACAGCCCCTAGCCTAGAACCAAAGCCGGCCCTCTCCGCGAGTGTGCAAAGAACCTTCAGTATAAGCCGCCTCCACTCCGCAACTGCACTCAAGCCAGCACAACCACCGGCTGCATCAACGTTCCCGCCACCCGCCGCGCGATCCCCAGCAACTCCTCCGGCCCGGTAAACACCTTCACCAAAGGGGCCCGCGTGTACTCCGGAAGATTCACCTGCATCCCGTTCCGCAGTCTGGCCGCGGCCCGTTCCTCCACCGTCACCGCGGGCAACTCCGGCAGCAGCGTTCTCGGATGCGGCAGCCGCGCCACAATCTCCTGCGCCGAATCGAACGCCTTCAACTCCTCCACCGTCACCGCGTCGGCAAGCGAAAACACCCCCGCCGCGGTCCTGCGCAGCGAGGCCAGGTGCGCGCCGCAACCCGCCATCTGCCCCAGCTCATGCGCCACCGAGCGCACGTACCCGCCGGCAGACACCTCCATCACGAACTCCGCATCCCCGGCCCGGCTCAGCGAAACGATCTCGAACCTGTGTACCGTAATGCGCGCCGCCTTCACCGGCACCTCCGCCCCCGCGCGCGCCAGCTTGTGCGCCGGCACCCCGTTGATCTTCTTCGCCGAATACGCCGGAGGCACCTGATCCAGCGCGCCGCGAAATCTTTGCGCCAGCTCCCGCAGCTCCTCCAACGTCAGCTTCAAGGGAGAAGGCTCGCTGCTCGCCTTGCCGTCCGCGTCGAAGGAGTCCGTCGCAAAACCGAATCGTATCGTCCCGCTGTACTTCTTCTCCGCCTGCCCGAAGAACTGCGCCAGCCGCGTGTATCTCCCCAGCAGCAGAGGCAGCACCCCGGTCGCCAACGGGTCCAGCGTCCCCAGGTGTCCGATCGCGCGTTCCCCCGTCGCCCGCCGCACCAGCGACACCACATCGTGCGACGTCATGCCCGAAGGCTTGTCGATAACCAGCAGTCCGTTCATCTGCTCCCAGCATACTGGTTCCACCCACACCAGCCCGTCAGAGCTGTGTCCTGTTGCCCCGCACCAGCGACAGAAATTCGTTCCTCGTCTGCATCTGCGTCTTGAACACACCCTGCATGGAAGAGGTCACCGTGGTGGAGCCCTGCTTCTCCACCCCTCGCATCATCATGCACAGATGCTGCGCCTCGATCACCACCGCCACGCCCTGCGGCGAGATGGCACGATCGATCGCATCCGCCACCTCGCGCGTCAGCCGCTCCTGCACCTGCAGCCTCCGCGAAAATATATCCACGATCCGAGGAATCTTGCTCAGCCCGATCACCTTGCCCTGCGGCACATACCCCACATGAGCCTTGCCGAAGAAGGGCAGCATATGGTGCTCGCACAAGGAATAAAACTCCACGTCCTTCACCATCACCATCTCGTCGTAGTCCACATCGAAGAGCGCATTGTGCAGCGCGTCTTCCACCGTCTGCGTATAGCCGCGCGTAAGAAACGCCATCGACTTCACCATGCGCGCCGGCGTATTCAACAGCCCGTCGCGCAGAGGATCTTCACCCGCCCGCCGCAGCAGCTCCCGGTGCAGCTCCTCCGTGGACAAGCTCCCCGCCAGTGCCTCCGCGGACGTCCCCTCCAGCTTCTCCGTCGTGCCTCTCATGCGTCCCTCTTTCAAAATCTTCCTGCCGCGCCGTCCCGCTCCCGGGCAAGATCGAAGGAATTGTTCCCCGTCTCCTCCACTCGAACGTGTTCGAGCCGCGCGCCCCCAAATCCTTCGAAACTCCTGTAAATCTCGGTCGTCAAATTCTCCGTCGTCGACACCGCCTGCGCAAAGCAATCGAGCGTATTCAGATTCATCCCATCCAACCGCTCCAGAATCACCCGCCGGGCAAACTCGTCCAGCTCGCCCAGGTCGCAGACCATTCCCGTCACCGCATCCACCTCGCCCCGCACCGTCACCTGCGCCACGTAGTTGTGCCCGTGCCCATGCGGATTATTGCACTTCCCATACACAGCCGCATTGCGCTCCGCATCGTACCGATCCGTATGCAGCCTGTGCGAGGCGCTGAAGTGATATCTCCTCGAAAGATACGCGACCGGCATCACGCCTCCCCGTAGTAGTCCGCGAACAGGTCCGCCATCTCATACACACGCACGCGATGCAGCCTCGCGTGCGGTATCTTCCCCTCAAGCCGCCTCCAGATCGCAATCGCCATGTTCTCCGTCGTCGGCACCGCCCTTCGGAACTCCGGCACCTCCAGGTTCAAATGCCGATGGTCGTACACGCTCACCACCTCGCGCTCCAAAACCTCCTTCAACTCCTTCAGATCCACCACGAAGCCCGAGACCGCATCCACCTCTCCCGCAACCGTCACCTCGAGCGTGTAATTGTGCCCATGCCCGTTACGATTTGCGCACTTGCCGAAGACCCGCGCATTCTCCTCCGCGCTCCATGCCTCCACCCAGTAATAATGCGCCGAGGAAAACTCCGCTCTTCTCGTCAAATACATCATGCTCTCTCCCTGCGTTTAGACGAACCCCGCGCCCCTGCCGATTCAGATCCACTCGCCTCATCCATCCGCGCGATAGCTCCGTCCCTTCCACGTCACCTTCTTGTGAAAGCGATGCTGCCGCACGCTGCGCAGCAGCAGATACACGAACATCGGCACGCCCAGGATCGAAATCGCCACCTCCCCGGCCGGGAAGTTCGACCTCGCGACACGGTGATAGAACCGCCATAACGTTCGCGCCCACAACAGCAGAATCGCCGCCCGCTGCCACGACACCAGCCCCGGCAACCCCACCGCCAGCAGCGGCAACCCAAAGAACAAGAGCACATCCAGCACACGCCAAAGCGCCAGCGCCACCGGACTCGGCATCAGCAGCGCCAGGTTCTTCGTCCAGCCCTCCACCATCTCGCCGGTGGTCGCATACATCCGCGCCGCCACCGCATCCGGAGCATAGCGAAACCGTATCGCCCTCGGCCCTCGCTTGATATTCCGCGCCAGCGCCACATCCTCGAGCACCTTCGTCCCCACCGCACGATGTCCCCCCACCGAGAAGTAAGCCTCCCGCTCCACCAGCAGAAACTGCCCGTTCGCCGCCGCCATCCGGCTCCCAGGATCGTTCACCTGCCGCATGGGATAGACCGTAGCCAGCTCCGAAAACACCAGAGGCATCACCGCCCGCTGCCAGAATCCCGTCACCCTCTGCCGCGGCGAATACGAGAGCAAAAGCGCCTTGTGCTTCTCCGCCTCCCGCAGCGAACGCGACAAGCTCCCCACCTCATGCACCGTGTCCGCATCGGTAAACAGCAGCCACCGCGCCCACGCCTTCTCCTCGGCAAACCGGGCGCCCGCCCAGCATGCCGCATTCTTACCCGTGAAGCCTCCACGTTCGCTCAAGTCCAGCACCGGAGCCGAGATCACCGAGACTCCCTCTCGGCCCTCCGCCGCCGCCTCCGCAATCCTCCGCGTGCCATCCGTCGAAGCATCGTCGACCACCACCAACTCCCACTGCGCCCCCAGCGCAAAGCCCGGCTCCGACTGCCGCGTCAAGGAGTCCAGGCACTCTGCCAACCCCCGCTCCTCGTTCCGCGCCGGCACGATCACCACCACCTCCAGCCGCCGCGCCTCCTCCCCACGCGCGCGCGGCTCCGGCTCGGCCGTCCCGCCAGCCTCCCGCGCGCCCCGCGCCTGTCCCCAACCCTCACCATCGAGCATCACGTCTTCGTATTATAGGAACCATGAGCCTCCGCGCGCGCCTTCTCTTTCCGGCACTATGCCTTTGCCTCCTCGCCTCCACCGGGTGCGATCGCGGCAGCCACCCCGGACGCATCGGCACTCCAGCTCCACAGTTCACCCTCGCCGACCGAACCCACGCCTTCGATCTCTCCCAGCTTCGCGGCCACGTCGTCGTTCTCAACTTCTGGGCCACCTGGTGCCCCCCCTGCATCGAAGAGCTTCCCAGCCTGCTCGAATTCCAGCGCCGCCTCCCCCAGGTCACCGTCGTCGCCATCAGCCAGGACGAGGACCCCGACCAGTACCACCGCTTCCTCCAGCGAAACCACGTCGACCTCCTCACCCTGCGCGATCCCTCCGCGCGCATCCCCGCCCTCTACGGCACCAAACAGATCCCAGAGAGCTATGTCATCGACAAACGAGGCATCCTCCGCCGAAAATTCGTCTCCGCCCAGGACTGGACCAACCCCGAGATCATCAGCTATCTCAGCTCCCTCAGCACCCAATAACCCCCTCGCCTCCCCTGCTATCTCCTCTGCTACCATCGACCCATGACCCAGCTCGACGTCCTCTACCGCTACGGCACGGTGCCCTCCGAAGCCTCCGCGATGGCCATCAACAGCCTCCGCGAGGTCTACGGCATCCGCAAGGTCGACCTCCACCAGGTGGAGAAGACGGTGCGGGTCGAGTACGACGCCAGCCGCCTCTCCGAGCCCGTCATCCACCAACTCCTCCGCCGCGCTGGCCTCGACATCGTCCAGGCCCTTCCCCTGTCGCCGCCGCCGCCGCCTCCAGAAGCCCTCCCAACCTGAGCCCGCTAAGAGGTAGAATCGACTCGAGGCCGAACTCCAGGCCGCGCTGTGCGCCCGTAGCTCAGCTGGATAGAGCATTTGGCTTCGAACCAAAGGGTCGGGAGTTCGAATCTCTCCGGGCGCACCACCTCCTCTCGCCGCTTCCAACCTCCCTTCGCAAAGTTGTCACACACACGCAACTCCGCTAAACTTGGAAAGTTGCCCACGCAACATGTGCGCCCGTAGCTCAGCTGGATAGAGCATTTGGCTACGAACCAAAGGGTCGGAGGTTCGAATCCTTCCGGGCGCACCATAGCGTACGGCGCTCCCTCGAACACCTCCCCCCCCGCATC
>CAXTPY010000106.1:0-6798 GCA_964246195.1 uncultured Acidobacteriaceae bacterium | reverse complement strand
GCAAGCGAGCGGGCCGCCCAGGTGGCAGAGGGGGCGAGGCTGAATAGGGAGGTGGGCGGGGAGGCTGTGGCGATGCCCATGCTGGGGCAGGTGGTGCCGGGGTTCGAGGAGGCGATGCGCGCGCAGGGGCTCTACCGCGCCGACTTCTATCCGGGGCTAGGAGAGATCTGGGATCGTGCGGGTGAAGAGCGCAAGATCGCCGCGCTCGAGGTGTATCGGTGGGCACTGGTGCCGGAGCAGTGGCTGCCCGAGGCCGAGCCTCTGCCGAATCGCGACCGGGTGAAGCTGATGCTGCGGTTTGGGTACAGATACAAGGTGAAGCGGCAGCCTTATCTTGCGGGCAGGCTGCTGTTCGAGCACGTGCGCGAGCGCTGGATACCGGTGGCGCGGTTTGGGGGCCTAGTGCTGTACCGGAATCCTGCGGTTCTGGCTCCTGCGCGCTAGGGTCTGTCATCGATCTGCTCTAAATGACCGCGGAGATGAAGTAAATGGCCGCAAGGAAGTTTTGGCGGTTTTTGTCGAGCGTGTGGCGAGGGCGTGGAATCGCTTGAGTTTGGCGAAGAAGTTATCAAGGAAATGGCGTGCCTTGTAGAGGCCGCTCGGATATCCTGCAGGCTTGCGATCACGCTATTCAAGCCGATGGCGGCGGCCGAACGTTGCCGTGTCCGGAGAGTGCGGCTCAATCAACGCGACCCAACTGCACCCACGAAACCGTCTCCTAGCATTCTGTGTCTGGCGTAGGCTGCGTGAAGTGGTGTTCGAGGTGCTGAGCAGCATGCGGAGGCTTATGCCCCTAGGATGCCACGACCAGGGAAAACGGCGACAGTTCAGCCAAGAACATCGGGCACTCAATTCCGCAACCCAAGTGTTTGAAAAGGTTCCTCCCCTTCATCGCCATTTCGGCTTAATTGTTTGTTGCTCCGTCGCAGATGGATCGACCGGAATGACAGGTGGGCAAGGCCGATGACGATGGCGGTCGCACCCAGGTGGACCCAGGTGGCCTCGATCCATGGCTCGTAGTGCAGGCTCGTCAGAACCAGGGCGGGGAACAGTAGGATGTAGCGCAGCAGAAGGAAGGCGAGGTCGGTATTTCTTGGCACTCGGGCCTCGGTGAAGGGAATGGTCCAGTGTTGCAGGAAGAAGGCATCGGAGAGGAGTAGGCACAGACCTGCCGCCATGAGCAGCTGGCCTGCGGCCGCTTGCGGGGTTCGGAGCGGGGCGGGAGAGATAAGGTGCAATGCGAGGAGGACTGCTGAAGTGATGGCCAGGGACCAGAGTAATACCCAAGTTCGGGCGGCGACGAGATGATCGACGTGAGGCCGATCATGAATAACGCGGAAGAGCCAGCGTCCGGCGGGATCCGCAGGTGAAGCGAGTGCGGTGCATAGTCCAGCAACCGTCCAGAAGGTGAGTGCCGGCACAGCGGCGCGAAGTCCCCAGGGGGAGACGCCGATTGCGAGATGGCCACCCTCTGCGCCGATGGTGATTACGCCGGCGGTGATCAGGGCGATTCCAAGGCCCGCATACATCGCAAGGTAGACGCGGTGCCGCGGCGTCCGTAGAAGCGTCTGACTCATGAAGTGGAAGACAGCACGGCGCTTGGGAGTTCGCACAAGAAAGATATGCATGAGACGGGTGAGTTGCGCAATCCAGCGACTGCGCGCCTTCGGAGAGACGGAGCCCTCCAGTACCTGGATGGTTCTGCGTCTGTGGGCCACTGGGTACGTAATCACGGTTACGAGGATCAGGAGGACGGTGACGACGAAGCCGATGTGCGCTAAAGCGATAAACTCCGGCAATGCGGCTCTGCCAGCAAGGATCGTCTCGTAGATTCCAAGGAACCAGAAAGGCGGAAAACTACGCTCGGTGACTGTCTGAGAGTGGATGAGGGCCGGCAGAGATCGTGAGAGAACGGGGAATACGAACAGCACGATCAAGAGAACCGCCATCGAGACGCTCTGCAGAAACGTCGAGATTTTTTGAAAGAGTCGGGCACCCAGCAGTGTAAGAAGCATTCCCTGTAAGGCCAGTACCTGGGACGCGGCGCACACACCGGCCACGATCACGGCTACCGCATGTGCGAGAAGTAGACGGAGAATCTGTGGAAGGTCGGTGGCCGGCGGAAAGAATACGATTCCGAGCGAGGCTGTGGCCAACAGGAAGAGCCCCAGGAAGATCAGTACAGCCGTGGCCCTCGCAAGCAGAAGCCGTTGCGCTGGGATCGGCATCACCGACAGCACCAGCACATCGAGTGAGGAGGGAAACAACAGGTCCCACTCGAATACCGTGACGGCGCCCATGACCACCCACGAGTACATCACGAAGAAGTAGTGGTCGATGGCTTGCACCCAGAAGGTTGGCTTCGGCGGGTAGGGAGGAAAGGCATGATACGCGGGAAAGGAATAGAGCGCGGCGAGCAGCGTTGGCAGGGCAACGATGTAAGCAATGGTCATCAGCAGAGGCAGCGTCTCTCCTCCTGCGGACACCATCTCGTTATGGAAGAAGCGGCCCAGAAGATGGCGGACAAGAAGCCGGAACTGGTCTTGCTTGGCGGGGCCGGTCACCTGCAAGTTTGCTTGCGCGGCGAGGGAGAGCACGGCAGGCTGCGATTTACGGCTGAGGAGGGAGCGGTCAATCATCCTTGCCCTTCATGACGGCGACCAATTCCCGAGCGGTCGCCTTGGTGTCCTCCTGCTGGACGAGCTGCGCAAATACCTCCTGGAGGTTCTCTAACATCATCAGCCGAGCGAGTTCGGCAGGCGGCGCATCCGCCAGTATCCTGCCCGCCGCAATGACGATCACACGGTCACATACCTGCTCGACGACCTCGAGCACGTGCGAGATGTACAGTATCGCCTTGCCCTCCGCCGCAAGCTCCTGCAGCAGGTCCTTGAAGAGCCTTGCGGAGACCACGTCGAGGCCAGACAGAGGCTCATCGAAGATGAGGAGCTTGGGATTGTGCAACAGCGATGCGGCGATCAGCACGCGCTGTTTCATTCCCTTCGAATATGCCGATATGGGGGAGTGTCGCCATGATTCAAGGGCCAGAAGCTTCAGCAGCCTATTGGCCTTCTGGTCGATCAACTTCTCCGTCATGCCCCGCAGCCTGCCTACCAGCTGCAGGTATTCGAGCGCGGAGAGATAGGTGTACAGATGAGCTTCTTCGGGAACATAGCCGAGAGAGCTACGGAAAATCACCAGGTTCTCGCGAATGTTCGCGCCCTCGAAGAGGACTCTGCCGTCGCTCGGCTCGAGCAGACCGGTCACAATCTTCACCGTAGTCGACTTGCCTGACCCATTCGGGCCGAGGTAGCCCACGATCTCGCCTGGCTGAACGCTGAAGTTGACGTCCTGTATCGAGGGGATCCCTCGATACCGTTTGCAGAGGTTCTGGACTTCAAGCATGAGCCCTCCTGCACCCTATGTAGCAAGCTATCCAGTGGCTTGTCAAGTAGCGTGCTACATAGATAGGATGTTTTCCATGGCCCCGGACACCAAGCTCTCGCATACAGCGGCGATGATCCTGCAGGCTGTTCATGCTGGATACATCTACGGCTTCAGCGTGATGGAGATGACCGGCCTTCCCAGCGGTACGGTGTATCCGGCATTACGGCGCCTGGAACATGCAGGGCTGATCCAATCACAATGGGAAAAGCAAGGTGTTGCCGACGCTGGGCAGCGTCCCCTCCGGAAGTACTACAAGCTGACGCGAACCGGAAAGGCGACGCTTGAGGCATCGCAAAAGAGATATCCGCTGTTGGTCAAGCTGATCACGGCAGCTGAAGTTGGACAGCTGTGAGGATTGTGCGCCGGTTAGATGGTCCTGGCCTGTCCGGAGCGTTGCTGGCCTGCGCCTCCTGGCTCGTCCCAGGTCCCCAGCGCGCCGAATGGATGGCAGAGTGGAGAGCAGAACTGTTTTATGTTTCCCGAATCTGCCGCGAGGAGGTGGGTAGGACGAGAAAGCAGAAGACTGCCGTCTCCTTTTGTCTCGGAGCGTTCCCGGATGCGTTCTGGATGTGGAGGAACACCCCCCGCTTCGGGAGGCGGCAGCTCATTTGTTGGAGTTCTGCGTGTGGATGCCTGCTTTCCCTCGCCTTGCTAGCTGCAACTGCCTTGATGCTCGTGCTCCTGCTACCCGGGGCACGACGAGCCATGACGCTCTTGCCCGATCCCACCGCCCAGAACATCGTAACGATCTCACGTGGCGGCTATATCCATACTCCAACTGTCTTCGCGGCGGAGTATGCAGGATGGAAGCAGCGCCGGCAGAGCTTGTTCCCGGAGCTCGCGGCCTACTCGCCGATTCAACAGACGGCCAGCGGGCGTACGGCAACACATGTGGCGATCGCCAGCGAGGGCCTGTTCCATCTCCTAGGACTTGCGATCTCTGAGACGGCGCTGAATCAAGCGAAGACGAGACACCTCGCTATAGCGTTACTGAGCGCTAACGCAGCTCGAAGGTACTATGGAGACACCAATCCCACAGGGAAGATCTTCGAAGAGAGTGGCCGACAAGCTGTCATTGCCGGCGTGATGCCTCCCTCGCTGCGGCTCCCCGGCGACATGGATGCATGGCTACTTGCAGATCAACTAGCGTTTACGAAAGTAGATCCGGACGCGCCGGTCTTTGTGCTCGGAAGAACGGATCCGACGCGCATCGACACGCAGGGGATCTGGCGTCTGTCCGTGCCCAGCAGCGATGGATACGAAGGCTACGATTGCGTCCCTCTTTCGATTGGTATGCAGATACCCCTCCGCATGTTCCTCTCGGCAGTCCTGCTTGCCTGCTTGGCTTTGCCAGCCACCACACCGCTATCGCTCGGTGATTACCCGGCACGTATCGGATCGGTCTGGCGTCCAACGCGCCTGCGCCGGTGGTCCTTTCTCACCGCCAAGCTGGCGCTCCTTCTTCCAATCGTCTACTGCTGCGCACTCTGCCTCGCCTACGCGCGTCCCGCTTTCCGCGCGAATTCCTCGGAATACATTCAGCTCGTCACATGCTTCTTGGGCTGCCTTCTGGGTTTCCGGTGGGCGCTGCGCGATCAAAGACAACGCTGTCCTGTATGCCTCGCTTTGCTCACGAACCCGGTGCGCGTCGGGCAGCCCTCACGCAGCTTCCTGTGCTGGAACGGTACGGAACTTATGTGCGCCAGCGGCCATGGTCTGCTTCATGTTCCAGAACTTGCCACGAGCTGGTTCAGCACACAGCGTTGGCTCAATCTGGACTCTTCCTGGGGAGGGCTCTTTCCGGAAGCCTGCTTGCCGCCAGCGCCTGGGGCGAGTTGAAGGCGCAACTATATGTCATCCAGGGGGGATGCCCGCGGGGCTTACGGCTGCGGAAGATCGCATTGCAGATGCCTGCGAGGGATGCTCTCAGCTGATCTTCGTGATGTAGCGTTGCCGGACGTATTGCAGGTCGATCACAAGCAGAATGGGTTTGCGTACTGGGACGCTAACACGACCACATCGCCTTCGTGATTTCCGATAGCTCCTGAGAGACGAGCCTCACTCCACCTGATTCTGGCAGAGGGGCTTCTGAGCGGCCGTAGTGACGAATTCGCGCAATCCTCTAGCTTGACGCTCCAGGCTGTGGCAGGAACGACTTTAGCGGTAGGCGGCGTAGACGGGCATCGGCTCGAAGGCGGGCTGGGCGACGACGCCTTCGGGGGTGGCTTCGGTCCGGGTCTGGGCGAGTTCCAGGGCGCGGGCGGCGGCGGCGTAGAGGACCCACATGAGGCCTGTGACCTCAATGTAGGTCCAGCGGTCGCCGAACATGTTGAGGACGATGGAGCAGCAGGTCATGAGGAAGAGGCCGAGGCCGAGGGCGCGGTAGAGGGGGTCCACGCCGCGGCGAAAGAGGCGGAAGGAGAGGGAGAGCATCTGCTGCAACAGAAACAGGGCGATGATCATGCCGACGATGCCGGTTTCGACGAGGATCTTGACGTACCAGTTGTGGGTGTCGCGGAGGTTGGCGACGTGGTGGTGGAACTGGTAGGAGGCAAATCCGATGCCGAGGATGGGATCGCTGAGGAAGCTGTCTTCGGCGTCGGTCCAGAGCTGGACGCGTTCTGCGGCGGAGGCTTCGAGCTGGCCGTTGGCGTCTTCGGTCATGGTGACGCGCTCCCGGACGGCGGTGGGGACGACAGCTTGCCAGGTGAGCAGAAAGGCGAAGACGAGAATGAGGAGCTTGCGGTTCTTGAAGACGCCGAGCAGGAAGACGCCGAGGACGACGCCGATGTAGCCGGCGCGGGAGAAGCAATACATGGTGGCGAAGATGGTGAGACAGCCCAGGGCATAGCCGAGGAGCTTGTACTTCTTGCGCTGGACGAACTGCGAGAAGCCGAGGACGAAGATGGAGGACTGGGAGAGGAAGGCGGCGAGGCCGTTGGAACCCGCGAAACCGAGGGGGCCGCCGTCGCGCTTGTCTTCGTCGAAGTGCTGGAAAGAGCGGGAGAGGCTGTCGAGCAGGGCGGCGCGGTCGATCAGGAGGATGCCGAGGAGGGCGATGAAGAGGGCGGTGCGGATGGACTTGCGATCCTGGAGGACGAGGCCGGCCGCGACAAAGACCAGAGGGATCAGCATGTAGTCCTTCCAGGCGGCGAAGGTGGCGTCGTTGATCCAGAGGGGGGCGGGAGCGTTGCCGAGCAGGGTGCCGAACCACATGGAGAAGTAGAGGTAGACGCCGAAGACGAGCCAGATCTTGTAAAGCGGGGCTATGTGGTGGGGGATGTGGTCGTCGTTGAGGTGGTTGGGGTATTTGGCCCAGGCGTTGAACTTCCAATTGGTGAGGGCGAGGTC
>CAXTPY010000105.1:0-6928 GCA_964246195.1 uncultured Acidobacteriaceae bacterium | reverse complement strand
CCCTCTAAGTCCGGCCCTGTAGCGTCCAGCCCTGTAGCGTCCAGCCCTGTAGCTCCAGCACTGTGCCTGCGGCCTGGCGCGGCAGCCCCCCCGCGCCCTTGCCCGCGCCTCCGCCCCGCAGTACACTCGCACCCATGCCGAACAAGCTCCGCTCCTCTTCCCTGCTGCTCTTCGCCCTGCTTCTGCTCTCCCATGCCGGCGCGGCGCAGCAGTGGGCCCGGACTCGCCTGGACGCCTCGCCCCGCCACCACGAGTACGTCACCGTCCGGCACGGAGGCCGCAGCCTGCAGGCCTTCGTCGTCTACCCCGAAGCCAAAGGCAAGGTGCCCGTGGTCCTGCTCATCCACGAGATCTTCGGGCTCACCGACTGGGCCAAGGAGATGGCCGACGAGATCGCCGCCGCCGGCTACATCGTCATCGCCCCGGACCTGCTCAGCGGAGCCGGACCCTCGGCCGGCGGCTCCGACTCCTTCCCCAGCCAGGACGCCGCGGTAAAGGCCGTCTCCCAGCTCGATCCCGACCAGGTCGCGGCCGACCTCAACGCCACCGCCGACCTGGCCCACACCTTCCCCTCCAGCAGCGGCAAACTGGCCGTCGCGGGCTTCTGCTGGGGCGGAGGCAAGAGCTTCCTCTTCGCCACCCAGAGGCGCGATCTCTCCGCCGCCTTCGTCTTCTACGGCCCCACCCCGCCCGACTCCGCCCTCCAGGCCATCACGTCTCCCGTCTACGGCTTCTACGCCGGCAACGACGCCCGCATCACCTCCACCGTCCCGGCCACCACCTCCTCCATGCAGGCCGCCCACAAGACCTACGCGCCGGTGGTCTACGAAGGCGCCGGCCACGGCTTCATGCGCGCCGGAGAAGACCCCGCCAACACCAACCCGGCCAACACCCAGGCGCGACAGCAAGGCTTCGCTCGTCTAACCACCCTGTTGGCCGGCCTCTAGCTGCGCTCGCTCACGGCCCCGAGAAAGCTGCTCAGGGGCCTGCCATCTCCCGTCCGTCATCTCGCCCCGTCGGGCGCAACGAAGAATGCGCGTCGTCGAGCCTCCCCACCGCTTCCCGATGCGTCGCGGCGCAGCGATCGTGGCGCTGGAAGACCACTTTTTCTTTTGGTACGATACGTGCAACGAAATCCTACTGCATAGACATCATGGGGATCCCGAAACACCCGATCGTGAGCTGAGGATCGTTCGCTCACGGATCGTTGGGCCCATAGAGTGAAGGATGTACAAGCTTCACTCAAGCTTCCGAACCTGCCGTTCGCGAGGTTGAAGGCGCTCCAGAGTACGCAACGTTTTGCTCCGGCCGTGTTGAATAAGTTACCAAGACTCAGAAGGGAACGGGCCATGACGCTCTCAAGACCCATCCACTCGGAACCTCTGTCCGTACCTTTAACCAGAATGCTTGTGCGCTATCTTTTCTGCCTGTCGCTTTTCGTTCTCTTGACCTCGGCGCAGGGCTCGGCTCAGGTTTCGGGGCAGGGCTCGGCGCAGGTTTCGGCGCAGGGCACCGCGCCGCCCGGACTCATCCCGCGGCCCGCTCCCGCGCCTGCCTACGTCCTCGGGGCCGGCGATCAACTCGCCCTGCATGTGATGGACATGGACGAGATCTCCGATAAGCCGCTCAGGATCGACTCCGCCGGCTTCATCGACGTGCCGCTGGCCGGCAAGATCCAGGCCGCCGGCCTTACCCTCGACCAGCTCAAGACCGAGCTCGCCTCCAAGCTGAGCAAGTACATTCAATCCCCCGAGATCTCGATCAATCTCACCGAAGACCAGAATCATACCGTGTCCGTGGTCGGTTCGGTCAATACCCCGGGCACGCACGAGGTCCAGGGCCCCAAGCGCCTGCTCGAAGTGGTCTCGATGGCGGGCGGCGTCCGGCCCGACGCCGGTCCCCGCCTCATCCTCACCCGGCAGCTCAAGTGGGGTCCCATCCCGCTGCCCGGCGCGAAGACCGACGCCAGCAACGCCTATAGCGTCGCCTCCATCTCGCTCGATAACCTGCTGCACGCCACCGAGCCCGCGGACAACATCCTGGTAGAGCCCAACGATGTCATCTCCATTCCCAAGGCCGACGCCGTCTACGTCGTCGGCGATGTGAAGAAGGCGGGAGGCTTCGAGCTCTCCACCCACGAGAGCATGTCGATCATCCAGGCCTTGGCCCTGGCCCAGGGGCTGGACAAGGACAACGCAGCCAGCCGCTCCCGGATCCTGCGTCCCGCGCCCGGGGGCGACGGCAAGCCCAAGGAGATCGCGGTCAACATCCCGCGCATCCTCTCCGGCGCCGATCCAGACATGCCGCTGTATCCCAACGACGTTCTCTATATCCCCAATAGCGCCGGCAAAGCCACCGCGCGCCGCAGCGCGGAGGCCATCCTGGCCATCGTGACCGGCCTGATCATCTTCACCCCTTTGTAACCGCCACGCTGTACAGCTGAATTTCTATCAGGTGAATGCCATGGAGTACCGTCCCGCCAGCAGAGAACGTCTCGCCCGCTCCTCCTCGCCGCGGCTCGCCGCCTCGAACCAGGCCGGCTTCGACACTCCGCTCACGGAGGGGGAGGAGCGCGATGGCGGGATGGCGCGCGAGTACGGGCGCACCCTGTGGCGAGGACGCTGGCCGCTCGCCCTGCTCTGCGTCCTGGGCGTGCTGGGAAGCTTCCTCTTCGACCTCTCCACCCTGCCCGTCTACCGCGCCCGCACCTCGCTCGATATCCAGAGCATGAACGCCGACTTCATGGATATGCGCACCGTCGCCCCCACCGGAGACAATGCGGGCTCCGCCGAAGCGGGCATCCAGACCCAGATCAAGCTGCTCGAGAGCGATACGCTGCTCGACCGCACCCTCGAGACGCTGCGCGCCCAGCCGCATCCCCAGTTCATCGAGCGCGAAGACCTGCTCTCCAAGATGAAGCGCGGCCTGCACCTGGTCCGGAGCGAACCCCTCTCCTACAACGATCTTTTGGACAACGCCTCCAAGCACGTCAAGGTGAAGCCTCTGGGCATGACCCGCCTGGTCGAGATCACCTGCGACTCCTGGAGCCCGGCCTTCTCCGCCCTCTTCTGCAACACCCTCACCGAGCAGTACAAGGAAGCCGACCTCGAGACGCGCAGCACCGAGGCCCAGAAGACCAGCGACTGGCTCACCCGCCAGGTGGCCGACGTGCGCCAGAGAGCCGAGGACTCGCAGAAGAAGCTGCAGGCCGCCACCGGAGGCGACAATCTGGTCCTCACCCAGGGCACCAGCTCGGTGGGCGAGGACCGCCTGCGCCAGATGCAGGGAGAGCTGGTGCGGGCCCAGGCCGACCGCATGGAGAAGGAGGCGCAGTTCGGGCTGATCAGCCACTCCTCCGAGGAGACGTTGCCGGGCGTGCTCGACAGCCCCAGCTACCGCGTCTACCAGCAGAAGCTCGCCGAACTCCGCAGCAGCGTGGCCCAGCTTGTGCCTCCCTTGACCGAACAGAATCCCAAGGTCATCCACCTCCGCTCCCAGATCCGCGACACCGAGGCCACCATGGCCGCGGAGCGCGCCGCCGACATCGAGCGCGTAGGCAACGAGTTCTCCGCCGCGCGTCATCGCGAGGCGCTGCTGAGCGCCGCGTATCACGCCGAGGAGTCCTCCGTCTCCTCCGACCTGGGCAAGGCCGCCCAGGTGAACCTGCTGCGCCGCGAGGTCGAGTCCGAGCAGCAGCTCTACCAGACCCTGCTGCAGCGCGCCAAGGAGGCCGGCTTCGCCTCCGCCCTGCAGGCCACCACCATCCGCGTCGTCGATGCCGCGCGCAAGCCCAAAGCGCCCATCTCGCCCCGCCGCGGCACCGCCGCCGGCGTCGGCCTCATGCTCGGCTCCGTGCTCGGCGTCGGCTTGGCCTTCTTCCGCGAACGCAACGCCAACCTGCTGCGCGCCCCCGGCGACGTTACCCGCTTCCTCGGCCTGCAGGAGCTCGGCGTCATCCCCTCGGCCGAAGGTGGAGGCCGGCTCCTGCACCTGCCCCGCATCCCCGGCCCCATCAGCCTGGCGCAGGCCGCCTCCGCGGAAGATGGGCGAGCCAACGCCTTGAGCCTCGCCGGCTGGAACGATCACTTCTCCATCGTCGCCGAGGCCTACCGCAACGCCACCTTCTCCATCCTGCTCGCGCAGGGAGCCCGCGCCCGCTCCCGCGTCTACGTCATCTCCAGCCCCAGCGCGGGAGAGGGCAAGAGCACGGTAAGCTCGAACCTCGCCGTAGCCCTCAGCAAGTCCCGCCTGCGCGTCATCCTGATCGACGGCGACCTGCGCAAGCCCGGGCTGCACAAGACCTTCCGCGTCGCCAACGATGTCGGGCTGCGGGATATCCTGCGCGGCGAGGTCGAACTGGTCTCCCGCCACACCTCCTCCTTCGCCAAACAGACTACGGTCCCCAATCTCTCCGTCATCACCTCCGGCACCGGGCGCGAAGAGGTCGTCGAGCTGCTCCACTCCAGCCGCGGCCCTGAACTCCTGCACCGGCTCGCGCGCGAGTTCGACGTCGTCCTCATCGACACTCCGCCCATGCTGCACATGGCCGACGCCCGCATCTTCGCCTCCCACGCCGACGCGGCCATCTTAGTCTTCCGCGCAGGCGTCACCACGCACGAGCAGGCAGCTGCGGCGCGGGACCTCTTCGTGCGCGATCGTGTCCGCCTGCTGGGCACCATCCTCAACGACTTCAACCCCGCTCGCGAAGGACGCAGCGGCTACTACGAGTCCTACTTCCGCTACAAGCGGCAGATCGAAGGCTTGGACGGAGCGGGCCAGCCCGGGCAAGGCACCGCGGTGAATCAATGACCTCCGCCCTGCTGCCCGATCCCGCCACGCGCGAGACCATGCCGCCTGAGGCCGCGGCCTCGGCGGCGCCCCCACCGGGCCTGCCCACCCACGTCAAGCGCCATCTCGTCACCGGCACCTCCGTGCTCGGCATGAGCGTCTTCATCGAGCGCGGCGTAGGCTTCCTGGCCAATCTGCTGGCCGCCCGTCTCGGCGGCGCCTCCACCTACGGCGCCTACGCCCTGGCCATCACCACCGCCAACAACATCTCCACCTACGCAGCCGGAGGCATAGGAGCCACCGCCACCCGCTTCTCCGGCAAGTATCCCTACGCCAGCCCCGGCTACAAGACCCTCGGCCGCGCGCTGGCCATCGTCTCGCTGGCCTCCGCCCTGGTCGCCGCCCTAGGCATCTGGCTGGGCGCCGTGCCTCTCGCGCACCTGCTCGGCAAGGAGAGCTTCACCGGCCTGCTCCGCTGGGCCTCCCTCTCCGCCGCCGGCATCATCCTGCTCGAGTGCGCGCGCGGCTTCTTCGTCGGGCAGCGCCGCCTGGCCGCGCTCCTGCTGCTCTCGCTGCTGGTCGGCGCGGGCATGCTTCTGCTCATCCCCCGGGCGGCCTCGCACCACCGGCCGGTGCAGATGATCGTCTCCCAAGGCCTGATCGCGATCGCCGCCGTGCTGCTTTGTCTTCTGCTCGCTCGTCCCCTGGGCCTGCTCGCCGGCGCGGCACCCCCCGCCCTGCGCCTCCTGCCCATGCTGCGCGAGGTCTGGAGCTTCGGCTTCATCCAACTCGCCGGCCTGGTCGGAGCCAACCTCGCCGGATGGTGGCTGGTCACCCTGGTGGCCCGCAGCGACACCTCGCTCGTCCAGATGGGCTTCTTCGCCATCGCCAGCCAACTGCGCAACCTGGCCGCCCTCACCCCGGCGCTGCTCACCGAGGGCAGTTACGCCATCATGGCCGCGCCCGCGGAGGACGATGCCTCCGGCGCCCGGACGCCCCACCAGGTGATGGCGCTTTGCACCTACGCCTCGACGTTTGTCTCCCTCGCCCTCACCTCGCTCGGCACCCTGGTCATGCCGTGGGCCATCACCCTCGCCTACGGCAAGGCGTACGCGCCCGCGGCCGTCACCGCCGCCGTCGGGCTCGCCGTCGCCGTCGCCCACATGAGCAACGCGCCCGCCATGGCCCGGCTCTCCATCGTCTCCATCCGCGCCGTGGCGCTCGCCAACACCGGCTGGGCCATCTTCGTCGCTTTGTGCGCGACCGTCTTCCTCTTCCATCCCGGCAACGCCGCCGATGCCATGGCTATCTACCTCGTCGCGCACGTCCTGGTCGCGGCCGCCGTGCTGCTTGTGCTCCGGCGCCGGGACTACGTCCCCCAAGGCATGACTGCCGTCTTCGTCATCGGCTCGCTCACCAGCCTGGCGCTCGCGGCCCTGGCCTTCCTGCGCGCCTTTCACCCCCCCTCCAACCTCGCCCTCACCGGCGCCATGTTCGTGATCGTCTGCGTCGCCTTCGCGTCTCTCTGGCGCATCGGTCGAAGGCATCACTGGCTTCCCGCGCGCGGCGCCGTGGGCAAGCTTCTGCTCTACGCCAGCAACGCCGCCCGGACCACCTGGCAGCAGAGGAGAGGCCAGGCATGAGCCCCGCCGCCTCCACCTCCGCAACCTCCGCAACCGGCCCGCGCCGGCAAGCCGCTTCTGCGCCAGCCCCCCCGCAGAAGGCCGTCGTGGTCCAGAGCGGAGCCCGCGACGCCTACCAGCTCGCCCTCGCCCTCTCCCAAGCCGGCCGCCTGGAAGCCCTGGTCACCGATCTCTTCTGGCCCGCCGACCGCCCCTGGGCCCGGCTGCTCGCCCGCCTTCTGCCCCGCTCCGTCTCTACCCTGCTCGCCCAGCGCAGCGAGCCCCGCCTGCCCTCCTCGCAGGTCAGCTTGTGCCCCGCCGCCGGCCTGGCCGCGCTCGCCACCGAGAGAGTCCGCCGCACCCCGCTCGCCCTCCGCCGCAAGGCCACGCGCCACGCCGACGCCACCCTGGGACGCGCCGCCGGACGCCTGGCCACGCGCCGCGCCGCCGGCCTGCTCAGCTACAGCTACTACGGCTACGAAGCCTTCTCGCACTACCCGCACCCCGGCATCCTCTTC
>CAXTPY010000104.1:0-6964 GCA_964246195.1 uncultured Acidobacteriaceae bacterium | reverse complement strand
CGCGTTCGACTTCAACGAGACCGACGACCAGCTCACCGCCATCGCCGACATCAAGGCCGACATGGAGAGCGTGCAGCCCATGGACCGCCTCCTCTGCGGCGACGTAGGCTACGGCAAGACCGAGGTGGCCATGCGCGCCGCCTTCAAGGCCGTGCAGGATTCCAAGCAGGTCGCCGTGCTCACCCCCACCACCGTCCTCAGCTTCCAGCACTTCGAAAGCTTCAAGCGCCGCTTCGCGAACTTCCCCGTCAACATCGAGATGATCTCGCGCTTCCGCACTCCCAGGGAGCAGAAAGCGATCTTGGAAAAAGTCGCCGATGGCAAGGTCGATATCCTCATCGGAACGCATCGCGTCCTCTCGAAGGATCTGAAATTCCAGGACCTCGGCCTGCTCGTGGTCGATGAAGAACAGCGCTTCGGGGTGCGCCACAAGGAACGCCTCAAGCAGATGCGCGCCGCCATCGACGTGCTCTCCATGTCCGCGACGCCCATTCCGCGCACGCTGCACATGTCGCTCATCGGACTGCGCGACATGTCGGTCATCGAGACGCCGCCGAAGGACCGCATGGCCATCCAGACTATCGTCGCGAAGTTCGACGAGAAGCTCGTCCGCACCGCCATCGAGATGGAGCTCGAGCGGGGCGGCCAGACCTACTTCGTCCACAATCGCGTCGAGACCATCTACGAGCTCGCCACCAAGATCCGCGAACTGGTGCCCAGCGCGCGGGTCGTCGTCGGCCACGGGCAGCTCCCCGAGTCGGAGCTCGAGCGGGTCATGCTGGCCTTCATGAATCACGAGTACGACGTGCTGGTGGCCACCTCCATCATCGAGAACGGACTGGACATTCCGCTCGCCAATACCATCATCATCAACCGTGCGGATCGTCATGGCCTGAGCGAGCTCTACCAGCTCCGCGGGCGCGTGGGCCGCTCCAACCGCCGCGCGTACGCCTACCTCCTCATCCCGCCCGAGCAGCAGTTGACCGAGATCGCCCGCCGCCGCCTCGCCGCCTTGAAGGAGTTCTCCGACCTAGGCGCCGGCTTCAAGATCGCCGCGCTCGACCTCGAGCTGCGTGGCGCCGGAAACATGCTTGGAGGAGAACAGTCGGGCCACATCGAAGCCATCGGCTTCGAGATGTACACCACCATGCTCGAAGAGGCCGTGCGCAAGATGAAGGGCGAGGAGGACAAGCCCGCGCACGCTGGAACCACGATCAACCTGGGGGTTTCGGTACGTATCGACTCCGGTTACATACCCGAGGAGAACCAGAGGCTGCGCATGTACAAGCGCATCGCGGGCGCCGAGGACCAGGCGGCGCTCGCCGATGTGCGGGCCGAGTTGCAGGACCGCTACGGCACGCCGCCCGAGTCCGTCCTCAACCTGCTCGCCGCTGCCGAGATCCGCCTTCGCTGCGAGCAGTTGGGGGTGGCGCAACTGGACCGCAAGCGCACCCAGGTGGAGCAGGGCAAGTCCAAGGTCTTCGTCGAGATGCTGCATGTCAAGTTCGCCGAGCGGCAAGCTGACGGAAGCGAGGCGGCCTCTGCCCGGAAGATCGATCCCGGCGTGCTGATGAAGCTGGTCAGCAGAAACGCCAAGCGCGGGGCGCAGTTCACCCCCCAGGGCCTGCTGCGCTGGCCGCTCTCTTCCGCCAAGGCGGAGGATGTGCTGGCGGAGACTCGCGCCCTGCTCGACTCGCTCGATATCCAGCGCGCCGCATGACCTTTTGCGGGGCCGCCTGAACCTTTGCCGGGCCGCCTGAACCTTTGCGGGGCCGCCTGAACCGGCTCTGTGCTAGCATCGGCCCGTATGCCAAAACCAGTCCGCTACAAGGCCGTCACGGCCGCCTTCCTGCTTTGCCTTCCGCTGCTCGCGCAGGCTCCGGACGTGAAGTTCAAGACCGGGCAATGGGAGATCGTCTCCACCCGCACCATGCCCAACGGCAAGACCATCCCCTCCCGGCTGAACCTCTGCGCCAGCAGCCTCACGGACCTCAGCAACCAGCCGCACTCCGGCGAGACCTGCGACCCTGCGATCGTGACCTCGGTCGAGCACGGCATCCGCGTTCAGTCCGCCTGCCATGGAGGCAGCGGCTCCCTTACCTTCCAGACCACGACCGACCTCACGGAGACCTTCGCCCCGGACGGAGCCAGCTTCGTCGGCAGCGGAACTACCACCACTACTACCTCCGCCCTGGGCGGCAAGTCCACCGTCTCGACCGCCACCCTCAGCTCCCGAGGACGCAACATGGGAGCTTGCACCAACTCCGAAAAACGCTGATTGTAAGACTTCCCGAGGACGCGATTTCAGCCGTGCCGTAGACTCATCGCAGGATGAATCGTCAACTCGCCTCCGCCCTGCTCCTTCTCTCCGTCTCGCTCTCCGTCTCGCTCTCCGTCTCGATTCCGGCAGCCTCGGCCCAGCACCTCTCCGCCGACGGCGCTCCGCAGACCTTTCAGTTCCTCTCCGACCGCTACTTCGACGACGTCTTCTTCCACTTCTCCCCGACCAGCGGCACCGCCGTAGGCTTCCACCAGTACGACAGCCAGCTCGAGGACTACTCCGCCGCCGCGGTCGCCAGACAGGTCGCCGCGCTGCACAGCTACGAGAAGAGACTAGACGTCATCGATCCCGCGGCGCTCGATGCCAGTACCGCCGCCGACCGCGAGATCCTGCTCAACAGCATCCGCTCCAGCCTGCTCTCGCTCGAGGTGATCCGCAACTGGGAGAAGAATCCCGACCTCTACTCGAGCGGCATCACGGGCTCCGTCTTCGTGCTCATGTCCCGCGACTTCGCCTCTCCCAACGCTCGTCTTCGCTCCGTGGTCGAGCGCGAGAAGCAGATGCCGCAGGTCTTCGCCGAGGCCCGCCGGAACCTCAAGAATCCTCCCCGCATCTTCACCGAGATCGCCATCGAGCAGATCGACGGCATAGTCAGCTTCTTCCAGACGGACGTTCCGTCCGCGTTCACCGCGGCCACCGACGCGAAGACCCGGGCGGAGTTCCAGCAGTCGAACGCCGCCGTCCTTCAGTCCCTGAAGCAGTACGGCGCATGGATGCGTTCCGACCTTCTCCCGCGTTCGAACGGAGACTATCGCCTGGGCGCGGACACCTTCCGCAAGAAGCTGCTCTACGACGAGATGGTGGACATCCCCCTTGACCGCCTGCTGGAGATCGCCACGGCCGATCTGCGCAAGAACCAGGCCGAGTTCAACCGCATCGCCAAAGAGGTCGACCCGAACAAGACCCCCGCGGAGGAGCTTGCGGAGCTCGCCTCCATCCATCCCCCGCCCGACAAGCTGCTGCAAACCTTCCAGGATCAGTTCGCGCGTCTCATCGCGTTCATCGACACGCACCACATCATCACCATCCCGAGCAAGGTGGAGCCCACGCTCGAAGAGACCCCGCCCTTCATGCGGGCCACCACCCAGGCCTCGATGGACCCTCCCGGGCCGTTCGAGACGCACTCCACCAAGGCCTACTTCAACGTGACCCTCCCCGAGAAGGACTGGACTCCGCAGCACGTCGCCGAGCACATGGCCGCCTTCAACGTCGGCACCATCACCTCCACGGCCGTCCACGAGGCGTACCCCGGCCACTACGTCCAGTTCCTCTGGCAGGACCAGTTTCCGTCCAAGATCCGCAAGCTCATCGGCGCCAGCACCAACATCGAAGGATGGGCGCACTACTGCGAGCAGATGATGCTGGACGAAGGCTACGCGGCCGCGCCTCCGGACGCCACCGCCGAGCAGGTCAAGCAGGCCAAGCTCATCCGCCTCGGCCAACTGCAGGACGCGCTGCTACGCGACGCGCGCTTCGTCAACTCCATCAAGCTGCACACCGCCGAGGGCGAGGCCAGCGGGCAATGGTCGATGGCCCAGGCCGAGGACTTCTTCGTCAAAGAGGGCTATCAGTCTCCCTCCGTCGGCATCATGGAGACCAAGCGCGGCACCAACGACGCCACCTATCTCTACTACACGCTGGGCAAGCTCGAGATCCTGAAGCTGCGCGCCGACCTTGAAGCCAAAGAAGGCACAGCCTTCCACCTCGAGCAGTTCCACGACGCCTTCATGCGCCAGGGCCCGGCGCCCATCAAGATCATCCGCCAGGCCATGCTGCACGACGGCTCCCCGGTCCTCTAGGCAGCCTCACTCCCGGACGATCTTCACGAAGATTCCGTCGGGCAGCTTCGCGCCTCCGAGCACGTGGACGACGCCATCCCGCGTGAAGCCGCGCAGCATGGTCTCGGCCTTATCGTAGCTGGCGGGCTCGGGCGGCGCCGAGGCTCGCTGCGGGTAGGGGGTGGCGCGCGCAACCGGCGGCGCCCCGGAAGGCGCCGGCGCAGGACCCGCCCGCTTCATTCCCCGGTCCATGGCCTGGTTGGCCAGCCGGTCGGCGTCCTGGTTCTTATGCCGCAGCGCATGGCTGATCTCGAAGCCCTCCAGCCGCCCGATCCTGCGCTTGGCCTCTTCGAAGAGAGGCTTGAGGTCCGGGCTCTTCACCTGGTACTTGCCCTGGATCTGTTTCACCATCAATTCCGAGTCCGAAACCACGCGCAACCGTGAAATTTCGTGCTTCAGGGCGTACTCCAGACAGCCCAGCAAACCGCTGTATTCGGCATAGTTATTGGACCGTAAACCTAAGAATTCACTCAGTTCCGCGACCGTGCTGCCATCCTCCGCGGTCAACAAAGCTCCGTATCCGGCCGGTCCGGGATTGCCCCGCGCGCCCCCGTCGCAATGGGCCGTAATCCAGCCGCGCCGGCCTCCGGCGGGTGCGGACGGCGAAGCAAACAAGCCGGGGGAGGAAGCTCTCTGGGTCATACGATCCAGTGTAAATGGATGAAAACGAACGTCCCGCGCCGCTCACCTTTCCCGCCGCGACGGGTCTATTGGAGTGAATCGATTCCTGACTCCGGAGTCAGAGCCATGAGCGCAAATACAGCAGCCTTAAGCCTGCAAGCAAGTCTTCCCCCCGATTGCCGCCTTCGGCCTTTTACGCAGGAACTTCAGCTAGGGGCTTCGGCGGCGGTAGAATCGTTGCCAGGCATGGCGAAAGCGGCGACCCAGACCGGCACGCGCAATGGAGGCAAGCTGACGCAGGCGCAGCTTGACGCCCGCGCACAGCAGCGCAGCGAAGACGACGAGTTGATTCGCCAGGCCCAGCGCGGTCAGCGATCCGCCTTCGACACGCTGGTGCGGCGCTACGACCAGAGCGTCCTGCGGCTCGCGCTGCACATGCTGGGCAACGAACAGGATGCGCAGGATGTGCATCAGGAGGCTTTCTTGAAGGCCTATCGGCACCTGGGCAACTTCCGCTTCGAGTGCAGCTTTTATACCTGGCTGTATCGGATCGTGACGAACCTTTGCCTGGACCAGTTGCGCCGGAGGAAGAGCCGCCGCGAAGATCCCGGCACGGTGCTCGACACGAACGGGGAAGAGATGGATCTGATGGTGAACGTGACCGACGACAGGGCCATGGCGAACCCGGGACGAGAGCTGGACCGGAAGGTAATGAGCGAGCGCATCGCGCAGGCGCTCGACAAGTTGACGCCGCGCGAACGGACCGTATTCGAGCTGAAGCACTATCAAGGATTGAAGCTCAGGACGATAGGCGACATGCTTAGCACGACGGAGGAGACGGCGAAGAACACCTTATTCCGCGCGACACGCAAGCTGCGCGCAAACCTGGCCGGACTACGAACCTGAACGGTCGCGCGGTACGCGACAGAAGCGCGGCAAGACCGGATGCATCGAGTTTGGAAGTTACAAGTCCGCCGGAGAGCGGATGGAGCGGGAAGAGACTTTTGAGGCTGGTAGAGGTAGACCTATGAAGTGCGAGACGATACGCGACAATCTGGTGCTGGCTAGCTATGGGGAGCTTCCGGATGAGGGAGCGGAGTCCTTGGACCGGCATCTGGCCGAGTGTGAGGGTTGCCGGCGAGAACTGGCGGCGATGCAGGCTATGGACGCGCTGCTGCTTGCTGCTTTTCCGGTGGTGGAACCTTCTCCGAATCTGGTGGCTCAGAGCAGGATGCGGCTGGACGAGCTGCTGGATGCGATTCCTCCGGACGGCTTGGTGACTCGTCTGCGGACAGGGTTTTACCAGTGGCTTGGACATGTGCAAAGCGCGCCGGCTCTGGCGATTCTGCTGGTCGGCGCGGGTTTTCTGGGCGGCAACTTCACCTATCGTTACCAGATTGCGCACGCTCCGGCTCCGGCTCCGGCTCCGAGGGCCACGGCGTTGGTGGGACCCGCCTCGGCGGGGGCTATCGCCAACGTGACGGGGATCAGCCGGACGCCTAACTCTGAACTGGTTCAGGTGAGCTACAACCGTCTGGTTCCGGAGATTGTCGAAGGCTCGCTGGACGCGCCCGAGATTCGGCAGCTGGTTCTGCTGGGTACCAAGGCGGGCGCCAACGATGGCGTGCGCGTCGATGCTGTGGACGCGCTGGCTACGGAGTGCCGCGCGGGACGGGGATGTTCCGCGGGCGAGTTCGGCAAGGGCGGCATACGGAGCGCGCTGATGGTCAGCCTGCGGTACGACAAGGATCCGGGAGTTCGCCTGAAGGCTCTCGAGGGTCTGGAGCGCTATGTGGATCAGGACCAGCGTGTACGGGATGCCGTGCTCGAATCCTTGATGCGGGATAAGAGCGCGAGTGTACGCAAGCAGGCGATTGCCATGCTGGAGCCTGTGCAATCCGACTCCAGCGTGCGCCAGGTGCTGCGGACGGTATCGACGCAGGATGAGAATCCCTACATTCGAACGGCATCGTTCCAGGCCCTGCAGGGCGCAGGCGACGTTCAGTAGACGCAGATGGAACGAGTGAGCAGAGTGCCATGCCGCAACTGAGCTTCAGAGCTGGACGCAGGACCGCAGCTTGTGCCATAGCCGCAGCGGCTATGAGCGTAGCTTCCTCACGCATCTCGAATGCCGCGCTGCTGTTGGCCGGCGGTGGGCCGCAGG
>CAXTPY010000103.1:0-7373 GCA_964246195.1 uncultured Acidobacteriaceae bacterium | reverse complement strand
GGGGGGGGGATGCCGGGTGCCAGGGCGGTGCGGCCTTGGCGAAGATCATCTGCCTTACGATCGTGTGTCTGCTGACGGGTCTTGCGTGGTCCGGCGTGGGATTTGGCGAGACTCTGGATTTACGCTACATGCGTTACGAGCGGACCATCCTTGTGCCTTCGGGGGCGACGCAAAGCTGCGCCGTTCTCGATGCCGAGACGTTTGCACACGCCGCGCCGGCGCTGCGAGATCTACGCTTGTTGGCAGGATCGCCGCCCGTTCAGGTACCTTACGCCATCACCCTGAGCGCTCCCCAGGAGCAGGAGACAGAGGAAGCGCAGGTTCTCAACCTAACGGTTCAAGGCCACCGCGCAGTCTTCGACCTGAAGATGCCCGACCGCCCCTACACTCAGGTGGGGCTTGCCTTGGCGCTCCAGAATTTCATTGGCACGGCCAAGGTGGCGGGGAGCATGGAGCAGAGCTCCCGAGGAACGGAGCTGGGAACTTTCACTCTGTTCGATCTTACGAAGCAGCATCTCTCACGCGACACCGTGCTGCCCTTGCAGGAGTCGAGCTTTCGATTTCTTCATATTGCATTGGACGTGGTGAGCGCGCCAGGGACTCCGCCGCTGGTGATGCCGCTTCAGCTGGTGACGTCCGCTTCAACTCCTCCCAGCCGGGAGGCCCAAAGTCTTTATACCTTGGCTGCCGAGACCTACGCTGTGAGCCAGCAGGGGCGGCGGACCATGGGGACGCTGACGCTGCCGCAACGTGTTCCGGTCGAGCGTGTCACGATCCAGCTTGCGGCGGGCTACAAGGGGAACTTCAGCCGCGGCGTGCGCATCTCGGATCGGCCCCAGAGCGCTTCCGGGCGCTCGCCTGGCGAAAGCTTTGTGGGGACCATCGACCGCGTTCGACTCAGCAGCGAAGGACGCGAGATCGACCGCAGCGAGTTGAGTGTGCCGGTCTTCATCGGTTCGAACCTGCAGGGGCCCGCGGTGGTGCAGGTGGTCATCGACAATGGAGAGGAAGGACCGCTTCCGGTGTTGGGCATACGTTTAGAGATGCGGCAGCGGAGGCTGTGCTTCGATGTTCCGCATGAACCGCACGGATCTTTGGCGCTTTACTATGGGGACCGCGCTCTCGTCCCGCCGAAGCATTACGGCGCTCGCGCGTTCCAAGCGTCGGACGGCGCAGCGATCGCAACGCTCGGTCCGGAGCAGCGGAATCCTACTTTCCGTGAGCGCCACGATATGCGTTCCATGAGCGAGCGGCATCCCGAGACGATCTGGGCAGCGCTGCTAATCGCGGTTGGCGTGTTGGCAGTGGTGGCGTTTCGTTGTTCGAAGCAGCTTGCACGATGACGCAGCTAACGCAGGGCGGCATTGGACTCGCTGAGCCAGTCGGCAGGCTTCAAGAGTTCGCGAGGTTTCGATCCGTCGGCTGGGCCGACCAGGCCGTCGTTGTGCATCATGTCGATGAGATGGGCGGCGCGTCCATACCCTATGCGTAACCGACGCTGTAACAAAGAGGTGCTGGCCTTTCCGAACTCGAAGACCAGCCGTACGGCGTCGTCGTACATAGGATCGTCGCTGTCTTCTTCAGCCCCATCCTCCGCGTCGGCAGCTTCTTCTTTGGGCCCTTCGAGGAAGCCGTGCACGTACTCGGCTTCACCCTGCGCGCGCCAGAAGGCTGTGACGGCGGAGATCTCTTTCTCGGTGACGAAGGGGGCGTGAACGCGCTGTACGCGGCTGGTGCCTGGAGGCAGATAGAGCATATCGCCGCGGCCGAGCAGGCTTTCGGCGCCATTCGAGTCGATGATGGTTCGTGAGTCTACCTTGGTAGCCAGACGGAAGCTCATGCGTGTGGGGACATTGGCCTTGATGAGGCCCGTGATGACATCCACGCTCGGCCGCTGGGTAGCGAGCACAAGGTGGATGCCGACCGCGCGGGCCATCTGTGCGAGACGTGTGATCGACTCTTCCACGTTGGCGCGGTCGAGCATCATGAGGTCGGCGAGCTCGTCGATGATGATGATGATGTAAGGGAGAGGCTCCTGGTTCACGTCTTCAAAGAGGTACTCGCTGCCATGGTCGAAGAGCTTGTTGAACTGGTCGATGTTGCGTACGTGATTGGCCGCGAGCAGCTTCAGGCGGCGCTCCATCTCGCGGACGGCATTGCGCAGGGCGTTAGCTGCGAGTTTGGCCTCGGTGATGATAGGCGTGAAGAGGTGCGGAATGCCTTCGTACATGCCGAGTTCGACGCGCTTCGGATCGACGAGGATCATGCGCACCTGCTCTGGGGTGGATTTGAAGAGGACGCTCATGATCATGGCATTGATGGCTACGGATTTGCCCGATCCAGTAGAGCCTGCAATCAGCACGTGAGGCATGCTGGCGAGGTCTGCCGTGACGATGCGGCCGTTGATATCCTTGCCCAGCGCGATCGCCAGGCGGCTCTTGCTTTGGGCGAAGCTTTCACATTCCACGACGTCACGCAGCCAGATGGTCTCCCGTTCCTGATTGGGCACCTGAATGCCGACTGTGCTCTTGCCAGCCATGCGCTCGATCAGGATGGACTCGGCTGCCATGGCGAGGCAAAGGTCGTCGGCCAGGCCGGTGATGCGGGCGACCTTGACTCCTGCCTCGGGGCGGAACTCGAAGGTGGTCACGACGGGGCCCGGGTTGATCTGGGTCACCTGGCCATTGACGCCGAACTCGGCGGATTTTCGCACGAGCACACGGGCTTCTTCGCGAAGTGCGTCCTCACGGACTTCGGCGTGCTCCTCACTGCGGTAAAGCAGCGAGGATGGAGGAAGTTTGTAGCCGCGGACGCTCTTTGGGACGATCGTCATGGGCTTGGTATCGGCGTCAGCGCGCTTGCCGAAGGAGATGCCTGACCCGGCCGGATCAGTGTTCTGGTCTTGGTTCCGTTGAGCTGCGGGGAGAGTGCCCGGGCGAGGAGGCGCGGACGGTGCTGTGGGAAGCGGGAGAGGCATGCGCGCGGACAGCAGTTGGGCTGGATCGACTGGTTTACTGACGAAGTCGAAGCTGCGCGGCTCTTCGATCTGTGCAGGATCTTCGAAACCGCGGACGGGTTCGGCGGCACGGGCGAGCTGGTGCGCGAAGGGAGCCGCAGCCGCAGCCGCGGTACTGAGGCTTGTGGCGGGAGGGGCGTCGACGAGAGTTCTTGGGATGGCCTCCCACACACGCGGTGCTTCGGCGGGGGGCATCTCTGGGTGCGGCTGTACGGGCTGGGGAGCGGTTTTGCGCGTGCGGCTCAGCCAGCCGAAGAGCCCACGTAGCAGGGTAGTGTTCTCACGGGCGGCGCTTGCGGTCTCTCGCTCGGCCGTGCGCTCAGCGGCTTCTCTTTGTTGACGAGCCTTGGCCTCCATCTGCTCGCGTCTGCTGCCAAACTCCTCTGCGCTGCCTCGGCCTGCTTTGTTTCGCAGGGACCAGCGCTCCCAGAGCACGTGGAGGAATCCGAAGCGCAAGGTGGCCCATTCGCGCGCCGTGTTGAAGGTGAAGGTCGTCGTCAAGTAGAGGGACAACGCGACGGCGAGGGCCACGACGACGCAGGTTCCGGGCAGGTTGAGGAGGTGGAGCAAGGATTGCGCCAGCAGCGCGCCCGTCGTGCCTCCGATAGGTAGTGCGTTCCGCCAACGGAGTCCGCCTGGCAGAAGCGCGATTCCCGCCGGCGCGAAGATGACCCACAGGGTGAGCCCTATTACTTTGGCGAGGGGAGATCCAGCTGGGCGTGAACGCATCCAGCAGAGGCCGAGCCTACCGAGTACGAGAGGCAGGAAAAATGCAGCGATGCCGATGGCCTGGAGTGCTGCATCGGAGACGTACGCTCCGAGGATACCGGTCCAGTTGTGCGCAGCCCGGCCCAGGGCATAGCCGCCTACGGTATCGAGCGATGGATCGGTGGGTGTATAGCTCGCAAGTGCAAGCAGCAGCATGCCCGCGCCCACCAGAAGGATTAGCCCGAGAACCTCATTCAGCCTGCGGTGCCGCGTCGGTGTGGAGACCAGTCGTAGACTTCTCATCAGCAGGACCTTCCCTGGGGAGGACGCGAGTCGCCGGTCCGTGGGGCCTGAGGCATAACTCGCCGGAGCAGTTTGATTATCCCAAAATGATTTGGGGGAGAGGAGAATTGCTCTCTAGCGGAATCAGGATGCAAACCCACACAAACCTTGCGCATCTACTGGTTTACACCTTGCTGCCGGGTACGCAGTTCCCGGCAGACCTTAGGATCGGCTGGCAGGGGAGCGGGATTTTCGCGATTTCTCCTGCTTGCCGCCGGCGAAGGAGAATCGTTGTTAGCCGGCGGACCCTGCTCCAGCCGTTACCAGATTTCTACAGATTGAGGTATGAGGCATTTTATGGCGACCGACACAGCCAGACAGCACGAGTTGGAACGGGCTCTCAAGTCCGTGATCAATGTCCTTCACGACAGCCAAAAGGGCTTTGCAGATATTGGGGAGCATCTTAAGGACGAGACACTGAAGCGCTATTTCCTCGCGGAGAGCCTCAAGCGGGCGAACTTCCGTGCTGAATTGGAGAATGAGCTTCACCGGCAGGGTGTGCGCGACGTACATGAGACGGGGACAGCTACGGGCACTCTGCATCGCGTCTGGGGCGACCTGAAGGCGAAGGTAGTCTCCGGTGATCATGAACTGTTGGTGACGGCTGAACAGGGCGAGGATGCGGCTAAGTCTGCTTACGCGGACGCGCTCACGCAGGAGCTTCCTCTACCGGTTCGTCAGCTGCTTACCGAGCAGCAGTCGCATGTACTTACGTCTCACGATTATGTGAAGAGCAACCGCGACGCGCTGGGAGCGAAGAAGTAGCAACGTGGTACAAGCGATGAAGGGTGCGTTTAAGTATTCTTCATCGCCGTACTTGCAAGTGCGACGAATCAAAGCGGAATATTCCCGTGTTTTTTGGGTGGGTTTTGTTGACGCTTGGTGGCCAAGAGATCTAGGTTAGAGTTGAGTCGGGCGCGGGTGTCGCGAGGGAGTATTACGGCGTCTATATAGCCTCTCTCCGCAGCGATCCAGGGGTTTGCGAAGCGCTCGCGAAATTCCTCTATCTTTTCCTTCCGCGCCTCGGCGAGGATCTCTATCTTCTGGTCTTCTGTAAGTGCTACCCCCTGTGGCATTACTGCCTGTGCTAGCCGCAGAGCAGCATCCAACTCCCGTTTGTAGACAATATTGACGGCGCCTTCAGGTCCCATGACTGCGATTTCGGCTGTGGGCCACGCTAGATTCAGGTCCGTGCGAAGGTGCTTGGAACTCATGACACAGTAGGCTCCGCCATAGGCTTTTCGCGTGATGACGGTGAGCTTGGGGACGGTGGCCTCGGCGAAGGCGTAGAGCAGCTTCGCTCCATGCCGGATGATGCCGCCATGCTCCTGCTCGACGCCGGGCATGAAGCCGGGGACATCCTCGAAGGTAATGAGGGGAATGTTGAAGGCATCGCAGAACCGTACGAACCTGGCTCCCTTGATGCTGGCGTCGATGTCGAGCACACCGGCAAGAAAGGCCGGCTGATTGGCCACGATGCCGACTGGACGTCCATTCATGCGGGCAAATCCTACGACGAGATTTCTGGCGAAGTGTTCGTGTACCTGTAAGAAGTAGCCGGTGCCGGCCTCGTCGCGGTCGACGACTTTCTGGATGACCTCTACCATGTCGTAGGGCTGATTGGAGGCCAAGGCACTACCGTGTCGAGCGCGGGATCGGCGCGGGCGGGGTCGTCTGTTGTGGCGCGCCGGGGTGGGTCGTCGAGGTTGTTGGAGGGTAGGAAGCTGAGTAGTTCACGGACCGTGGCTAGGCACTCCTGGTCGTCGTGAGTCATGAAGTGGGCTACTCCGGAGATTTCGTTGTGGGTCGCGGCTCCGCCGAGTTCATCCTTGGTTACGTCTTCGTGGGTTACCGTCTTGATGACGTCAGGACCGGTGACGAACATGTAGCTGGTCTTCGCGGTCATCAAGGTGAAGTCGGTGATGGCGGGCGAGTAGACGGCGCCGCCCGCGCAAGGGCCAAGGATGGCGGAGATCTGCGGGATGACGCCGGAGGCGAGGGTGTTGCGGAGGAAGATGTCGGTGTAGCCGGCCAGCGAAACGACTCCTTCCTGGATGCGGGCGCCGCCGGAGTCGTTGAGGCCGATCATGGGCGCGCCGAGGCGCATGGCCAGGTCCATTACCTTGACGATTTTGGCGGCGTTCGATTCGGAGAGGGAGCCGCCGAAGACGGTGAAGTCCTGGGCGAAGACGAAGACGACGCGTCCGTGAATGCGGCCGTGGCCGGTGATGAAGCCATCGCCGGGGATGCGCTGCGCGTCCATACCGAAGTCTGTAGCGCGGTGGGTTACAAACTTGTCGGTCTCCTCGAAGGTGCCTTCGTCGAGGAGAAGGTCGATGCGTTCGCGCGCGGAGAGTTTGCCCGCGGAGTGCTCGCGGGCGCGTCTTTCGGGGCCTCCACCCTCCTCGGCTATCGCGTGGCGGGCGGCGAGTTCGAGGAAGCGGGAACGATGCGTGGGTGTGTGGAGCGCGGGGATTAGAGGATCTTCGGCAGCGGCCATGAAGAGCGATTTTAGCAAGGCTGCTGCATTGGGGGCTTTCGGGTGAGCGGGGGAGATGTTTCTTGCGTCTGATTGCGGGGCCATGCGGGTGGAGGAACGGTGAGATTGCACAAGCTGGCTGTTGTGGCGAGTCCACGGGGGAAATGCGGTGTTTTCACCGTGAAATGCGGAGGGGTTTACGGGCATTTCACGGTGAAAAAGGTTGCTTAATCACGGTATCGAGATGGTGTTTACTGGGTTCGCTGTGGAGTTTTCCTGGCTGCCACGGAGGCTGCCTCGGAGGCGGAGCGGAGGAGGGTTCCGTTGAGATTGCGGGTGCGGCCCGAGGCCAGTCCGTTCGCCTGGACGTTCCGAGGATTGCTGCCGAGGTGGAGGTTGACGGCCTGCTGGAGGGTGACGATGAGCGCCTGGGCGGGGAAGTCGCCGGAGCAGAGATAGCTGTGTATGGTGTTGGCGTCGAAGTAGACGGCGTCGCCGGATTCGATGTGGTGGGTGGTCTCTCCGTGGCGGACATCGAGGTTGCCGGAGAGGACGTAGAGGAACTCGCAGCCGGCGTGCTGGTGGGCGCGGGGCTGGCGTCCGGGTTTGGCGGGGAGGAACTCGGCGAAGTAGGGGTCGAGCTGGCGGTCGGGGACGTGGTAGCCGAGGCTTTCGAAGAAGTAGGCGGGATCGTCGACGCCGCTCTGGGGGAGGCGGATGCGGTCTTTCTGGCGGTGGACGCGGAAGAGGGTCTGGGGTTCGGGTTCGAAGAAGTAGCTTAGGTCCTTCGAGAAGACCATGGAGATGCGGGCGAGGTTGCGGAGCGTG
>CAXTPY010000102.1:0-7379 GCA_964246195.1 uncultured Acidobacteriaceae bacterium | reverse complement strand
ATGCACCACCGTGTAGGGCCCCGTCTGCGCACGGGCGGCGAGCGCCCCGGCCCCCGTCAGCAGCACGCACGCTGCCAGCGAAAGAGAGCGCATCCAGTAGCTCCATCGTAGGTACTTCATCTGCCGGTCTCTCCACTGCATGTCTTCGAACTCCTGCTTCGAGGTTGTGCAAACGCCGCGCTACAGACTACTCCGCGCCGCGCGCTGCACACTACACCATCCTGCGGCAGGCCGCCTTAAGTCTAGCTGAGGCCATCGCACCGATTCCGTCTCGCCAAGTCTCTGTAGCCCAGCGCGGCCGCCAAAAGAGCGAAACCCCAGAGCCCATACCGTGCCGTCAATACACCCTCTCCTGAGTTTGGTAAAACTGTAGCTGTGGGCGTAACACTTTCCGGCAAACATCATCCAACCCTCCAGGCGAGCGTTGCGAGGCTCTCCTAGCAGCGTCTGTGGAAAGGTCCTCCGGGTCCCCAGCATGGAATCATCCGATTTGGACATGCCGCGAGCAAGCCTGGCCCAAACTCTCCCCCCAGCTCCGGCGCATACTCCCGACAGCCTCTTCGAACGCTGCTCCTGGTTTTACGCTCTCTGCCGCGAGTACCTTTTCCGCGACCACACCGAAGAGATCGCCCAAGCCCTCTTCGGCGCCCGCGCTCCCGCCCCCGGCACACACGTCCTCGAACTCGGCTGCGGCCCCGGCTTCTACGCCTGTCGCCTCGCCCAGGAGTTTCCGCAAATCCGCGCCACAGGCATCGACCTCTCGCGTCGCCTGATCGCCCGCGCGCGCTCCCGCGCCGCCCGCCGCAGCCTCAGCAACTGCAGCTTCAGCCGCGAAGACGCCCACCACCTCTCGTCTCCCTCCAACTCCCTCGATGCCGTCATCGTCTCCCGCCTCTTCCTCATCGTCCCCGATCGCGAGTCCGTCCTCCGCGAGATCTTCCGCGTGCTTCGTCCCGGCGGCCTCTGCTTCATCGCCGAACCCACCTCCGGCTTCCGCACCCGCATCCCGCTCGGCTGCATGTGGCTGCTCTCAAAGCTCACCTCCAGCCCCGCCGGCAAGTACCGTGAGCCCCGCCAAGCCGAGATCATGTCCGGCCCCGACTTCGCCGCCCTCGTCCGCTCCCAGCCTTGGCTCCAGGCCGACCTCCAGTACGACGGCTGGTACCAGTACGCGGTCTGCCAGAAACCCACGTTTGCCGCACATTTCTCCACCTTTGCACAGAGAAAAACCATGAATTTACCCCAGGAAAGGGCCGTGTAGTCCGCGATGACCTACCCCATTCTCGACCCAAAACACGGAATTCAGCCGCAATTTCAAGGTCTCTGCGCCCTCGCCGTCATGTCCAAGGCACCCCGTCCAGGCACCGTAAAAACCCGTCTTTGCCCTCCACTGACTCCGCTCGAAGCCGCCGAACTCAACACCTGTTTTCTGCAAGATACAGCCGAAAACCTAGCCAACGTAGCCGCCCAGACCGGCCACGCCCACCCCATAATCTCCTACACCCCCGTAGGGGACGAAGCCCTCTTCGACGGCCTGCTCCCCCGGGGCTTCCATCTTCTTCCCCAACGCGGAGAAGACTTCTCCCAACGCTTGAACTATACCGTAGAAGATGCTCTAGCCATGGGGTTTAGTTCCGTGTGCCTGATCGATTCCGATTCTCCTACCGTGCCCGCGGCGGCGTATCTCCGCGCGGTCGCGGAGCTGGGCAGGTCCGGCGACCGTGTAGTGCTAGGACCTTCCCACGACGGCGGCTACTTTCTCATCGGGCTCAAAGCCGCTCATTCTGCAGTGTTTAGCGACATCACATGGTCCTCCTCGCAGGTCGCAGGCCAGACCCGGGAACGCTGCGCAACCGCCGGTCTGGATGTCGTGGAACTGCCTCTCTGGTACGACGTGGACGACACCGCCACGCTCTCGATCCTCGAATCCGAACTGCTATTCGGCCAGCCGCCAAAGTTTGCCTCCACGAAAGGCTATGTAGCAGAAAACACAAGGAAATATCTGGAGCGAAGGCAGGCGCAGAATGCCTTTACGGCCCCCGTCGAGGAAGTGTTTTCGTGAGTCGTTCGGCATCCGTGCGAACCGCGGCCGGAGGCAGTCCCCAAGCGATACTTGAAAGATGGGCGGTTCCGCGCGCCTGGCACACCAATCTCACCCTGCTGATCCTGGGAACCGGCCTGCTTCTGCTTTCGCGGCAACTCGTGAACGAGTACGACGATTTCACCATCGGTTTCTCGGGAGTCTCCGGCTGGTCGTTGATTCTATACGTCTTAGCTGTCTTTGTGGTGCTCACGCAGCCTACCGACCGGTTCACGTTCTGGATCATCCTGAGCGTGGCCATCGCCTGCAGGCTCTCGGTGCTCTATGCCGATCCGTATCTCTCCTCCGACGTTTACCGCTACGCGTGGGATGGGGTGGTGCAACACGCCCACATTAGCCCCTATCGCTATGTTCCTGGAGATAAGGCACTTACGTTTCTGCGCGAACCCAATCGAGACCTGTTCGACAACATCAATCGCCGCGACTATGCGCGCACGATCTATCCTCCCGCGGCGCAATTTCTCTTCTACCTGATCACCTTCGTCAGCCCCACCATGACGTTTATGAAGACGGCAATGGTGCTCTTCGAGGGCATAACGCTGTGGTCGCTGGTGAAGCTGTTGCAGTGGAACGGGAGGCGGCGCGAACAAGCTCTGTTGTATACCTGGTGCCCACTGCTGATCTGGGAGATTGGGGGGTCCGGTCACCTGGACTCGGCGGCGATGGCGTTCCTTTCGCTGGCGTTACTGTCGCGCTACCGCCGAAGTATGGCGCTAACCGGCTTGTTTCTGGGGCTTGCCGTGATGACGAAGATGTATCCCCTGGTGCTGTTTCCGGCCTTGTACCTTCGGCGCGACTGGAAGATGCCAGTGGTACTGGCGGCGGTGGTGGCGGGTGGCTACGCGGCTTATTCGAGTGTTGGGGGCCTGGTCCTTGGCTTCCTGGGGGGGTACGTTCAGGAAGAAGGAATGAGCACGGGCGTGCGATACTTCCTGCTGGAGCTTGCGCAGCGGGTGCCAGGCCTGCAAAGGCTCTCCACGGCTACGTATGTCGGGTTTTCTGTGCTGGTGTTTGTTGCCTTGAGTGTGTGGGCTTGGAAGACTTGCTGCCGGGCAGAGGCTGCTGCGGGAGCCTTTCTACCTGTGGCCTTTTCGTTCGCGGCAGCGTTGATGCTCCTATTCTCACCGCACTATGCGTGGTATCTGGCGTGGCTTGTGCCGTTCTTGGCCCTTCTGCCCAACCTGCCGATTTTCGCCTATGTGATGGGTTTCTTCTACCTGTATACGACGGCTCTAGGCGCTCCCGGGCCGAAGATGTTTTTAGCGAACGAGATACTTTACGGAGTCACCGCGGCTGCAGCTTGTCTACACCTTCTCCTCCAGCTTTGGCCGGTACACAGACCTATCTTCAGGACCTGCGCTATGGGCGAAGGGGCATGAAGCTACTTTGAGACAGACTCCAGTTCAGCCGCGGCGTCGGAGAGTGCCTGGGTGATGACTGCGAGTTGTCGCTGGAGCTGCGCGGCGTCCGCGGCTTCGATGGCCTCCGTGACTCCCGGGATGACTACGGCTGCGTATCCGGTGTATTCGCCGGGATCGTAGATGGTGTGCTTGTACCAGGATCGTTTTGGCAGGCCCGCGGAGTTGAGCAGGGCAGTTTCGGTCTGGCGCAAGGCCGTGTTCAGTTTGAGGCTATCGGTGGGAGGTGTGGACTCGAGCAGGAGGGCTGCCTTTCCGGCGGCTTCAAAGCGGTTGGCGGCTGCCTCCACCGGGGCGAAGTCGGCTGTGAGCCCATCCTTTGTGGCTTGCTTACTGGCTGTGGCGATGTAGCCCTGGATGTCGTGAGCGTAGAGGGCATAGTCGTAGGGCAGGACGTCTGTATTGGCCATATGCAGGATCTCGAGGCCGAGGACGCGGGCCTGCTGTTGCTCGTAGACGAAGGTGGGGTCGGCGTTCTTGACGAACCAGTTGTAGTTGTCGAAGACGGAGTGATAGACGCCATAGGGGCCAGCGGAGCCGATGTCGGTGGACGGGACACCGACGTGCTGGAAGAAGGGCGTGAAATCGGAGCCCGAGCCAAGGTCGCCTACGTGGACTTCGTTCTCCTTGGGTGCGCCTGGAGTGCTGTGCCGGTGTGCCTGCTCCTGCTGGGCAGATCTCCACTGGTCGTATACCGTACCGCCCTTGGGGCTGGGCACCTGCTGGGTGACCTCGCGAACGAATTGCTGGAGAGAGGGAACGGCGGAGGCGTCGAAGCTGGGGCCTCCGACGGCTACGTCCGTGTTGAAGTAGGCGACGGCGTGGGTGAGTTGCGCGGCGTGTTGTTCGACCCATTCGGTCGAACCGATGAGGCCTTCCTCTTCGGCGTCCCAACTGCCGATGACGATGGTGCGGCGTGGCTTCCAGCCTTGCTTGAGGAGATCGCCGATGCCGTGAACCGTCTCTAGCATGGCTGCGGTGCCGCTGTTCGGGTCGACGGCTCCGTAGACCCAGGCATCGCGGTGATTGCCGGCGACGACCATGTCGTCGCTGCGACTGGTTCCGGGGACGGTGCCAATGACGTCCCAGATGGTGCGGAGGGCATAGTCCTGCTCAACCTGCATGTGGGCAGTGACAGGGCTCGATTCGGTGCCGAGGTGGTAGGTGAAGGGGAGGGCGCCTTGCCAGTCGTGGGGGCAGACCTGGCCGCCCAGGGACTGCAGGATGGGCGCGGCGTCCTGGTAGGAGAGGGGATTGACGGGGATCGAGGGAAGATTGGCCTGCAGCTTGTTCTCCGGTATGCGCTTCGCGTCGGCGAGGTCGGGTGTGGAGGCGATGCCCGGGGTCTCGGGATCGCCGGAGTAGATGGCCAGGAACTGGACGGAACCGCGCTGTACGGAGGTCGCAGGACCCCAGGGCCCCTTGGGGTACATGTCGCCGCGAAAGTAGCCAGTGTCGGCCGGGTCGGAGTAGATGAGGACGCCCTTGGCGCCGTTCTGCTGGGCGATGTAGGCCTTGACGCCGCGGTAGTTTTCTCCGTAGCGGACGAGGACGATTTTGCCTTTGACGGAGATGCCGAGCTTGGCGAGCTGCTTGAAGTCCTCCAGCGTGCCATAGTTGGCGTAGACGACAGGAGCTGTGACGTCGCCGGAGGCGGAGCCTCCATTGAAGGGCGGGAGGACGCGCGGATCATCCTGGAACGGGTCGCCGCCGTTCTCGGTAGGGTCGATGTGCTCGCGGGTGGGGCCGGACATCAGCTTCTTGCCCGCGGGATCGAAGGCTTCGATAAGGATCTTGACGGGTTTGTTAAGCAGAACTCTGTAGGGAACGATCTCAGTCTCGAGGCCGGCGGCCTTGAACCTGTCCGCGACGTAGATAGCGGTCTTGTAGTCCTCAGGCGAACTGGCCCAGTGGGGAGCGGAGGTAAGGATTTTGAGGTGCTGGCCAGCGAGTTTCGCATCGGGGACGGCAAGGAACGCCGCGTCCCACTTGGCCTGCTGAGAGAAGTCCTTGTAGCCGAAGACTTGCCGCGCAGTTTCGACGGTTTGCGTCTGAGCGGAGGCGGAGAAGGTGAGTGCAAGGGCATAGGGCAGAATGCGGTACATGATCAAAAGAGTAGGCCTCACTTAGGGAACTGAAAGGGCAGAGGAGGAGGGATGCCGGGGTGAGGCGATCTGGGAATGGAAGCTCTTCAGGCTGGCTGGCCGCAGAACTTGCATCGCGACGCCGCCAGGGGAATCTCAGAGAGGCATTGTCCGCATGCTTTGCTGGTGACGGCGACTGGCCCTTTGAGCCTTGCGATGAGTGTGTTAGCGGGCAACACGATGAGGAAATAGACCACGGCTGCCATGATCAGGAAAGAGAGGAGCGCATTGAGGAAGTTGCCGTAGGTGATGACGCCGCCGTTGAGGTGGAAGACCAGGGCGGAGAAGTCCGGCTTGGCTGCGATGGCCGCGAGCAGAGGATTGATGATGTCTTTGACGAGGGAGTTGACGATGGCGGTGAAGGCCGTACCGATGATGACCGCAACGGCTAGGTCTAGGACGTTGCCTCGAAGGATGAAGTCGCGAAAGCCTTTGATCAAGGTGAGTCTCCCCAGTACAAGTGTCTTTTGCTATGGACTCAAGAATATACCCCCGCTGATGAGGCCCGCGCCTACCGGCCAGTCGAGATCCACTGCGCGTAGGGATAGAGCAGGAAGAAGAAGACGATGACCAAAGCCATGAGGTCCATGTAGATGAGCAGCAGGACGCCTGCGTGGTAGAAGCTCCAGCGCGGGCGCATGCAGCGGATGGTATCGATGGTGCCTGCGATAGCCACGAGCGCGGGGAGAACAATGGCGGGATTGGCATTGTTGTGGGGGAAGTTGGACAGGATCGCGGCGGCGAGGAGACTGATGAGGACCAGGACGCTGCCACGGAGGAGTGAGGCACGGCTCGGATTGAGGATGCGGTAGGTCACGCTGCTCTGTACAGGGTAGGCCCGGCGCTTTGCTGGCGGCTGTCTGAAGTGGCCGGACCTCTATGCGAGCTGGGGTTCGCCCGTGTAATTCTCACACAGCTACAATGGGAGCTGGACACTTAGCAGACGGCCGCAAGCTCCGGGATGGAGTTTGTGGAGTGGGCCGGGGCGTCCATGTCTCGTATGGACTTTGGGTAAGGGGCGCGGAGGATGCCGCGCTCGGTGATGATGGCGGTGATGTATTTCGCGGGAGTGATGTCGAAGGCGGGATTTTCGATGGCTACGTTGTGCGGGGTCATCTGTTTGCCATTGGAATGAGTGACTTCGGAGGCGGGGCGCTGCTCGATGGGGATGAGATCGCCGTGGGCGGTGGCGAGGTCGAGAGTGGCCCAGGGGGCGGCCACGTAGAAGGGAATTTTGTGTTCGCGGGCGAGGATGGCGACCCCGTAGGTGCCTATCTTGTTGGCCGTATCTCCATTGGCTGCAATACGATCCGCGCCGACGACGACGGCCTGGATGCGGCCTTGGCGCATGAGCGAGGCGGCCATGTTGTCGCAGAGGACGGTGGTGGGGATGTTGTCTTTCATGAGCTCCCAGGCGGTGAGGCGGGCGCCCTGGAGGAAGGGGCGGGTCTCGTCGGCGAAGACGTTGATTTGATGGCCGTTAGCGATGGCGGCGCGGATGACGCCGAGGGCGGATCCGAAGCCGCAGGTGGCCAGTGCGCCGGCGTTGCAGTGGGTCAATACGGTGCCTTTGCGAGGCATTAGCGGGGCTCCGTGGGCTCCCATCCGCTTGCAGGCGGCGATATCTTCGTCATACATGCGGCGGGCATGGGCTACGACGGTGGATTTTATGGTGTCGATGTTGGTTTTTTGTGCCGCAAGCGTGGTGTAGAGATC
>CAXTPY010000101.1:0-7438 GCA_964246195.1 uncultured Acidobacteriaceae bacterium | reverse complement strand
GCCGTCGCCGGCGGCGCGGCCCCCGGGGGGGCTGTTGTTCCTGGTGGGCGAGGAACGGGACTCCGCGGGAGCGAAGGTGGCAAACCTGCAGCCGAAGGGATCGCGGTTCCTGATCAACGGGGAGCCGACGGACAACCGGCTGGCGTTGGCGTCGAAAGGGGCGCTACGGGTGGAGCTGCGGGCGCGGGGAACGATGGCGCATTCGGCATACCCGGAGCTGGGGGAGTCGGCGATCGACAAGCTGGTGGGAGCGCTGCACGATGTGCTTGCGATGCCTTTGCCGGTGGAGCCGGGGATCGGGCCTGCGACGCTGAACATTGGGCTGGTCGAAGGTGGTCGCGCTCCCAACGTGATTGCTGACAAGGCAGAGGCTCATCTTCTGGTCCGTCTGGTGGGATCGTCGGAGGAGATCAAGCGAGAGATCGTGCGTGTGGTGGGGGCGCGGGCGGAGGTGACGTTTTCTCTCGAGCTGCCGTTCGTGCGGATGCGGAAGGTGGGCGACCTGCCGACGATGGTGGCGAAGTTCACGACCGATATCCCTTCGCTGACGGCTTGGGGAGAGCCGTTTCTTCTAGGGCCGGGATCGATTCATGTGGCCCACACCCCTGCGGAGAAGATGCGCAAGGCGGAGCTTCTGGAGGCGGTGGAGCTATACGTGGAGTTGGCGACGGATCTGGTGCGGTGACGGGGCTTGCCGCTGCCCGAGGGCAATGGATCTCCGGTTAGCTCAGGCGCTGCTCTTTAGGCGAGGTGGAGGGACTCAGCGCGCGCTGCGTCGAGGGTTGGTGACACCCTAGGTGACGGACTTTCAGCCCTTGGATCTCCGCAGATCCCTTCTGAGGGCTGGGCGGTGATTTCGCCGCGGATGGGGTTCGATGCTCACCTGCCTGCGGCTGCCGTGGCGCTTTCTTCATAGATGGCGACGTTGGCTTTGTCGACCAGGGCGGTACCGGTGTCGACGAACTCGGGGTAGGTGGAGAAGGAGTCGACGCGGTAGTTGGTGCGGAACGGCTTGGGCAGGTGGTGATGGATCTCATCGAGCGAACGCAATCCCACGTAGCCCATGGTGTAGGGCTTCTGCGCGACCGTGGCTGCGATGGTTCCATCTTTGATCAGGGTCAAGGTCTCGGGTTGAACATCCATGGCGATAACGGTGCGGTCGGTGAGGTTGTGGCGCTTCAGCACCTCACCGACCGACTTCCCGGAGGTGGATTCGAGGCATACGAAGGCGTCTACTTTTTGCGGTCCGGTCCTGGCGAGATACTGTTCGGTCTGGTCGAACGCTGTGCCTCCATCGCCCTTGGTGTCGAAGATGTCGACGATCTTGATGTCGGGATGCTGGGCGAGGATGTCCTTATACCCGGTGAGCCGTTCCTGGAGATTGGGCTGGTCGGGCATGGTGAAGAAGACGACGTTGCCCTTGCCTTTGATCTGCTCTACAAGTCTTCTGCCGCCCAGCCGTCCGGCTTCGTGATTGTTGGTGCCGATGAAGTACAGACGGGCGCTGGTGGGTGCGTCCGAGTCGACGGTGATCACGGGGATACCCGCTTCGACGGCCGATGTAATATCTTCGCGCATGCCGACGGAGTCGGCGACGGACACCAGGATTCCGGCGGGCTTGGATGCCGCCGCACGGCGAAACGCGGCAAGCTCGGCCGCGGGATCGTAGGTGTCCGGCCCATCCAACTGCGCGGTTACGTGATACTCGGCGGCGCCGTTGGTGAAGCCTTCGTAGACCGTCTTCCAATAGGGGAGCTTGAGATTGTTGGAGATGAGGAAGTAGGTGGCTCGGTGCTGACAGCCTACTGTGGCCAGGACGCTTAAGGCCATTGCCGCTAGACTCAACTTCTTCTTGAAAGAGCGCATACGGTCAGAATCCTTTCCATGAGAGAGTTTCGTGTTGCGGACCGATAGGCATCGAACGGGTTCCGCGTTCGCTTCTTCTCGATCGAGGGTGATCTCGACGCGCCGAATTCTACTCCCGAATGATTGCGATGACCAACGCGCAGGCGGCGGCCTCTCGGAACGGTGCTGCTAACTAGAAGATTAGTTCATCGTCCAATGCCTTGCCGGGCCGCTGGTGCGAGGGCTGGGCTACGAGCTGACCCATGCCGCCGAAGCGATCGAACACGTTGACCGAAGCCGAGCTCAGGCTGATGAAGATCTTGTGGGAGCGCGGTGAGTGCGCTGTGGCGGACCTGGTGGCCGCCATGCCCAAGGGAGCTCCGCTGGCGTACACGTCGGTGCTCACGACGATGCGCATTCTCGAGAGCAAAGGCTACGTGCGGCATCGTGAGCAGGGCCGCGCGTTCCTCTATACGCCGTGCGTGATCGAGCAGGAGGCGAGCCGCTCCGAGGTCCGGCACATGCTGCAACGTTTCTTTGGCAACTCGCGCGAGCGTCTGCTGCTTTCCCTGATCGAGGATGAAGAGATCAAGCCTGAAGAGTTGAAGCGGCTTCGGGAGGCCATTGCGGGGCTTCCGGATGACGCACAGGAGGTGGAGTGATGGCAGAAGCCGATGCGCTCGTTGCTGTGGGACAGGCGTGCCAGTTGACCTCGGCGGCTCTGCTCTCCTCCATCTGGGAGGGGGCTTTGCTGGCTGGGTGTACGGCGATGATGCTGCGCTTTGCGCCTCGGGCAGCGGCGTCTGTGCGCGCGGCGGCCTGGGCAGCGGTGCTTCTGCTTTCCGCGCTTCTGCCTTTTCTTTCGTGGTGGGCCGCGGCACCGGGGGCTACGCAGCGCCTCGGGGGGGCGAAGATTTTCATCGATCCGAGATGGAGCTTAGGGGTGGTGGGAGCCTGGGCTGTCTGCTCGCTCGGCAGGGCTGGCCTGCTGTTGGCGAGCGCCTATCATCTTCGCAAGATTCGTCTGCGGGCTTCGCCCGTGACTCCGGGCCTACTGGCTTTGCCTCGGCTTGCGCCGTTTAGCCAGCGGGCGGCGAATCTGTGTACCTCGAACGAGGTTCAGCGGCCGTGCGTGATTGGGTTCCTTTCGCCCAGCATTCTAATACCGGGTGCCTTGTACGGGAGACTCTCCGCGACGGAGCTGGAGCAGATTGTGCTTCATGAGCTCCAGCATCTGAGGCGAAGAGACGACTGGATCAACCTGCTGCAGAAGATCGGCCTTGTGCTCTTTCCGCTGAATCCGGTTCTACTGTGGGTAGAGCGCCGGCTATGCCTGGAGCGCGAGCTAGCGTGCGACGAAGCTGTGCTGCGCGTGACGCGGTCCCCGAAGGTCTATGCCAGCTGCCTGGTCGACCTGGCCGAGCAGCAGAGCTTCGGGCAGCAGCTTTCGCTCGCTCTCGGCGCTTGGGGGCGACGTTGCGAGCTGACCCGGCGTGTGCAGGACATCCTGGCGATGCCGTTGGAGAGCATGGGGAGCAGGAAGTCGACTGCTGGCGTCACCTCTGTGCTCGTGCTGGGGTTAGTGGCCGGGGCGGTGGCTCTCTCGCGCAGTCCGCAGCTTGTGTCTTTTTCGGTTCCGGCATCCTCGGCGGCGGCGTCGCTGACTCGCTCTTCCTACGCTCCAGTCGAAGGCCGCTCGCCGTATGGCAACGTTGTCTTCGGTGACTCCGGGAGGTCGCGGGCGAGGCTTGTGAAGGTTGCGTCCTCTCTGCCAAGCGCTTCGCGTATGCAGGCGGCAGCGGTGCCCGGGACCATGGGTGGCACGCGCCATCCGCATGCAGCGACGCCGCATGAGAGGACCCCTGCGAAGCTGCTGCGGACCTCGCGGGCGGTCGCCGAGGGGGAACGCCGGGGGTTGCGCCGGCAGCCCGCCGCCTTTTCCATCTTTGCGACGACGCTTCGATTTTCCTCCTACGCAGCCGTGCCTACAGAGGGCGGCTGGCTGATCGTTCAACTCTAACCACGCTTCCAGAAGTATCGAGGGTACTATCGTGCTTACTAAAACTAATAGATTAGTAGAAAGGGCTCGCAAGCTTGCCGTTCCTTGCGGCTCGGTTGGAGCGCTTGTTCTAGCTGGCGGGATGCTCTTCCAGCACAACGTTCATGCTGCCAGCATGGCTGGGGGGGCGCTGGACGACAACAGCGTTTCATCGCTGGTCTCGCTGGACCAGGCGGTGGAATCGGTGGCCTCGCGGGTGACCCCCGCGGTGGTCAATGTGGCCGTCACGTCGCGGGGAGCGGAGCGGGAGACCTCTGACGAACAGCAGGGGCAGATGGGTCTTCCTCCTGGTTTCTCGCAGTTCTTCGGCCCTGGGGGAGGCCAGCCTCAGCAGCAGCCGATTGAACATGGAATCGGAAGCGGCATCATCATCTCCCCGGACGGGTACATCGTCACCAACAACCATGTGGTCGATGGGGCGGTGCAGATCAAGGTGACGCTGAACGATCGTAGGGTGATGAACGCGAAGCTCATCGGGACGGACAAGCTCACCGACCTGGCGGTGATCAAGGTGAATGCGACGGGTCTGCCCAGCATTCCGTGGGGAGACTCCGGCAAGCTGAAGCCGGGACAGACTGTACTCGCTTTCGGGAGCCCCTTTGGGTACTTCCAGTTCTCGGTGACGCGGGGCATAGTGAGCGCGGTGAATCGCCCCAACCCTTACTCGGACGACGCGCGCAAGCCTGGCGGGTTCATCCAGACGGATGCGGCGATCAATCCGGGGAACTCCGGCGGCGCGCTGGTGAATGCGCATGGGGAGCTGATTGGGATCAACACCTTTATTATCTCGAACAGCGGCTCGTTCGCGGGCGCGGGCTTCGCCATACCATCGCAGATCGCGCAGACGGTGACCGCGCAACTGATCCGGAGCGGACGTGCGCAGCATGGCTACCTGGGCGTTGGGCTGAACGATGTTACACCGGACAACGCGCACTTCTTCAAGCTGCAGGACGCGTCCGGGGCTATCGTGTCGCAGGTGGCGCCAGACTCTCCGGCGAGCCGGGGGGGACTGCTTAGCGGCGACGTGATTACGGAGCTGAACGGACATAAGGTCCTGAACGGGAGCGCGCTCCAGGTTGCGGTCAGCGAAGAGGCTCCCGGGGCCAGGATCGTGCTTGGGATTCTGCGCAACGGCCAGCCGCAGACGGTGAACCTGACCGTGGGCGAGTACCGCGACAGCCAGCAGGTAGCCAAGGAGGACAGCCCAGCCGGACCACAGAGCGGCAAGCTGGGGCTAGCGGTCAGCGATCTCACGCCGGATCTGCGGGGGCAGTTGCAGCTTCCGGCGCGGGTCCAAGGGGTTGCGATCCAGACGGTGCGTCCGGCCAGTCCGGCGGACGAGGCCGGCTTGGCCGCCGGAGACGTGATCCTCGAGGTCGACCGTGCGTCCACCTCGTCCGCGGAGCAGTTCGTGAAGGCGGTCCATGCCCAGCCCACCGGCAAAGATCTGCTTTTGCTGGTGTGGTCGAGGGGCAACGCGAGCTATCGCGTCATCCACCCGGACCAGGGCTAGAGCGAGGAGGGATGGTAGGACCGATGCGGCAGCGTTCGCCGGGGCGGCAACTCGCTTCCGGGAACGCTGTCGCATTTGGCTGGTCTGTGCTCGTTGAGCGGAATCGGCTTGGGCCGGCCGCGACCGCAGTGGACGCACTACAGGGTGGCGGAGAAGAGGTCTACGGCTTGCCATTCACCGGCTTCGATCGCTTTACGGATCTGCGCAGGGGTCTTGCCGAGTTTGGTCTGCTGGTAGGCGTAGACGGCTTCGCGCATGCAGGTGGAGCAGACGGCGCCGTGTGTGCCTTCGAAGCAACTGTGCAGGCTGTTGTGGCCGAGCGCGCGATCGCAATGACAGTAGCAGGGCTGCTGGTGAAGAACGTTCGGGATGGCAGCCGCCATCTTGTAGGCCGTGACCTGATAGGGGTGGGTGAAGAAGGGGCCTGAGAGCTGGTCACCGCTGAGGATGGGAGGGAGCTTTTTCTTGGGGGCGGAGGCGTTGTAGGCGGGGACGTCGTCGGCGGGATTCGACCACTGGGCGGAGGCGGCGAGGGTGAGCAGGCCGAGCGCTAGGCTGCCAAGGATTTTTTTTCGATCCTTCATAGCTCGACTATAGACGGTGGCGGCGGGCTTGGCTGGGGAAAGCTGCGAAAATGGGCAAAAAAAGGCGGCACGAACGGTAAGTTGTCCGTGCCGGGAGGCCAGTGACGCAACTGGATTGCGGCGGTAAGGGTGAAGCCGCAGAACTTTTGGAAAGTGTAGCTTTATCCGCTTTCCTGTAGAGATGATAGCAAGAGTCTTCCGATTTGTATAGGTGGGTGGGAGCAGCTTCGGAGGAAACCGCGTTGTTTTTTTGTGCGAACTGCTGAGACTCCATGGGGCCGGGCTGGGGGATTTGCGGTGGTTTTGTGGGCGATGGTGCGGGGCCGAATGGCTGTTTTTCCGTGCTTTGGGGCGGAAGGACAAGGCGAAATCCTGGTCGTTTGCGGGTTTTTTCGCGGTTCGGCGTGGTGATTCGCTGACTGCCGGGGGGCGCCAGCGGCGGCCGTTCGCGAGCGGGTGGCGGAGCGGCTATTCGGCGGCTTTTTTCTTGTTGCGGGCTTTGATCTTGAACCAGATGGGGGAGCCGATGAAGCCGAAGCTGTCGCGGATTTGGTTGGCGAGGAAGCGCTCGAAGGAGAAGTGGAGTTTGACGTCCTTGTCGGTGAAGAGGACGAAGGTAGGCGGGGCGACGGCGGCCTGGGTCATGTAGTAGATGCGGACGCGTTTGGACATGGGGACGGAGGCCTTTTGGAAGTCGACGCGCTCGAGGAATTTGTTCATCTGGCCGGTGGAGACGCGTTTGCGGCGTTCGCGGGCGACCAGCTCGACTTTTTTGAAGACGGATTCGATGTTCTTGCCGAGGGAGGCGGAGATGAAGAGGAGGGGGGCGTAGTCGAGGTATTTGAGGGCGTCGCGGACCTGCTGCTCGTAGACCTTCTGGTCGGCGGGGGGCTTGCCGTCGAGCAGGCGCATGCCGTCGGGGCCGGTTGCGGTCATGGTGTCCCACTTGTTGACGACGATGATGACGCTGCGTCCGCTCTCGTGGGCGTAGCCTCCGATGTTGGCGTCGAGGGCGGCTACGCCTTCGGCGGCGTCGATGACGAGGAGGGAGACGTCGGCGGCTTCGAGGTGTTTGCGGGCCATGATGACGGAGAGTTTTTCGGCCATCTGCTTGGTCTTGCCTTTGCGGCGGATGCCGGCGGTGTCGACGAAGCGGAAGCTGTGGCCTGCGCGCTCGACGACCTCGTCTACGGCGTCGCGCGTGGTGCCGGCGATGGGGGAGACGATGGCTCGGTCGGTTCCGGTGAGGGCGTTGAGCAGGGTGGATTTGCCTACGTTGGGGCGGCCTATGATGGCGACTTTGGTCTCTTTCTGGTCGTACTCGCCGTGGGTGCGGAGCTTGCGCGGGGTGGGGGCTTCTTGGGGGGCCAGGCCGTCGCAGCCCGCCCCGGCGCTCGAGGCGGGGTGGGTGTGGGGGGGGTGTTGGGGTTGAGGCGG